>DASQEB010000342.1:0-18347 GCA_035633875.1 Thermoanaerobaculia bacterium
CGCCCAGGGTTTCCACCCTGGGCTCCCCGAACGTCGCTCCAGAGGAGCGATCCATCGCCCCCAGGGCGATGTAACGGTCAGCCTAGGGTGGAAACCCTGGGCGATGCGCAAATAGACCAAATCGACTAGAATGCAAGCCCCGTCCCCTTTTTTACCGGAGAGCAGGTTTTGGCCTATACGATCGGTATCGACGCCCGCAAGATCCAGGACTTCGGCATCGGGACCTATGTGCGGAACCTGATCCGGTCGCTGGCGGCGATCGATTCCGAAAACCGCTACGTGCTCCTGGCCAAGCCCGGCGACCGGGACGGCCTGCGGGATCTGCCCGAGAACTTCCAGGTGTCCACCGAGACCTCGCCGGTCTACTCCCTCCGGGAGCTGGTGTCCCTCTCCTGGCACCTCCACCGGAGGAAGCTCGACCTCTACCACTCGACTCACTACGTGCTGCCCGCCTGGGTGCAGTGCCGGGTGGTGGTGACGATCCACGACATTATCCATCTCCTCTATCCGGAGTTCCTGCCGAGCAACCTGGCATTCCTCTACGCCCAGCGCATGATCCGCCGCAGCCTCTCCCGCGGGGACCGGATCATCGCCGTCTCCCAGAACACCCGCTCCGACCTGATGCACCACTTCGAGGTGGACGGCCGGAAGATCCAGGTGGTCCACAACGGGGTCGAGGACGTCTTTCGCAAGAAGCTGTCGACCGACGAGCTCCAGCGCTGGCTCCGCGACCTGGGGGTGAGCCAGCCCTACCTTCTCTTCGTGGGCAATCCCAAGCCGCACAAGAACCTGGACAACGTGGTGAAGGCCTACGCCCGGGCGCTGAAGATCGCCCCCTTCGACGCCCCGCTGATCTGCGTGGGGCATCGCGACGGCTCGGAGTTCAAGATCCGCCAGCGGGCGGAGCATCTGGGGATCGGGGGCCGCGTGCGCCTCCTCGGGCACGTGGCCCAGGAGGCCCTGCCGGCGATCTATCAGGGGGCGACCCTGTTCCTCTATCCGACCCTGTACGAGGGGTTCGGCCTGCCCGTGATCGAGGCCATGGCCTCCGGGGTGGCGGTGATCACGTCGAACACGTCGGCGTTGAAGGAGATCGCCGAAGGTTACGCCCAGATGGTCGATCCTCTGGACGTGGACGGGATGGCCCGGGCCATCGCCCGCTGCCTGGGCGACGCCGACTACCGCGCCCGCTTCGCCCAACTCGGCGCCCGCCGGGCCGAGGACTTCCGCTGGGAGAAGGCCGCCCGCAAGACGCTGGACATCTACAGGGCCGTGATCGAAGGCCGGGAGCCGGCCCCGGCGCGGCCCGGGAGCGAGGAGGCATGACCGGCCGTCCCGCGCCGCCCCCTCCCTTCCTCCAGCCGCCCAGGCCGCGGGTGGCCCTGGTGCACGACTGGCTCACCGGCATGCGAGGCGGCGAGAAGGTGCTGGAGGCCCTCGCCGGCCTGTTCCCCGAAGCGCCCATCTATACCCTGTTCCACTTCCCGGGCAGCGTCAGCCCGGCGCTCGAAAAACACCCGATCCACACCAGCTTTCTCCAGAAGGCGCCCCGGCTGCGCCGGCGGTACCGGGGCTATCTGCCCCTCTTCCCGGTGGCGATCGAGGAATTCGACGTGACGGAGTTCGACGTCATCGTCAGCTCCAGCCACTGCGTTGCCAAGGGAGTGATCCCCTCGCCGGACGCCTTCCACCTCTGCTACTGCCACACTCCCATGCGGTACGCCTGGGACCAGGAGCACGCCTATTTCCCCAACCGCAAGGGGCTCGGAGCCCGGTTGCGCTCCGTGACCCTGTCGGGCCTGCGCGCCTGGGACGCCTCGTCCGCCTCGCGCGTAAACGTCTACGTGGCCAACTCGAGCTTCGTCGCGCGCCGCATCCAGGCGTACTACGGCCGGCCCGCGGAGGTGGTGCACCCGCCCGTGGACGTGGGTTTCTACACCCCGGGCCGGGAGAAGGACCGTGGTGAGTACTGCCTCATGGTCTCCGCCCTGGCCCCCTACAAGCGCATCGAGCACGCCATGGCGGCCTGCGAGAAGCTGGGGTTGGAGCTCCGGGTGGTGGGCGAGGGGCCGGAGCGCAGGCGCCTGGCGGCGATGGCCGGCTCGAACGTCCGGTTCCTGGGCAAGGTCAGCCCCGAGCGGCTGCGGGAGCTCTACCGGGGGGCCCGGCTCTTCCTCCAGCCCGGGGTGGAGGACTTCGGGATCGCCTCGGTGGAGGCCCTGGCCTGCGGCACGCCGGTGGTGGCCGTGGCCCGCGGGGGGATCCTCGACGTGGTGGAGGACGGCCGGCACGGCACGCTCTACCCGGACTGGGAGGGGCCAACCGCCCTGGCCGAGGCGATTGACAAAGCGCGTCAGATCGGATTCAATGCCTTGGACCTGCGCGATCGGGCCGAGTCTTTCTCCATTGCGCGATTCTCCGATCGCATCCGATGTCTCTTGTCCCATCGATTTCCGAGTTGAGGGTGCCTTCCTTTGATCCAAGAACGCCATCGTAAAACGGCCGGCCTGTACCTCTTCGCGGACCTCGCCGCCACGCTCGCAGCGTTCTTCGCGGCCTGGATCCTCCGTTTCGAGCTCGAAGTCATCCCCGTCACCAAGAACGTGCCCGACCTCGGGCCCTACCTGCGGCTCGTCCCGTTCATCCTCGTGCTCTGGCCGATCGTCTTCTACTTCCACGGGCTCTACCAGAGCCGGCGCGGACGCAGCCGCGTGGACGAGATCCTGACGATCGTGCTCGCCGTGCTCCTCGCGAGCGTGCTGCTGTCGGTGGTCATCGCCTGGTACCGCCCGCCGGCAGCCCCGGGCAGCACCGAGTACTTCACCTACAGCCGCGCCTTCCTCGGCCTCTTCGCGTTGGTCGACCTGCTGTTCGTGTCGTCGACCCGCATGGGCGTGCGCTCGTTCCTGCGGCGGGTGCGCAGCTCCGGGCACAACCTGCAGCGCATCCTCGTGGTGGGCGCGGGGCTCCTCGGCCGCGAGATCACCACCAAGATCCTCGCGCACCGCGAGCTCGGCTTCGAGGTGGCGGGCTTCCTCGACGACGATCCGGGCAAGGCCGGCACCCTCGTGTGCGGCGTGCCCGTGCTGGGCACGACCCGCCAGGCGGAGGAGGTGCTCGCGGCCCACAGGATCGATCAGGTGTTCATCACCCTGCCGCTCGAGGCGCACAGGAAGATCCTCCAGCTCCTCGATCTCATGGCCCGCGAGTGCGTGGAGACCAAGCTCGTGCCCGACATCCTCCAGTACGCCACGCTCAACGCGGCCTTGGAGGACCTGGACGGCACGCCGGTGATCAATCTCTCGCAGGTGCCGCTCCAGGGATGGAACACGCTGGTCAAGCGGGGGGTCGATCTCGCGATCGCAATCATCGGATTGCTCGCCCTCCTGCCGGTCTTCCCCCTGATCGCCCTCGCCATCTGGATCGAGGACCGCGGGCCGATCTTCTACCGCCAGGAGCGCATGGGGCTCGACGGACGCTCGTTCATGATCTTCAAGTTCCGGTCCATGCGGGTCGACGCCGAAGCCACCAGCGGTCCGGTGTGGGCGATCAAGGACGATCCGCGCCGCACCCGCGTCGGAAGTTTTCTGCGCCGCTGGTCTTTGGACGAGCTGCCGCAAATCCTGAACGTGCTCCGGGGCGACATGGCCATCGTCGGTCCGCGTCCCGAGCGGCCCACGTTCGTGCGGGAGTTCAAGCACAAGATCCCGCGCTACATGCTCCGCCACCGCGTGAAGTCCGGCATCACCGGCTGGGCCCAGGTCCACGGCTGGCGTGGCAACACCTCGATCAAGAAGCGCATCCAGTACGACCTCTACTACATCCAGAACTGGTCTCTCTCCCTCGACTTCAAGATCCTCTGGATGACCCTGCGCCACGGCCTGCGCCACAACGCGCACTAGCGCAAAACCCAGCAAACACCGCGGTTTTGAGAGGACGCCCCCTTGGGGCGTCCTCTTGTTTCTGCTCCCGCCGCCAGGTCGGAACGGATCCGTTTCCGGTCCGCGCTAGGCCTCCGGCTGGACTTCGTGGACCTCCTTTTCCGCTCCTTCTTGGCACGATACTAGAACTTGCGGCGTAAAATCTCTTGACGCCCAAGATCTAGTGGGCGTACCCTAACTGAAACTACATGCCCACGTGGTGTGGGCAGACTCTGAAAGGAGAGAGAGAATGGCAACCATGGATGATTCGGGCGCGAAGAAGACTCCGGCCAAGAAGAGCGGTGGTGCGAAGAAGACCGGCGGCGCGAAGGCAGCCGCCAAGAAGACGGGCGGAGCCAAGAAGACCACGGGCACGAAGAGCACCGGTGGTGCGAAGAAGACCGGCGGTGGCGCGAAGAAGACCGGTGGTGCGAAGAAGACCGGCGGCGCCAAGAAGAGCGGGAGTGCGAAGAAGACCGTGACCGCGGGCAAGAAAACCGCCGCCAAGAAGACCACCGCCGCCAAGAAGGTGACGGCCAAGAAGACCGCTTCGAAAGGAACCGGCGCGAAGAAGACTGCCAGGAAGAGCGCCACCAAGGGGACCAAGTAGAGCGGCCTTCGCGAGAGGGCCGCAGGGCTCGGGCGGTGCAGTCGTTCCGGCGGGTCCTGCGGCGTTTTTCAAGGGCGACGTTTTGGAACTTTCCGGGGCGCGATTTCACTGTCGTCGTTCCCAACTTCTCCTGACCTGCGTCGCCTTGCACGGCGGAGTCGCCTGCGCCCCATGGCGAGAACGTCGTGCTGCTTCAAAGTCAGCCGGCGGCCGCGAGGTCCCGCGCCGCCTTTCGATCCACCATCCACACCAGGCTGCCGTTCACCGGGCGCACGATCTGCGCCGGAACCCGGTCCGGCTCGAAGTCGCCCCGGAGCACCGCGCGCAGCGCTCCGGCCTTGGTCTCTCCGCTCACCAGGAAGATCACCCGCGCCGCGGCGTTGAAAACCGGCGGAGTGAGCGTGATGCGGAAGGCGCCGAGCTTGTCGACCCAGTGCGCCACGACGAGGCGCTCGCGCTCGTGGATCGCGCGGGTGCCCGGAAAGAGCGAAGCCGTGTGGCCGTCCGCTCCCAGGCCCAGCAGGACGAGATCGAAGCGCGGCGGCTCGCCGCGCGAGAGCTGGAAAGACGACCGCAGCTCTGCCTCGTACTCTCCCGCGGCCCTCGCCGCATCGGGCTCCTCGCCGGGGATGGGATGGATGTTGCCCGGCGGCACGGGCACCGCGTCGAGCATCGCCCGGCTCGCCATGCGAAAGTTGCTCTCCGGATGATCGGGCGGGACGTGCCGCTCGTCGCCCCAGAAGAAATGGATCAGGCTCCAGGGCAACCGATCACGAAAGGGCTCCTCGCGGCTCGCGAGGAGGCGATATGTCGCCTCCGGCGTCGAGCCTCCGGAGAGGGCGAGGGTGAATCGATCAGCGTGCCGCGCCGTCTCCCCGGCGGCCTCTGCCACGGCTTCGGCCGCGGCGCGGGCGAGCTCCGCGGCATCGGAGAAGACGCGGACCTCGCTCAGCTCCGCCACCGCCGCCCGTCCTTCTGGATCAGCTCGTCCGCCTCCTTCGGTCCCCAGGTGCTCGCGGCGTAGTTGGGGAAGTTGCGGGGGTTGAGCGCCTTCCAGACGTCGAGGATCGGAGTCACGACGCTCCAACCCGTCTCCACCATGTCGCTGCGGTGGAAGAGAGTGGAGTCCCCGGTCATGCAGTCGTAGAGGAGCGTCTCATAGCCGGTGTGGGCCGTGCTCTTGAAATAGTCCTCGTACTCGAAGCTCATCCGCACGGTCCCGAGGCGCACCACCGGCCCGGGGATCTTGCCTTCGAAGCGGAGCGAGATGCCCTCGTCCGGTTGGATGTGCAGCACGAGCAGATTGGGGCTCAGGCGCTCCACGGAGGTCTCGCGGAAGAGCATGAGCGGCGCGCGCTTGAACTGGATCGCGATCTCCGTCGCGCGCTTCGGCAGGCGCTTGCCGGTGCGCAAGTAAAACGGCACGTCGGCCCACCGCCAGTTGTCGACGAACAGCTCGAGCGCCGCGTAGGTCTCGGTGGCCGACGTGGGAGAGACCGATGGCTCGGAGCGGTAGGCCGGCACCCGTGAGCCGTCCATCGTGCCCTCGCCGTACTGGCCGCGCACGGCCTGCCGCAGCACATCTTCCGGGGAGAGGGGACGAATGGCCGAGAGGACCTTCACGCGCTCGTCGCGCACCGCGTCGGCCGCGAACGAGACGGGCGGCTCCATCGCGGTCAGCGCCAGGAGCTGGAACATGTGGTTCTGGACCATGTCCCGCAGCGCGCCCGCCTCCTCGTAATAGCCGCCCCGGCCCTCCACCCCCACCGTTTCGGCCACGGTGATCTGCACGTGGTCGCCGTAGCGTCGGTTCCAGATCGGCTCGAAGATGCCGTTGGCGAAGCGGAACACCATGATGTTCTGCACCGTCTCCTTGCCGAGGTAGTGATCGATCCGGTAGATCTGGCCCTCGCCGAGGACCTCGCGGATCTGGCGGTTGAGAGCCCGGGCGGAGTCGAGGTCGTGGCCGAAGGGCTTTTCGATGATCACCCGCCGCCAGCGGCCCTCCTCCTCTATTGTCAAGCCGGTGGCGCCGAGCCGTTCGATGAGCTCGCAGAACAGGCTCGGCGGGACCGCGAGATAGAAGAGGCAGGAGCCCCCGGTGTGGAATTCCTGGTCCAGCCGCGCGAGCCGCTCGCGCAGCAGGTGGTACAGGCCCGGGTCGCCAAAATCCCCCGCGAGATAGTGGACGCGGCGGATCAGCCAGTCGATCCTCTCGTCGTCCACCTCGGAGGTGGCGAAGCGCCGCAGGTCGCTCGTCATCCTCTGGCGGAACTCGTCGTCATTCATCGGCGAGCGGCTGACGCAGAGGACCGCGAACTGATCGGTCAGCAGGCCCCCCGCGGCCAGGTTGTACAGCGCGGGCACGAGCTTGCGTTTGGTCAGATCGCCGGTCGCGCCGAAGATCACCATCACGCACGGGGGCGCGGGCTCGCTCGCCGGCCCGCTCACCTCGGTCTCCAGCATCTCGGGAATGGCCATGGCTCGCTCCGATCGATCAACCGCCCGCCGGCCGCTCGACGTGGCCGCCGAACTTGTTGCGCATCGCGGAGAGCACCTTGTCCGCGAAGGTGTGCTCCTGCCGCGAGCGGAAGCGGGCAAAGAGCGAGGTCGCGAGCACATCCACGGGCACGGCCTCCTCGATCGCCGCCATGATCGTCCAGCGCCCCTCGCCGGAATCCTGCACGAAGCCCGTGTAGCCGGCGAGATCCGGGCTCTCGGCGAGCGCGCTCGCGGTGAGGTCGAGCAGCCACGAGGAGACGACGCTCCCCCGACGCCACACTTCCGCGATGTCCGCGAGGTCGAGCTCGTAGCGGATGTCTTCGGGAAGCTGCTGCGACGCGGCGTTGCGGAAGATGTCGAACCCCTCGGCGTAGGCCTGCATCAGGCCGTACTCGATGCCGTTGTGGACCATCTTCACGAAGTGCCCCGCGCCGACCGGCCCGCAATGGAGATACCCCTCCTCGGCGGTGCCCCCCTTGCCTTCGCGTCCAGGGGTCTGCGGGATGTCCCCGCGGCCCGGGGCCAGCGTCTTCCAGATCGGATCGAGCCGCGCGACCACCCCGCGCCCGCCGCCGATCATCAGGCAGTAGCCGCGCTCGAGCCCCCAGATGCCGCCGCTCGTGCCGGCGTCCACGTAATGGATGCCCCTGGAGGCCAGCTCGCGAGCCCGGCGCACGTCGTCCTTGAAATGGGAGTTGCCGCCGTCGATGATCACGTCGTCCGGCTGCAGCCGCTCGCCCAGGAGCCGCACCATACTTTCGGTGGGCCCTCCCGCCGGAACCATCAGCCACGCGGTCCGCGGGGGCCGGAGCTTCGCCACGAAGTCCTCCAGCGACGACGATCCGGTCGCTCCTTCGCCCGCCAAGGCCTCCACCGCGGCCGGATTGAGGTCGTAGACCACGCACTCGTGCCCGCCCCGGAGCAGACGACGCACCATGTTGCCGCCCATGCGGCCCAGTCCGATCATGCCGATCTGCATCGTTCCATCCTTTCTCGCACCTGGGGCAGTCTACTACCTGGCCAAGGCCCCGGCCTTGCATGACGAGGTGGGTCATGAACGCCATCTCCTGGAAGACGATCCTCCTCGCCGTCCTTCTTTTCGCTCTCGCCGCCGCTCCGGGTCGGGCCCAGGTCGCGGTCTCCGCCAAGGCCGGCACCCTCGGCATCGGGGCCGAGCTGACCGTGGGGCTCGGGCCCCAGCTCAACGCCCGCATCGGTGCCAACGGCTACGACTACTCCGACCGCCAGGAGGCGAGCGACATCGAGTACGACGCCGAGGCCCGGCTGCGGACGTTCACCGGCCTCCTCGACTGGCACCCGGGGGGCCGCGGCTTCCGCCTCACCGGTGGAGCGGTCTACAACAGCACCGAGATCGAGGGCTCGAGCCTCCCGCCGGCCTCGGGGAGCTACGTGATCGGAGGCGTCCCCGTCCCGGTGAGCATCCTCGGCACCCTGGACGGCACGATCGAGTTCGACCCGGTAGTCCCCTACGCCGGGCTCGGCTGGGGCAACGCCGTGGCTGCAGGAAGAGGCTGGGGCTTCTCCTTGGACCTCGGCGTGATCTTCCAGGGCGAAGCCGACGTGACCCTCACCCCTGTCCTCCCCGCCAACAGCCCGATCAACACCACCCCGGGAGCGCGCGAAGCCCTCCAGATCCTCCTCGACCGCGAAGAGCGGGACATCGAAGAGGACGCGGCCGACTATGATCTCTATCCGGTGGTGTCGCTCGGGGTGTCGTACCGGTTCTGAGGGTAATGCCTGGGAACGATCCTCTTCCCTCAGGAGGCGACTTGTGGCAGAATCCAGGACCATGTCGAAAGTGACCCGCGATCTGGAGGTCAAGGTGCCGGAGGACATCGCCCGGCTGTACAGGATCAAGCCCGGCGACGAAATCGAGTGGCAGCCCGATGGGGATGGAATTCGGCTGATCCTCTCTTCTCCTGAGGAACAGCTCAGCGTCGAGGAGCGCCTCAAGCTCTTTGATGAGTCGACGCGGCGGCAGCGCGCCCGGGAGCAGAGACTGGGCCCCGTGGAGCCCACCGAGGATCGAGGGTGGACGCGGGAAGAGCTCTACGACCGTGGCTGTCCTGATTGACACGAACATCCTGGTCTATCGTTTCGATCATCGCTCTCCGGAGAAGCAGCACATCGCTGGAGACATCTGGCGGCGGTGTGTCGCAGATGGATCGGGGCGAATTGCGCACCAGGCGATCCTCGAATTCTTCTCTGTGGTCACGAGGGCGACCAAGACGAGGCCGCGGCTCCTCACCAACGACGAGGCATCCTGGGAAGTCGAGTTCTTGTTGAGAGAATTCGACGTGCTCTATCCGAATCGTTTCGTCCTGCAGACGGCTCTCCGTGGCGTTGTGGACTATCAGCTCTCCTGGTACGACTCCCACCTTTGGGCGTACGCCGAGGTCTATGGCCTCTCCGAGCTGATCAGCGAGGATTTTCAGCACGACCGGATCTACGGTACTGTACGCGCCGTCAATCCCTTTCTTCACCTCTCTTCAGCAGAAGGAAACTAGGTCCCCCGGGCCGGTCCCGGGTGCGTGCTAAGCTCCCCGGCGATGTCCAGAAACCCGCTTCCTCCGCTGGCCGCGATCGTCCTCACGACGATCTCCCTTCTCGCGGCGGGCTGCTCTGCACAGGGCGGTCCGGCCCGCGTCAACGAGGGCGCCTCACCAATGAATCCGATCGCCGAATCCTACGTCAAGCTGGTCCTCGCCGTTGGACAGCACGACTCCGACTACGTCGACGCGTACTACGGTCCTCCCGAGTGGAGGACCGAGGCGGAGGCGCGAAAACACCCCCTTCCCGAGATCCGCTCCGAAGCCGAATCCCTGATCGCCCGGCTCGGCGCCAAGCCGCCCACCGGTGGGGACGAGCTCGAGCGCCTGCGTCATCAATATCTCGTGCGCCAGCTCCAGTCGCTCGTCGCGCGGGTGGACATGCTCTCGGGCAAGAAGCTCCGTTTCGACGAAGAGTCCAAGACGCTCTACGACGCCGTGGCTCCGACCAACACCGCGGAGCACTTCCAGCGGATCCTCGACCGGCTGGAGGCGGCCCTGCCGGGAGAGGGTCCTCTCCAAGCACGTCGGGAGGAGTTCCGGAGGGGCTTCGCCATCCCGCAGGACCGGCTCGATGCGGTGTTCCGCGCGGCCATCGAGGAGTGCCGCCGCCGCACGGGCGAGCACATCGAGCTGCCGGCCGGCGAGAGCTTCGTGGTGGAGTACGTCACGGGCAAGACCTGGAGCGCCTACAACTGGTACAAGGGGGGCTTCCACAGCCTCATCCAGGTCAACACGGACCTGCCGATCTACATCGACCGCGCCATCGATCTGGCCTGCCACGAGGGCTACCCCGGCCATCACGTCTACAACGCGCTGCTCGAAAAGCATCTCGTGCGGGACCGCGGCTGGCCCGAGTATTCGGTCTATCCCCTCTTCTCGCCGCAGTCGCTCATCGCCGAGGGCACGGCGAACTTCGGCATCGAGGTGGCCTTCCCCGGCCCCGAGCGGATCGCCTTCGAGCGCGACGTGCTCTTCCCCCTGGCTGGTCTCGATCCGACCACGGCCGCGAGGTATTACGAAGTGCAGGAGCACATCCAGGGGCTCAGCTACGCTGGTAACGAGGCGGCCCGGCGCTACCTGAACGGTGAGATCTCCCGCAAGGACGCGGAGGACTGGCTCGTCCGCTACACCCTCATGTCCCCCGAGCAGGCCGCCCAGAGGGTCCGCTTCATGGACCAGTACCGGAGCTACGTCATCAACTACAACCTGGGCCAGGACCTCGTGCGGGAGTACATCGAACGCCGGGGCGGCACCGAGGACGCCCCGGCCAGGCGTTGGGAGGAGTTCGAACGGCTGATCTCGTCGCCGCGGTTGCCGTCGGGGCTTTACTAGGCACGCTTCCCGGGTATAATGGAGGGGGATTGGAGAAGGAGGACCTCTGTGGCCGTTCCGTTGAAGCATGTCGACCTGATGCTTGAGGAGAACGTGGTCGAGAGGCTCGAAGAAGAGTCCCGCCTCCACAGGATGAGCTTGTCGGATTACATTGCGAAGCTCCTGACTCGGGATCTCGGTCCACCCAAACCACTCGATCCTGGTTTGCGGGAGAGTATCGAAAAGCTTCGCGAAGAGATCGGACCGATGCCGGACAGCACTCCCCTCATCCGTGCGCTCCGAAACGGCGAATGGTAAGGCGGGTTCTTGATACCAACGTCCTCATCAAGTGGTTTGTACAGGAGGACGGCACAGACAGGGCCAGAGCCTTCCTCCTCGAGATGGATCGGGGAGTAAGCCAGATCATTGTTCCCTCATTCCTCTTCTACGAGTTCTCAAACACTCTATGGGTCAAGCGACGGGACGGCCTCACAGCCGAGGAGGCTGGGGAAGTCTGGGCGAGAATGATCCAACTTCCCCTCGAATTTGTGAGTACGACGGTGCTGATTCCAGAAGCCCTCTCCTTCAGCTTCAGTCATCAAGTCTCTCCCTATGACGCCATTTTTGTAATTTTAGCCCGCCATCTGGGATGCGAATTGATCACCGCCGACTTCCCCTTGTGGAGCAAGGTCCGAACCGCCTGCCTCTGGGTGAAACGGCTTTAGAAACCCGCATACCCTCTGAAGGGCGTTCCCCCTCTCCCGGGCGGTGGGAGGGCGATGGGAGAGGGGGACAGGGGGTGAGGTCCTACTGGCAGACCTGCTTGGGCTCGCCCAACGCCGCCAGATCCTCGCTGGCCGCGGAGGTCGAAGTGGTCCGGGTGCAGAGATTGGTGCTGAGCTTGCCTTGCTGCCGGTCGGCGTAGACCAGATAGCTCTGCCCCGTCTGGAAGTTGAATCCGCAGGCCGCCTCGTCGAGGGGGGTCAGGATGGTGATTTCGCCGCACTTCGCTCCCTTCCAGACCCGCTCCACGCGGATTCGCACCTCCTGCTGGCTTCCAACCTGGGTGACGCTGACGACCGTGCCGGTAAACACGGCCGCCGCTTGCTGGGCCGCTTCCTGCGGAGGAGGCGGCGCGATGCACGAGCAGGCGAACACGGGTTCGGCGACGAAGAGACTCAGCAGCAGAAGCAGCGAGCAGATCGCGATCTTCTTGGTCATGGTGGACCTCCTTGTGGGGGGGAATCGGGCCGCGCCTGGAGGACACGGCCGCGCGCCGAGGGGCGCGAAGATTGACGATTCCCAATGGATGCAAGGAAGATGCAAGGGCAAGGGCAGCTCAGCCCGCCTTGCGCATCCTCTCCTGCCCTCTGGGTAAAACGGCTTTAGAGATCCGCACAACCCTCTGAAGGCGTTCCCCCTCTCCCGGCGGCGAGAGGGCGAGGGAGAGGGGGGAGGTCCTCCTAGCAGATCAGCATCGGCGCGCCCAGCGCGAGGATGTCCTCGGCAGCCAGGGCGGTCGGCTTGGTCCGGGTGCAGAGGTTGGTGCTGAGCTCGCCTTGCTGCAGTTGCTCGGCGTAGACGAGATAGCTCACCCCCGTCTGGAAGTTGAATCCGCAGAAATCTTCGCTGAGGGGGGTGAAGATCGTGATCTCGCCGCATGGCGTCCCCTTCCAGACCATCTCCACACGGATCCGCACCTCCCGCTGGGTTTCGAGCGCGGTCACGCTGACCACTGTTCCGGAGAAGACGGCTGCAGCCTGGCGGGCCGCTTCCTGCGGAGGAGGCGGCTCGATGCACGAGCACGCGAAGACGGGCTCGGCGGCGAAGAGACTCAGCAACAGCAGCGAGCAGACCGCGATGTTCTTGACCATGGTGTAGATCTCCTTGAGGGACATCGGGCCGCACCTGGAGGGCACGGTCGCGCGCCCGAGGGGGCGCGAATATCGACGATTCCCAATGGATGCAAGGGGGATGCACGGACAAGGGCAGCTCAGCCCGCCTTGCGCATCCTCTTCTCGGCTTCCTGGAGGGCGGCCTTGAGCTCCTCGCGCTCGCCGTCCTCCAGCTCCTGGCCTCCGAAGCTCTCCCGCAGGTAGAAGTCGATGACCCGGACCGTCGGCGCCGCGGCGGCGGGATACCGGGCCTCCGCCTCCTGGCGGACGGCGAGCGGCGGCGCCGATTCCGGCAGGACGGCTCCGGCGCGGCCGAGGCGGGAACGGAGCTGCTGGTAGGCGGCCGTCGCCGTGAGCGGCGGGCGGAAGCGGAGATAGAGAAGCCAGGTGATCACGGCCATGGCGGTGAGGGCCAGGGCTCCGGAGAGAGGGACCTGGGGGAGGCCCGGCCCCTCGGAGGGCTCGCCGTCCTCCTGGAGCATCTCGTCCAGGGTGGCCGAGGGACGGCTCGGCTCCATCGCGGCTTCGTCCTTGCCTCCGAAGATCGCCAGGAAGTCGTGCCACAGCCCGCGCAGGCCGCCGAAGATGCGGAGCTGGTCGTAGAGGCCGAAGGTGAGGACGTAGCGGTCCCAGCGGAAGACGAGGAAGTCCCACCCCTGCCGCAGGAACCCGGTCAGCCCGGTGCCCGCCTCGGCCGGCCGCCCGGCCGGAGGCGTGGGATCGAAGATGCGCCAGCCTTCACCCGGTAAGTAGGCCTCGACCCAGGCATGGGCGTTGCTGTCCCGCACCACGTAGTAGCCCTCGAACGGGTTGTACTCCCCGCCCAGGAAGCCGGTCACGAGCCGGGCGGGAATGCCCTGGGAGCGGAGCATCAGCACCATCGAGGAGGCGAAGTACTCGCACTGGCCGCTCTTGTAGCGGAAGAGAAATTCCTCGATGGGGTTGTCGGCCGAGCGCCCCTGGAAGTCCAGGGTGTAGCCGTAGTCGCTTGTCAGGTGGCGTTCGAGCCGCCGCGCCCGCTCGGCGGCGGTCCCCTCCCCCATGACACGGCCGGCCAGGCCGGCGATTCGCGGCGTGATGCCGGCGGAGTCGAGGGCGCCGTCGTTGGAGCCGGAGGGAACGGAGCCGGTCAACACCGGACGGCTGGCCAGGCCCACGCGGTACTCCGTCACGTCCAGCGGGCTGAAGCCGAGGGAAACGGCGCCCCCCTGGTCGATGGTGAGCGAGGTGGCCCGCGGCTCGATGACGACCGTCTCCACCGGCAGCGGCAGGCTCTCGCTGCGGAGCGGCTGGAGCCAGATCTTGGCCCAGCCGGCTGGCCTCTCTCCAGCGATCTGGAAGCGCACTCCCTGGCTGCGCCGGAGCTGGGAACGCTCGGGCGAGCGGCGCCAGCTCCTCCCCTGGTAGATGTCGTAAGTGGCCGCTTTGAAGCGCATCTCCCGGTCGGGATCGGCCGCCCCCTCCTCGATCATCCGCATGGCCACCTCCCGGCTCTCCCGGATGAGACCGATGGAGTCGAGGGTCACCTCGTCGGTAAAGCCGGCGGCCTCGATCACCGTGCCCGTGCCCTTGCCCCCCAGGATGAACGGCGAGCGGACGCGGGGGAGGAAGAGGAAGAGCGGCACGGCGAGGAGCACCGAGGTGCCCATGGCCAGGGCGAGGAACCCGCGCAAGGGGATCCGGGCCAGGGTGGGATCGTCCCGGCCGAAGCTCGAGAGGACGTGGAGGAAGGCGAAGCGCGTGAGGAGCAGCAGGACCAGGCTGAGAAAGACGATCAGGTAGAGAACGATCGTGGGGTGCACGCTCGTGCCCATGGCCGCCAGGAAGAGGAAGAAGATCCCGATCGAGGCCTGCCACTTGTCGCGCTCCCGGGTGAGGGAGAAGAGCTTCACCAGGACGGCGAACAGGCACAGGTGGAGCACCGCGCCCACCAGCCGGCCCGCGGAGAGCACGAGAAGGTCGAGCAGGAACAGGGGCAGGTACGCCACCCCGAGGACGTTCATCCCCCAAAGCGGCAGCCAGCGCGGCGGGTCGAGGTTGGCGCGCCGCAGGAAGAGGACGACTCCGATCAGGTAGAGCGCCACCGAAGGCCATCCCACGACCCCGTTGAACGGCAGCGGGAGGGGGGCCAGGAGGGCGAGCCACCCGAGCAGGAGCCGCTTCTGCCGCCCGAAGCTCATCCCGCGACGGCCTCCCGGGTCTCCGCATCCATGTGGACCCGGAGCTGGGGAGCCCGCGGGTCGGTGGGGGCGAGCGGCTCGCCGGTCGCCGGCTGCGGCTCGATCAGGGCGAGAGCCTCCAGAAGGGCCAGCCGCTGGCGCGCGCCGCCCGCGAAGGGGATCGTCCGCTCCCGTGTCACCAGCTCGACCTCGTAGCCGCGGCCCAGGTGATCGACGGCTGCGGTGGCCGCCTCGCTCACCAGCCGCTCGAAGCGCGTCTTCGATGTCTCGTCCCGGATCTCACCCACGGCGTTGTCGAAGACGATGGACAGGCGCCGGCTCCGTTCCGTGGAGCGCTCGGTGTAGATCAGCTCGCCGGTCCGCGCCGTCTGCTTCCAGTGGATCGCCCGGGGATCGTCGCCGCGGCGGAACACGCGCAGGGAGTGGAGGTCGTGGCCCGCGCCCGGCCGGCGGCTCGCGTCCTCGCCGTACTGCTCGGACTCCCGGGGCCGCTCCGAAGCGGCCGGGAACAGCTCGGGGAAGACCAGCATCTCGAAGTCCACCCGGTAGCGCACGCCCTTGCGGAAGAAGCCGAAGGGGAAGAGGCTGGAGACGTGGGCCCAGGGGAAGCGGTGCTGGCCGCGGGAGCGGATCATCATCTCGAGCTGGCCGACGCTCTTGCCCCGGCGCGGCAGGTAGGGGATGAGCAGCGGCTGCGCCGAGCGGGAGACCGTGAAGAGCAGGAACCAGCGCGGAAAGACCCGGGCGCGGCTGCGCAGGGTGAACCCCAGGGAGAACGGCCGGTTCGCGTACACCTCGCCGGGCAGCTCCAGCTCGACCTCCAGCCCCCGCACGTTGTCCCGCGACGCGAGCCCCGAGAGGATCAGCACCGAGAACATCAGCGCCAGCACCATGTAAAGGGCGTTGTTGCCGGTGTTGGTGGCGGCGATCGCCACCAGCACCGAGAGGAGGACGTACCAGAGGCCCACCGTGGTGATGCGGATGCCCTCGGGCACCGCCCGGCGGGAGAACAGGGAGCTCTTCACAGCGGGACCGGAATCGAGGCGACCACCCGCTCGATGGCCTTGCGGGCCGCCGCGAGGTCGGTGGCGCCGCGCTTCAGGACGACGCGATGGCCCAGCACCGGCGCGGCCAGCCGCTGCACGTCGTCCGGGATGGCATAGCTCCTCCCCTCGCACAGGGCGAGGGCCTGGGTGGCGCGGAACAGGGACTGGGCGCCGCGGGTGGACACGCCCAGCAGGAACTCCCCGCCGTGGCGCGTGGCCTCGGCGAGAGAGAGGATGTACTCGGCGAGCTTGTCCGCCACCCGGACCCGGGCCACCCGCTCCTGGAGGTCGAGGAGGTCCTCGCCGGCGAGCACCGGCTGCAGGCTCTCCAGGATGTTCTCCACGCCCCCGGACAGCAGCAGGTCCTTTTCGTCCGCCCGCGGCGGATAGCCCAGGGACAGGGACATAAGGAACCGGTCGAGCTGCGACTCGGGGAGGGGGAAGGTGCCGTGGTACTCCAGGGGGTTCTGGGTCGCGAGCACCACGAACGGCTCGGGGAGCGTGTAGCGCATCCGCTCGACCGAGACGCGGCGCTCGCTCATGGCCTCCAGCAGGGCCGACTGGGTCTTGGGCGTGGCCCGGTTGATCTCGTCCGCCAGGACCACGTTGGCGAAGAGCGGCCCGGGCACGAACTCGAACGTCTGGGTCTTCTGGTTGAAGATCGAGACGCCGATGATGTCCGACGGCAGCAGGTCGCTGGTGAACTGGATGCGCTGAAAGGCCAGGCCGAGGGAGCGGGCGAACGCCTGGGCCAGGGTGGTCTTGCCCACCCCGGGGACGTCCTCCAGGAGCACGTGGCCGCGGGCCAGCAGGCAGACCGTGGTCAGGCGGATGACCTCGCGCTTGCCGCGGATCACCCGGGAAACGTTGCCTTCGAGCCGGCGGATGGGCTCCGCGGCATGGGACGGGTTGGTCGTCTCGACGGCGATGGATTCCATCGTGGCAGTCTACGTAGAAAAAAGTACGGGCGTTGAGGGCGTCAGATTATAGCGAAGAACTTATAGGAATCGACCGCGATCGACACCCCGCCGTCCCGAGATCCGAAAGAACCGACCCGACAGTTTGCCAGAACGCGGCCGGAACAGGTGGGATTCCCCGGGCGATTGACCGCCGCATTTACGTCTTCTAAGATGGGGACAGCCGAACGGCGCCAGGCCGAATCCCCCACGACCAGGAAAGCGACGTACAATGGTGTCACCGTGCCCCCTGGGCCACAAGGAGCAGAAAAGATCATGGCAGAACCGAAATTGGACCGGCTGAAGGCAATCGACGGCACGCTTTCCCAGATCGAGCGGCAGTTCGGCAAGGGGGCGATCATGCGCCTGGGGCAGCGCGAGACGCTGGCCCTGGAGGCGATCTCCACGGGCTCGATCGCGGTGGATCACGCGGTGGGCATCGGCGGCGTCCCTCGCGGCCGGGTCGTCGAGATCTTCGGTCCGGAGTCGTCGGGCAAGACGACCCTCGCCCTCTCCGTCGTGGCCCAGGCCCAGAGGCGGGGGGGCATCGCCGCGTTCATCGACGCCGAGCATGCGCTGGATGCCGAGTACGCCCGCAAGCTCGGCGTGGACATCGACAACCTCCTCGTCTCCCAGCCCGACAACGGCGAGCAGGCGCTGGAGATCGCGGAGATGCTGGTGCGCAGCAACTCGGTGGACGTGGTGGTCGTCGACTCGGTCGCCGCCCTGGTGCCCAAGGCCGAGCTCGAAGGCGAGATGGGCGACTCCCACGTGGGCCTGCAGGCGCGCCTCATGTCCCAGGCCCTGCGCAAGCTCACGGCCATCGTCTCCAAGTCCAAGACCTGCCTCGTCTTCATCAACCAGATCCGCGAGAAGATCGGGGTGATGTTCGGCAACCCGGAGACGACCACCGGCGGCCGGGCCCTCAAGTTCTACGCCTCGGTACGGATCGACATCCGCCGCATCGCCTCGCTCAAGGAGGGCGAGGAGGTCACCGGCTCGCGCTCCAAGGTGAAGGTGGTCAAGAACAAGGTCGCGGCTCCGTTCCGCCAGGCCGAGTTCGATATCGACTACGGCGAGGGCATCTCCCGCATGGGCGAGCTCATCGACCTCGGCGTCGAGCACAAGCTGGTCGTGAAAAGCGGCGCCTGGTACTCCTACGGCGACCTCCGCCTCGGCCAGGGCCGGGAGAACGCCAAGCAGTTCCTCCGCGAGAACCTCGACCTCGCCGACGAGATCGAGGTCAAGATCCGCGAGAAGCTGGGCATGCCGACCGCCGCGGCGGCGGTTCCGGCACCCGCGGTGTAGTCCGGCTTCGAGCTAGAGAGGATAGCTCCCTCGTAGGGGCGGCCCT
>DASQEB010000343.1:0-26165 GCA_035633875.1 Thermoanaerobaculia bacterium
AGGGATTCCAGGTGATGCCCTACGCCGAGGAGGTCCACGAGCCCGAGGCCGCGCCCTGACCCCTTCGGCACAACGGTTGCAATTGATCTGTTCTCCGGGCTCGAACAGCCCGCATCGCAAGGAGGTCACATATGAGGGCCAAAGCGCGGCTTTTCGGTCATCCGATCCATCAGATGCTGATCGTCGTCCCTCTCGGCCTGCTGGGCACTTCGCTCGTCGTCGACATCGCGCACCTCGCCACCGGCAACCCGCTCTGGGGCACGATCTCCTACTGGCTGATCGTGGCCGGCATCCTCAGCGGCCTGGTGGCGGCCCCCTTCGGGCTGATCGACTGGCTGGCGATCCCCACGGGGACGCGGGCGAAGCGGATCGGTCTCCTGCACGGCGGGGGAAACGTGGTGGTGCTCCTGCTCTTCGTTGTTTCCTGGTGGATGCGGCGGGACGATCCCGGCAATCCCGAGGGGCTTGCGATCGGTCTCTCGACCGTCGCGGTGCTCCTCGCCCTGGTCACCGGCTGGCTCGGCGGTGAGCTGGTGGATCGCCTGGGCGTCGGCGTCGACGAGGGAGCCAACTTGAACGCCCCCAGCTCGCTCTCCGGTCGGCCCGCGGCCGAGCCCGCCCCCCTGGCGGGCGCCGGAGCGGCCCCCCGAACCGGCCGGAGATAAAGGCGAAAGCCTGACTCCGCGGGGGAGCCACGCGAGGGAGCCGGGGCCCTCGCGCGGCCCCCCCGCGAGTTCTTCAGGATCTTCCCTTTTCTCGACTGCACGTCGTCTCGTTCTCCGGTATAGTCATGGCCTGTAGCGGCCATGAAAGAAAAAACTTCTTCCCGAAAGACAGAGCCTTACGATCCTCTGCCCCCTGATCCCGATCGCCGGGGCTGGAACGCCCTTGCCGGCTGGCTGGCGCAGCCGGCTCCGGAGGAGGCGCCGCCCCTCGCGGCGGTCCGGGAGCTGGAGCCTCTCCAGTCTCTGCTCCACGCACTGGCCGGCCGGTCGGCCCGCGGGTTCCTGATCCGTTCTGCCGTCCTCGAGGCGCTCGTCCAGAGCACCCGGCCCGGCTTCTCCCAGGAGGACCTCGACCGGGCGCTCGACTGGCTCACCGGTCCGGTCCGCAAGGAGGTGATCCAACAGCTCCACCAGGTCGGCTGGCTGGGGTTCGACCCGGACGCCGGCCACTTCCTGACGGAGGCCGGCCGTTGTGTCTACGAGATGCTGGCGTTCCTGCGGCAGTTGCTGCTCGAGGGCAACTCGCTGCCGCCCGCCATCCGGGTGGTGCGCCTCGCCTTGGACGGCGGTCTCGATCCCCTGGGGCCTCTCCAGAGCCTGCGGCTCCGGCTGCTGGGGCTCCGGCAGGAGATCGACTCGGCGATGGCCACCTACTCCGAAGCGGTCCTCCGCCGCACGGCGGAGAGGATCGGCAGCAATCTGAAGCATTCGGACGAGATCCGGACTTTGCTCGACATGGTTCAGGACCTTTCCGCCGCCCGCGAGGTGGCCGGAGAGATCCGCACCTTGCTCGCCCGGGTCCACGGCGCGAGCGCCTGGCTTGCGGCGGCCATCGAGGAGGTACGACGCCAGTCCGTCCCCCTCGAAGCCGGACTGACGCTGGAGGACATCTTCCAGGAAGCGGCCCGGCGGAGCCGCGAGGAGCTGGCGGCCGTGGGACGCGCAGCGCTGTTGCCCGTGTTCATCCCTCCACCCCTCGTGCAGACGGAGGCCCTCATCCGGGTCGCCATGTCCCGGCTGCCTCTCAGCGCGCTGCGGCCACCGGAGGAACCGGAGAGCTGATATGGACAAAGCCGCCGTGATCTGTGCCCGTCTGATCCGGGAAGGGAGCGTCCGCCGCGCAGCGCTCCCGGACCTGGATCTCCTCGATGTGCGCCAGGAGGTCGAGCAGAGGTTGCGCTGGGTGGGCCTGGTGCTCTCGTTCACCGTCTACTCCGAGCACGTGGGGGTCCGGCTGTCGTCCGAAGTCGCCGCGGACCCCGCCTTCGACAAGGCGACCAACGCCGGAATCGGCGAGGACCACTGCGCGCTGCTGGCGATCTGCTGGGTCCGGCTGGTCTTCCCCAAACGCACCCGGGGCACCCTCCCCGAGCCGCCGGACTGGGCCCTGTTCCTCCACCGGCCGCGGAGGTGGTACCAGCCGGTGCAGCTCCCGCTGGACGTTCTCCACCGCCTGCAGTCCTCGGCCCTGGGCGGGCGGGGGCGCATCCGGAACCTCACCAGCAAGCTGCGACAGAGCAATTTTCTCTCCGGCCAGGGCGAGATCATCCTGGAGGGCCCGCTCCTCGAGCTGGGCATCGACGGCGAGGTCATGGTGGACTCGATCCGCCGCAGCATCCTCCCCGCTCTCCAGGGGGAGAGGGACCGGGACGAGATGGAGCCCGGCGCGGGAGAGGGCCGGAGCGAGGCCGCCGTCCCTCTCCAGGGGCTGGAAGCCCAGGTGCTGGCGGTCCTGCGGCGGCGGGGAGGCTCCGCGGCCATGGGCGAGCTGTCGCGGGTGATCGAAAGCCCGGCCGTCCGCCTCCGCAAGGTCCTGAGGTCGCTGGAGGACGCGGGGTACGTGCGGCGGACGGGGGACCGGGCCAGCACGCGGTACCACCTCGTGGTCAGGTGAGGTGGAAGGGCGTTGCGCCCGGCGGGTACCCCGTGGAGTACGGGCTCCCCGGGGAGGCCGCCGGTCATCTGGAGCTGTTCGACGAGAAGCTCGTGGACGCCCTTCACGTGGTCGAAACCCTCCTCCGGTCCCCGAATCCCTCGCCCTCCTCCTGGAGGCCGCGGGACAGGTGGCGCTGGAGAGGTCCGGCGCCATCCTGGACAGGCGCACCTGAGCTCGGGGAGGTCGTTCCGTCTCTCGAACCCGTCTGGTTCGTGGCCTGGAGAGGTGGATTCGTCCCACGGACCAGGCGGGTTTTTCCGTGGAGAGGCGGGTTCGTCCCGTGGAGAGGTGGGTCCACGCCATGGAGAGGCGGGTTTTTCCCATGGAGAGGCAGGTTTTTCCCGTGGAGAGGGGGGTTCGCCTCCTGGAGAGGGAGGTTTTCGCCGCGGAGAGGCGGGTCCGCGCCGCGGAGAGGCGGGTTTTCCCATGGAGAGGCGGGTCCGTCCGCGTAACATACCTCCCCCATGCCCGCCCCCCTCCCCATCGACGGCGTCCTTCCCGCGCTGATCGCCGCCCTGCGCGAGGGTTCCGCGGCCGTGCTCATCGCCCCCACCGGAGCGGGGAAGACGACCCGGGTCCCTCCGGCTCTCGCGGCGGCGGGGATCGGGGAGGGGCGGCGGATCGTCATGCTGGAGCCCCGCCGGATCGCCGCCCGGGCCGCAGCCCGCCGGATGGCCGAGGAGGGGGGCTGGACACTCGGCCGCGAGGTGGGCTACCAGGTCCGCTTCGAGCGCAGGGCCGGGCCGGAGACGCAGATCCTCGTGGTGACCGAGGGGATCCTCGTCCAGAGGCTCCAGGCCGATCCGTTCCTGGACGACGTGGGCGTGGTGATCTTCGACGAGATCCACGAGCGGAGCCTCGCCACGGATCTCTCCCTGGCCATGGCGCGGCGGGTGCAGCGGGAGGTCCGCCCAGACCTCCGGCTCCTGGCCATGTCCGCGACGCTCGACCCCGGACCGGTCGCCGCCTTCCTGGGAGGCTGTCCCACGATCGAGAGCCGGGGCCGGCTCTACCCGGTGGACGTCAGCCATGCGGACCGGCCGGACGACCGGCCCCTTCCCGCCCGGATCGCCTCCGGCGTCCGCCGGGTGCTCGGCGCCACGCCGGGGGACGTGCTGGCCTTCCTCCCCGGCGTCGGGGAGATCCAGCGGAGCGCCGAGGCCCTCGCCAGCCTGGCCGCGGAGGCGGACCTGGCCGTCCTCCCCCTGTACGGAGACCTTCCGGCCGAGAGGCAGGACGAGGTCCTCCGCCCTCTCGACCGGCGCAAGGTCGTGCTCGCGACCAACGTGGCCGAGACCTCGATCACGATCGACGGCGTCACCGCGGTGGTCGACTCCGGCCTCGTGCGCCGGCTCCGCTTCGATTCCGCGACCGGCCTGGACCGCCTGGAGCTGGGAAAGATCAGCCGCGCCTCGGCCGACCAGCGGGCCGGCCGGGCGGGGCGGCAGGCCCCCGGCGTCTGCCTGCGCCTGTGGCCCGCCTGGGACCACGCGGCGCTCCCCGAGCGGGAGACGCCGGAGATCGCCCGGGTGGACCTGACCGGGCCGGCCCTCCAGCTCAGAGCCTGGGGCGAATCCGATCTCGCCGCCTTCGGGTGGTTCGAGGCGCCCGACCCCGCGGCCCTGTCCGCGGCCTCGCTCCTCCTGCAGCAGCTCGGGGCGACGGACGAGCACGGCGTCACCACGCTGGGGAGGACCCTGGCCCGGCTGCCCGTCCACCCGCGGCTCGGCCGCCTCCTGGTGGAGGGGCACCGGCTCGGCCACACCCGGGAGGCCGCCCTCCTCGCCGCGCTCCTCTCCGAACGGGACCCCTTCCCCCAGGCGCCCCGCCGGGAGGGCCCCCGCCGCTCCTCCCGCTCCGATCTCCTGGACCGGCTGGACGCCTTGGAGGCCTTCGAGCGGCGAGAGGGCTCCGGGGAGGACCACCTGAACCCGGGGGCGGCGCGGTTCGTCCTGCGCGCCCGGGACCAGCTTGCCGACCTGGCCCGGCGAGAGCTGGGGAGGGCGGAGGGGGGAGGGAGCGACCGCGACGACCGCGACGACGCCCTCCTCCGCGCCCTTCTCGCCGCCTACCCCGACCGCCTGGCCCGCCGGCGGGAGCCCGGGAGCCCCCGGGGCGTCCTGCTCGGCGGACGGGGCGTTCGGCTCTCCGACGAGAGCGCCGTGCTGGAGCCCGAGCTGTTCCTCGCGATCGAGGTCGACGCGGGCCGCTCGGGTCCCCAGGCCGAGGCCCTGGTGCGCCTGGCCTCCGCCGTCGAGCCCGAGTGGCTCCCGCAAGAGCGCCTGCGGGCCACCGTCGACCTCGTCTTCGACCCGGAGCGGGAGCGGGCGGCCGCCTGGAAGCGGACCCGCCTGGACGACCTCGTCCTCGCCGAGAGCGAAGTCCCGCCGGACGCCGGCGAGGCCGGCGACATGCTCGCCCGGGCCGCGGCGGAGCGCCTCGACCGGGCCCTTCCGCTGGACGATCCGGAGGTGGCCTCGTTCCTCGCCCGCGCCCGCTGTCTCCGTGAATGGATGCCCGATCTGGGCCTGCCGGCCTTCGACGAGGCGTTCCTCCGCGGCCTCCTCCCCACCCTGGCCGCCGGCCGCAGGTCGTTCGCCGAGCTGCGGCGCGCCCCGCTCCTCGACGCCCTCCGGGGGGCCCTCACCTGGGAGCAGCTCCAGGCCCTGGACCGGGAGGCCCCCGAGCGGCTGGAGGTGCCCAGCGGCAGCCGCATCCGCCTCGCCTACGAGCCGGGCAGGCCGCCAATCCTCGCCGCGCGCATCCAGGAGATGTTCGGCCTCGCCGAGACACCCCGGATCGCCGCCGGCCGCGTGCCCGTCCTCCTCCACCTCCTCGCCCCCAACGGCCGGCCCCAGCAGGTCACCCACGATCTCCGAAGCTTCTGGGAGAGCACCTATCCCCAGGTCAGGAAGGAGCTGGCCGGCCGGTACCCCAAGCACGCTTGGCCTCAGGATCCCTGGAATGCCCGGCCGGAGAGGCGGCCGCAGCGGCGGTAAAAACCTCGTCGATCCGCTCCTGCACCTCGATCGTGACCTGGAGCGCCGCAGCCACCCGGCGGAAGCGCTCGATCTCCTCCAGGGTGAGCACGCGCCCCTCCCGCGCGGCGAGCCAGCGGTCCAGCACCTGATGGCCGCCGATCCGGTAGGCCCAGACCTCCGGAGCGATCCCGGTGAAGGCCTGCTCCTCTCCGCTGACCACGACCCGCCGCTCCGCCGGGCGGTACTCGCGGGCCGCTCTCCCGACCCCGAGCCTCCCGCTCCCCCTCCCTTCGAAGCGCACGGCGGACCGCTCCAGACGGTCCGAGCGCAGCAGGTGGAGATCCACCAATCTGGCGCCCTGGGCGGCCAGCGCCAGAAAGGCCCCGCGGTCCCGGGGGAAGGGGATGCGGGGGAAGTCCCGCCGCAGGAAGTCGGCGTACCGGCGGCGGTAGGTCTCGCTGTAGAGCACGGCGTAGACGAAGCAGAGGATCTCCTGGGCGCAGGGCTCCTCGCCGTAGTCCCGGGCGAGCCGGGCCAGGAGGTCCGGGGGCACGTTCGGGACGCGGTCTTCCTCGCCCAGCAGTCCGCCCCCCCGGAGCCAGAGGGGGAAGACCGTGTTGATGTCGTAGGCGCTCACCGCCTTGTGGCCGGCGATGCCGTCCGTCACCAGCGCTCCCGGCTCCTCCTTGTGCTGCCGGGGGACGATCAGCCCGAGATTCCCAGGGACTGACCGCAGAAGCCCGACGAGGTGCTCGCGGGGGCGCTCGATCAGGTAGCTGGCATAGAAGAGGTGCCGCCTGTCGAAGGGGCGGACGAGAACCTCCGTGAACCTCTCCCCCCACCGCTCGTCCCTCCGCGCCCGCTGCCGGGCCTCGGCGAGGCGCCAAGTCCCCGTGTCCCGGAGCCCGTAGCCGGAGCGGAAGACCTCGTCCCCCATGATTGTCCCCCGGAAGGAGCCGATCCTCCGCCGGAGCTCCGGGAGGTCGAGATCGGTGACGAAGGCGTCCCGCCCCGTGACGATCCCGGCCGAATGCTCCGGAAAGATCTCCGGGAGGGGGGTGCCGCGGGCGTACTCCTCCTCCAGACGGACGTCCCGGGGCGAGAAGAGGCAGGCGGGGGCCTTAGGGATGACCTCGCGCCAGGGGGTGGTCTCCACGTCGTGACTTTCGAGCCAGCGGAGCTTGGCGCCCCGGCTGCCCCAGAGGTCGGCCCGGAGGACCCGTTTCGGGAGACCCGGCCTCTTCACCAGGAGGGCGATCGCCACCCCCTGCGCCACATTGTCGAACACGTTGTCGTCCGGCGTGCCGTCGGGGGAGCGCTCCCGCTTCTTGCTGTTGCCGTGGAGGTCCAGGAGGTGGATCTCGTCGAACGTCTCCAGCAGGGACCGGCGCATCCCCCGGAACGTGGGGTTGTCCAGCCACCCGTGATTGGTGACCAGGGCGACGATCCCCTCCCCGCCTTCGTCGATCTTGCGCTGGGCGAAACGGAGGAACCTGACGTAGTCGTCCTGGAGCCACTTGGAATTCCTCTCGCCCAGGGGCCGGCCGCCCACCCGGTGATAGCCCTCGTCCCGCCGGCCGTCCGCGGCGGTGTAGGGCTCCCGCACGAGGCGGTCCGTCCCCTTCCTCCGGTTCGCCGAGTGCCCGGACCAGGGCGGGTTGCCCAGGATCACCAGGATCGGCTGCTCCCCCTTGATCCGCCCCGCCTCCCGCGACTCCCGGGAGAGGGAGGAGAACCAGGGGAGGCTCGACTGTTCCAGGTCCTCCGTCTCCAGGGTGTTCGTCAGGTAGAGCTTGAAGCGCTCATCGTCCCGGAGGGGGTGCCCCAGCTCCTCCAGAAGAAGCCCCACCTTGAGGTGGCCCACGGCATACGGAGCCATCATCAGCTCGAAGGCGTGGAAGTCCCGCAGCAGGTGGTCCCGGAGCAGGGCGGGCACGCTCCCCTCCCCCACCTCGGCCCGGGCGGCGTCCACGGCGCAGCGGATCGCCTCCACCGGAAAGGTCAGGGTACCGGCGGCCGGATCGAGGAGGGTCACCGTGGGGTTGGCGAGGCCCCCCCGCCGGCCGAGCCGGGTCTCCAGGAGCCGGTGGACCGAGCGAACGACGAAGGAGACCACCGGCCGCGGCGTGTAGTAGACGCCCCGGCGCCTGCGGAGACCCCGGTCGTAGAAGGCCAGGAAGGTCTCGTAGAAGTGGAGGACCGGGTCCCCGGTACGGCGCTCCAGAACCTTACGCACCGGAGCGGCGGCCAGCAGGTCGATGAGGTCGTCCACGATCCAGCCGATCTCGGGCGCCGGAGCCCCCAGCGAGATGAGCTGGAAGGCATCCCGGAGGATGCCGTTGGCCCGGGGGATGTGCTCCGCCGCGGCCCGGCGGTCGAACCCGGCCGGTGCCCGCCAGCGGGCGGTGAGCAGCCCGTAGGCGAGGGTCTGGGCGTAGAGGTCCGCGAACTCCCGGCGGGTCAGGCCGGCGAGGAGGTATTCGGAGAAGGCCTGGTAGAAGCCCGAGAGGTCCGACGTCCCCTCCTCGTCTCTCTCCAGCAGGTCGCCGATCCTCGCCGCCAGCACGCGCGTCCTCCAGGCGAGCTGCCGGGCCAGGGACGCGGCCGAGGCGCTGGGAGGCATCTCGAAATCCAGGAACAGGTCGAGCAGGTCGAACAGTCGCTCGGGCTCGTGACCCAGCCGCCCGATCTCCTCCCGGGCAACGAGATCCCTCCCCCGGTAGAGCCGGAGCTCCCGGAAGTTGGTGAGGAGGAGGTTGGGGAAGGTGTCCCGGTACCGCCGGAGCTGCTCCGATTCGGCCGCGAGGTCCAGGTTCGCCGCGGGTCTCTTGGCCTCCACGTAGCCGGCGATCCGGTGTCCCCGCCAGACCTGGAAATCGAGCAGGCAGCTCTTGGTCTTGCGGGGAATCATCGTGACGTGCACGTCCGTCCGGCCCCGGTGCGCGGCGCAGCGCACGAGGAGGTCCTGCAGGTGCGGGTAGTAGCTCTCCTCCCGGTCGTCCCCCCGCCGCTCCGTGGCGACGACGCGGTCCAGGTACTCGTAGAGCATCGCCGTGGGGACGGGTGGCCCTTCCCGGAGGATCCCGTCGCGTCCCGGCAGAAGGAGAGGAGCCGTCATGGCCCACATGGTATCCGAAAAAAGTATCATCTTCCAGGTAGATGAATCTATTCCGGCTTTCAGTTGCCGATCCGGAGAAGGTATGTCTTCCAGAAGCGCCCGCGAGAGCCCGTGGAGAGCCGCTCCGGATCCCTGAGAAAAAAACAGTCCTTTCAGAGTCACTTGCAAGGATGTCCATGCGAACGTATCCTGGAAGTCCGTTTCGACGCCATGAGCCAACCCCTCCGGACCCCGGACTCCTCCCCGTTGTGGGAGAGCGACCAATGGTTTCGCACCCTGGCCGAGACGACCTCGACCGCCATCTTCGTCTACCGCGCCGACCGCATGCTGTACGTCAACCCCGCCTGCGAGACGCTCACCGGCTACACCGTCGACGAGCTCCTCGAGATGCTCCCCTGGGAGCTCGCCCCGCCGGAGAGCCAGCCTCTGTTCCGTGACCGCGCCGCGGCCCGCCTGCGGGGGGAGCCGGAGCCGGGCCGCTACGAGGCGCGCCTCCTCACCCGGAACGGCCGGGAGAGATGGGTCGACCTCACCTCGGCGGTGATCGTGCTCGACGATGGGGCGCCCGCCGCCCTCGCCACCGCGGTCGACGTCACCGAGCGCAAGATGGCCGAGGTCGCCCTCCGGGAGAGCAACGCCCGGCTCGAGCTGGCGCAGCGCGTCGCCGGCGTGGTCACCTGGGAGTGGGACCTCCTGAGCGACGACATGGTGGTCTCGCCCCACGCCGCCGAGCTCCTCGGCTTCCACCCCGGCGAGCTGTGGAAGACCGGCCGGGAGCTCGTGGCCTCCGTCCTGCCGGAGGACCAGGAGAAGTTCACCGAGGCGCTGCGGAGCTGTCTTCAGGGGGAGAGGGACTTCGTCCTGGAGCTGCGCATCCAGGGGCCGGACGGCAAGATCCGGTGGCTCTCCGAGCGCGGACGGGCCCTGCGCGACGAGACGGGTGCCCCCACCCGCCTCGTCGGGGTGGCCCACGACATCAGCACCCGCAAGCTCGGGGAGGAGCGGCTGCGGGCCATCGTCGAGGGGACCTCCTCGACGACCGGCACCGACTTCCTGCGCTCCCTCGTGCGCCACCTGGCGGGGGCCCTGGGGCTGGAGTACGCCTTCATCTCCGAGGTGGTGGACCCGGCCGGGGCCCGGGCCCGGTTCGCGGCCCTCTGGGAGGCGGGGACGTACGGCGAGCCCTTCGAGTACGACCTCCGGGGAACCCCTTGCGAAGAGGTCCTGACGCGGCATTTCTGCTATTACCCGGCCGACGCATGGCGGCTCTTCCCGGAGGACGCCTGGCTCCGGGAGCGGGCCATCGAGAGCTACATCGCCGTGCCCCTCTTTCACGGCGACGACCGCCCTCTGGGGCACATGGGGGTGATGAGCTCCGGTCCGGTCGGGGACGACCTCCCCGCCATCTCCATCCTCAAGATCTTCGCCGCCCGCGCCGCCGCCGAGATCGAGAGGAAGCTCGCCGAGGAGGCCCTGGCCCAGGAGAAGGAGCGGGCCCAGGTGACCCTCGCCTCGATCGGCGACGGCGTCATCCGCACCGACGCCGAGGGGGTCGTCGACTATGTCAATCCCGTGGCCGAGCGGCTCACCGGCTGGAGCGCCGCCGAAGCCAGCGGCCAGCCCGTGACCCGGGTCTTCCGGGTGGTGGACGAGGCCACCGGCGAGCCCCTCTCCGATCCCGTGGCGCGGTGCCTCGCCGAGGGGGACGTGGTCGAGCACGCCGGCTACTGCCTCCTCGTCCGGCGCGACGGCGGCGAGTTCGTCATCCGCGACTCGGTGGCCCCCATCCGCGACCGGCAGGGCCGCACCACCGGCAGCGTCCTCGTCTTCAAGGACGTCACCCAGGTGCGGGGCCTGGAGCGCGAGATGATCTACCTCGCGCGCCACGACCCCCTGACCGGGCTGATCAACCGCCGGGAGTTCGAGCGGCGCCTCGAGCACTGTCTCACCACCGCCCGGGAGGAGGGGCGCCTCCACGCCCTCTTCTATCTCGACCTGGACGAGTTCAAGGTGGTCAACGACACCTGCGGCCACCTCGCGGGCGACGAGATGCTCAAGCAGGTCACCGCTCTCCTCCGCTCCCATCTACGCAAGGCCGACACCCTCGCCCGTCTCGGAGGCGACGAGTTCGGCGTCCTCCTCGAGGACGTCACTCTGGAGGCCGCGCGGGAACTGGGCGACCGGCTCCGCCTCGCGGTCAAACAGTACCGCTTCGCTTGGCAGGAGCGGATCTTCGAGATCGGCGTCTCCATCGGCCTCGTGCCCATCACCCCCGACAGCGACGACATCGCGCAGGTCCTCTCCGCCGCCGACGCCGCCTGCTACGTCGCCAAGGACGGGGGGCGCAACCGCATGCACGAGTACCAGTCGGACGACAGCCGGCTCGCCGCGCGCTACGGCGAGATGCAGTGGATCCACCGCATCTACAAGGCCTTCGCCGAGCATCGCTTCTGCCTCTACCGGCAGAGCATCCGGCCGCTCCACCACCGCGGGGACGAGCCGCCGCTGTGCGAGATCTTCATCCGCATGCTGGACGAGGACGGCCAAATCGCCTCTCCCGCGGCCTTCATCCCGGCGGCCGAGCGCTACCACCTCATTGCCTCGATCGACCGCTGGGTGGTCCATGCGGCCTTCGTCTCGCTTGCCTGCGGCACCCTGTCCCACGGCGACACCACCCGCTTCGCCATCAACCTCTCGGGTCAGTCGCTGGGCGACGACGCGTTCCTCGAGTACGTCCTGGCCGAGACCGAGGCCACGGGGATCTCCCCCGAGCGCATCTTTTTCGAGATCACCGAGACCGCCGCCGTCGGCAACCTCGCGCAGGCCACCCACTTCATGCGCGTTCTGAAGGAGCTGGGCTTCCGCTTCGTTCTCGACGACTTCGGCAGCGGCCTCTCCTCCTTCGCCTACCTCAAGAACCTCCAGGTGGATTTCCTCAAGATCGACGGCTCGTTCGTGCGGGACATGACCCGCAGCTCGGTGCAGCGCGCCCTGGTCGAGTCGATCCACCAGATCGGGCAGGTCATGGGCATCCGGACGATCGCCGAGTCGGTCGAGGACCTCGCCACCCTGGAGGTCCTGCGGGAGATCGGCGTCGACTACGCCCAGGGGTACGGGATCTCGATGCCCGAGCCGTTGATTTAGATCCTTTACAAGCCCCAAAGAAAATTTTTCCCGGGCCTCACCCCCTGTCCCCCTCTCCCATCGCCCTCCCCCCAACCGGGAGAGGGGGAACGATACCGAGCCGGTCTTCTCAAGAAGGAAGCCCCCACTCCTCCCAGAAGGCGGTCACCGGTTCAATTCGGCAAAGCCACCTGCATGGGTCCCCCCTCTCCCGGGGGATGGGAGGGCGATGGGAGAGGGGGACAGGGGGTGAGGTCCCCGGGCAGGGGCAAAGCAGGCGCGTTTCTTGCTTTATTCCCCCCGAGTCCCTGGAACGGAATGATGGGCAAGTCTCTCTCGTTCACCCTTCTCCCAAAGCCGGACGACTACCCTCCGGAGGGGGACATGCGGTTCGATGGGGACGCGCGGCTTTCCCTCACCCGGGAGATTTTGCCTCCTGCCGGGGAAGTGCGGCGCCACCTCCTCGTCGAACGGATGCCCGCTATCGTCTGGACGACCGATCGCGAGCTCCGCTTCAGCGACAGCCTGGGCCAGGGCCTCGCCGCCTTCGGCCTCGAAGGGCTCGCCGGCACCAGCCTCTTCGAGTACTACCAGACCTCGGATCCAGACGCCCTGCCGATCCGCGCCCACCGCCTGGCCCTCGCGGGCGAGTCCGTCTCCTTCGAGCAGGAATGGGAAGGGCGGACCTTCCAGACCCGGGTCGAACCGCTGCGGGACGGCTCCGGCGAGGTCACCGGCTGCATCGGCATCGCGGTGGACATCACCGAGCGCAAGCGGGTCGAGGAGGCCCTCCACCGCGAAACGGAGCGGGCCCAGGTGACCCTCGCCTCGATCGGGGACGGTGTCATCCGCACCGACGCGGAAGGTCTCATCGACTACCTGAACCCCGTGGCCGAGAGGCTCACCGGCTGGAGCCCCGAGCGGGCCCTGGGCCGGCCGGTCTCCGAGGTCTTCCGGGTGATCGACGAGCTGACCCGCAAGCCCCTGTCCGACCCCATCCGGCGAGCCCTAGACGAGAAGCGGGTCGTGGAGTCCCCAGGCCACATCCTCCTCCTCAGCGCCGACGGCAAGGAATACTCCGTCCGCGACTCGGCCGCTCCCATCCATGACCGCAACGGTGCTCCCCTCGGGGCCGTCCTCGTCTTCAAGGACGTCACCCAGCTCCGGGGCATGGAGCGCGAGATGATCTATCTCGCGAGCCACGACCCCCTGACCGGCCTCATCAACCGCCGGGAATTCGAGGTCCGGCTGAAGCGCGCCATCCGGGGGGCCCGGGCCGAGCGGCGCCACCACGTCCTCCTCTACCTGGATCTCGACGAGTTCAAGGTCGTCAACGACACCTGCGGCCACCTCGTGGGCGACGAGATGCTCAAGCAGATCACCGCCCTCCTGCGCTCCCGGGTGCGGAGGAGCGACATCCTCGCCCGCCTGGGCGGCGACGAGTTCGGCGTCCTCCTCGAAGACTGCCCGCTGGACCACGCCCGGCAGATCGCCGAGGAGATGCGGCGCACCGTCCGCGAGTTCCGCTTCTGCTGGCGCGACCAGATCTTCGAGGTGGGCGTCTCCATCGGCCTCGTCCCCATCAACTCCGACAGCGGTGACATCGCCCAGGTCCTCTCCGCCGCCGACGCCGCCTGCTACGTGGCCAAGGACAGCGGCAGGAATCGCGTCCACGAGTACGAGATGGACGATACCCTGGTCGCCGAGCGCTACGGTGAGATGCAGTGGATCCACCGCATCCACCGCGCCTTTGAGGACCGCCGCTTCCGCCTCTTCTATCAGTTCATCCAGCCCATCTCCTCCGAGGCGGGCCGCGAGCTCCTCTGCGAGGTCTTCATCCGCATGCTGGACCGCGGCGGCAAGGTGCTCGAGCCCACGGCCTTCATCGCCGCGGCGGAGCGCTACCACCTCATCGGCTCGCTCGACCGCTGGGTCGTCCGGACCGCCTTCGGCGCTCTCGCCGAGGCGCAGCACCGCGAGGGCTCCCGGCCCGTCCTCTTCGCCATCAACCTCTCGGGCCAGTCCCTTTCCGAGGAGAGCTTCCTCTCCTTCGTCATGGAGGAGCTGGACAAGACGAAGGTGGACCCGCGGCGCATCTGCTTCGAGATCACCGAGACCGCGGCCATCAGCAAGCTCGACAGCGCCATGCGCTTCATCTCCGCGTTCAAGGCCCAGGGCTGCCGCTTCATCCTCGACGACTTCGGCAGCGGCCTCTCCTCCTTCGCCTACCTGCGGGACCTCCAGGTCGACTTCTTGAAAATCGACGGCGAGTTCGTCAAGGACATGATGGACGACCGCGTCAAGCGCGCCATGGTGGAGTCCATCAACCAGATCGGCCACGTCATGGGTATCCAGACCATCGCCGAGTGGGTCGAGAGCCGCCAGACCCTGGAAGCCTTGAAGGAGCTCGGCGTCGACTACGCCCAGGGCTTCTGGCTCTGCCGCCCCCAGCCCCTGGTCCACGATCCGTAGCTGAAGGACTCCCCCTCTTTCCCTCCCGCTCCCCGCCGGGAACGATCTTCAGATTTCTGTCAAGAACCGAAAATTCGGCCCCGCAAACCAGCGTCCCGCTTGGGTTTGCAAGATGGCAGCTCCTTTTTCCGTCTTTATAGGTGGGAGAACGGGGCGCGCCGGTCCTTGGCGATCCCGATCCCGGGAAACCCATGCCCAGGCACGACGCCATCTCCAAGGAGATGATCCGGGCCTTTCTGCCCGACTTCCTCCGCCTTACGGCTCCGGATCTGGCCGGAAGGCTAGACGTGTCCCGGGCGCGTTTCCTTGATAAGGAGCTCTTTACGGATATCGCCGGAGGCGAGCGTCGGGAGGTGGACCTCCTCGTCCAGATCCCCTTCCTGCGAGAGAGGAAGGACCTGCTCGTCCACGTCGAGGTCGAAGCGAGGGCACGCAAGGGCATGGCCCACCGGCTCTGGAGCTACCGCAACGCCCTCCAGGCCCGGCACCGCTGTCAGGTCCTGACCATCGTCGTCTATCTCCGGAGGGGTCGCCCCGGCGTCCACGTCCTCCCGTTTGACGGGGACCCGCTCGACCCGAGCCTGCCGGACTCCCGCTACGTGGCCTTCGGTCTCGCGGGGTGCTCTGCCGCCGGCTACCTCGCCCGGCCCGAGCCTCTGGCCTGGGCCTTCGCCGCTCTGATGGACCCGGCACCCCGAAGCCGCGTCGAGCACAAGCTGGCCTGCCTTCAGCGCGTCCTCGAAGCCGGACTCGACGAGGCCCGGACCTTCCTGCTGGTCAACTGGTCGTCCCTCGCGAAACTCGCCGCGCTCGTCGAGGAGCCCCCGTCTTCGTCGTCGTAGGATCCGCTGGGCTCTACTCCGCGTCCACCCACCCGCTCGCGGGGACGAGCTTCTTTTCCTTCAGATCCACCTTGACGATGAACGCCCCCTTGGCGCCGAGGCGGCGGTTGGGTCCGTAGGTGACAGGCGGGATGTAGCCGGTGGGGAACAGCCGGAGGGCTTCGAGCTGGGTGACGAGCTTGTCCCGGGAGACGTCGCGGCCGGCGCGGCGCAGGGCCTCCAGCAGGACCTCGGCCCCGGCCAGGGCGGTGAGTTGGGCCGAGACGTGTTCCTGGGGGAGCTTCGCGGAGGCGGCGAGGTCCCGGTAGGCGGCCGCCGCCTGCGGCGTGGGGCCGCCCGAGGTCGGCAGGGCGGCGAAGAGCCGGCCGTCGAACGCGGCGGGCGCTTCGAAGAGAGCGGCGTCGGTGGCAGTGGCGGTCACGAGGACGCGTGGGCGCCAGCCGGCGCGATCGGCGGCTTCGAGGAGAGCCCGGGCCTCGCCTCCGGAGCCGAGGAAGAAGACCGGGTCGGGCTTCTCCTTGGCCAGGCGGGCCAGACCCTCCGAGATCGTCCCCTGCTCCAGCCGCAGGACGATGGGCTTCGGCCATCCGGCCGCCGCGGCGGTCTTCTCCAGGGCCTGGACGGCGCCGTCGAGATCCGGGCCGGCAGGGGCCACCAGGGCAGGCTTGACCGGCCCTTTCCCGGCTCCACCCTCGCGGACGAAGCGGGCGAGGGCCTGCGCCTGGACCTCGATCCCGGGGAGCAGGTAGAAGACAGCCCGGTTCAGGGGGAAGCTCTCCCGGGGATGAACGGTGAAGGGCCCCACCAGGGGGATCTCCTTCTCCTCGAAAAGGGAGGCCATCTCGGCGTCCGCACCGGCAATGAAGGCGCCGACGCTGGCGAAGATCTTCTCCCGCTCCAGGAAGTCGGCGGTCCAGGAGCGCCGCTGCTCGGGCGGCCCCGTGGCCTCGAGGAACCGGGGCTCGAGCCGCCGGCCGAAAATCCCGCCCTCCTTGTTGACCTGGTCGAACCGCGCGGTGAGGGCGGCCCGCACCGCCTGCCCCAGGGGGCTTAAAGGGCCGGCGGGGGGCAGGATCACGCCGATCCGCAGTTCGGCGTCGCTCACCCCGGGGTCCTCCTCGATCCCCAATTGCTTCATGTAGGCGACGAGGTCCTCCATGTCCTGGTGGCTCATCCGGAAGCGGGGCATGGCCACGTGGAGCTGGTTGCCCGCCGGATCGAGCCCCATGGCGATCGCGCGCTTGAGCGTCCTCTCGTCGTAGGCCGGGTGCTTGCGGCCGCTGGGGTGCGTGACGCCGTAGGGCTTGGTCAGGGACTTCCAGGTGAGATCGCTGGGGTCCACACCGCCCTCGGGCCGTCCGCTGCCGTCCCGGCCGTGACAGCCGGCGCAGGGGACGGCCGCGGCCGGCACCTCCACGCTGGCCTCGCTCATCACGGCGGTGATCTCGCCGCCCGAGGGGCTCACGCCCTCGATGTAGATCTTCCGCCCGCGCTCGATCTGCGCCTTCTGCGCCTCGGGCGAGGACGGGTCGGCCGCTCCCAGGAGGACGGGGAGGAGGAGAAGAACGAAGGGCGCCCACACAGGGGCGCCCCTACGGCCCGGCCCGGAAGGGGGACGGGTCAACCGCCCTCCCCCTTGTCGTTCAGGACGCTGTCCACGATCGGGAAGATCTCCTCCGGCTTGGCGAGGCCGAGGGCCTTCTTCCAGAGGCCGGTGCGGTCGTTGCCGATCAGGAACAGGTTCTGGTGGGCCTCCCGGTTCTCGACGTACTGGCCGAGCTTGCGCAGGGCCGCGTCCACGTTCTCCTTGGGACCGGTGAGAAAGTACCAGCCGGGCTTCGCCTCGAAGCGCGCGGCGTACTCCTTGAGCTTGGCGGGCGTGTCGTTGACCGGGTCCACGGAGATGGAGATCAGGTGGACATCCTTGCCCAGGCGGTCGCCGAGGCGGTTCTGGATCTTCGCGAAGGTGCTGCTCATCACCGGGCAGACGCCGGTGCAGCTCGTGAACATCACGTCGATGACCACGACCTTGTCCTTGATCAGGTCGGAGTAGAAACGCATCTCCTTGCCGTCCTGGTTCACCAGACGGACGTCCCCGAAGTACTTCTGGGCCGGCGACTCCTCGGCGGCCGGAGGCGCCGGGGCCGGGTGATGGTGGCCCGCGTGGGGATCGGCCTGCTGGCTCCGGACCGGCAGCGCGGCCAGGAGGGCGAGGGCAGCGAGCGTGGCGAGGTTCCGTTTCCTGTTCATCGGCGCTTTCCTTACTTGGAGTCCTTTGCCGGGGCGGCCATGCCGTCGATCAGCTCGGCGATCTTCGCCGGAGCGGCGAGGCCGTAGGCCCGGGTCCACTGGTGCCGGGCGTCGTTACCCACCAGCACCAGGGGCGAATGGTCGTTGATGTCGGCGGTGTAGACGCCCAGGGCCTTGAGCAGGCGCGTGACCTCCTCCTTGCTGCCGGTGACCAGGGTCCAGCCCGGGCCGGCGCCGAACTTCCGGCCCCAGGCCTTCATCCGCTCCGGCGTGTCGGTCGTGGGATCCACCGACACGGAGATCAGGTGGACGTCACGCCCCGTGCGGTCGCCCAGGATCTTCTGGAGCTTGGCGAAGTTGGCACCCATGGGCGGGCAGATCGTCGTGCAGGTGGTGAAGACGAAGTTGACCGCCACCACCCGGTCCTTGACGAGATCGCTGTAGAACTGGACGGGCTTGCCGTCCTGGTCCATCACGTTCACGTCCGGGATGTTCAGGTGGCTCACCGCCTCGGCCCGGGTCTCGGTGTCCTGGGCGGGCGGGGCCTGGTGCTGGTGATGCTGATGGTGGTCGTGCCCCTCCTGGGCCGCCACCGGAGCGGTGAGGCCGGTCCCGGCGAGGAGGAGGGCCAGGGCGAGCGTCGAAATCGTCGTGCGGTTCATCTTGTGGTGCTCTCCTCGATCAGCGTCCGCTGCCGCTCTTCTGGGCGGCGGCGTCGGGTCTGGCCTGTGCCGTCAGAACCAGGAACGGCGACTTCTGGAACGGCATTCCCTGGGAGGCGACCTCGACGAACACGAAGTACACCCCCGACTCGGGCGGCGTGAAGTGGATTTCGTAGAGCCCCTCCCCCACTTCGTTGGCCCAGTGCCGCTGCTGCCAGATGCCGGGCGAGAGGAAGGTCAGGACGCGGACGTCCTTGAGTCCTTTGCGCGCCTGGCCGTTCTCGGGATCGGTGAGCTTGAAGCGGACCGCCACGGCCTCGCCCACGTTCACCGTGTTCTTCTCGGTCGCGACCTCGATGGACAGGGGGAGCTTGCGCGCCGCGGCCAGGGTCGGGTTCTCCGCGAGCTTCACCGGGAAGCAGTGGATGAGCCTCGGAGAGTCCACGAACAGGGCGACCTCGTAGTCGCCGGCGCGGCTCATCTGGGTCACGGTCTCGTACGTGCCCGGCCGGACCTCCTTCAGGCTCCGGTCCACCACGAGCACGGCCCGGGGGTGCTTGCCGTAGTTCTGGAAGTGGCCCATGGGAGCGGCCATGCCTTCCTTGTAGTAGTAGATGGCCTTGTCCTCGGCGTTCGCCACCAGCACCGCCGTGGCGCCGGGGGCCTGGACGATGCCGTCGGCCGGCGTCGGCCGGGGAAGCCGGCCCGGGGGCTTCTGGCCGCCGGGGAAGTCCACCACCGGCACCGGAGTGCCCTCCTGGCCCACCGTCTTGAGCGGGATCATCAGCACGATCTCGCTCCCCTTGTGCCGCACGTAGGCGAGCTCGTCGCTGAACGACACCTGGTCGGGCTCGTCCTCCACGTCGGCCGTCTGCACGAGGCGGTTGCTCGCCGCGTCGATCAGGTGGACCGTGTCCTCGTTCGGATGGACCACGAAGGCGAGCCTGCCGCCGGGAGCGAAGCGGATGCGGCCGACGCCCGGGCCGGCCTTGATGCTGGCCAGCGGCTTGGGGCTGTCGGCGTTGAGGGCCGTGATCGTGCCGCCCTGGGTGTCCACCACGTAGGCCGCCTTGGCCAGGGCGGACCAGGCGATCGACACCGGCTTGCCACCGGTGGGGACGTCGCGCACCTCGGCGAGCTTCGCCACGTCGATCACCGACACCGTGCCCTCGCCCTCGTTGGTGACGAACACCGAGCGGCTGTCATCGCTGATCACGAGGTCGTGCCCGCCCTTGCCGGTGGCGATGTCGGCCACCTTTTCCAGGCTCCGCGCATCGATCACCGTCACACCGGCGTCGGTCGTCACCCAGAGGTACTGACCGTCCGGCTGGAGACCGACCCGCCGGGGCTTGGCCGCGGTGTCGATCTCCTTGACCACCTTCCAGCCCGCGGTCTCGATCACCGCCACCTTGTCCACGTCGGGCATGGAGACGAAGAGCCGGTTGCCGTCCTCGGTGACCACCCAGTCCTCGCCCGGGCTCTTCAGGAACACCATGGTGAGGAGCTTGCTCGTGCCGTAGCCGAAGAGCGGGTCCACCACCGAGATCGTGGCGTCCTGGTTCAGGGCCAGCACGTAGTACACGTTCAAGTCGAGTTGGGGCCGGGAGAGGATCGATCCGCTGAGGAAGGACTCGACCTTCTTCTTGCAGTCGACCGTACCCTCCTCCCCTTCCACCAGGCCTGGCTTGGCCCCGACCCGGTCCATCCAGCCGCCGGGATAGATCCCGGCCAGGGGTGTGCCCGTGGCGGTGTCGCTGAACTTGAGCCGCACCCGGGCATACTCCCCTTCCATCAGCACATCGCCCTGGAGCGGCTCGATCTCGAGCTCCACGGCGATGCCCTCCTTGACGACCTTCTGGGTCCGGGTTGCCGGTCCGGGCTGGGCCGGCGGCTCCGGGGACCGGGGCTTCGCCGCCTCCTGGGCCCAGCCCGCGCCGGCCACGGCGAATGCCGCGGCGAGGATCCACACCGGGCGGCGTCCGTGCTTCTTGGTCTGACTGCTCATGGGCTTTCGCTCCCTTTCTTGATCCCTGTCCGACTGGAGGATACCCCAAGCCCTGACGTGGGGGGTCCACCCGGAAGAGTACCGGGGCGGTCCTTACAGAGGGATTACAGCTTCAGGAGGGGTAAAGCGAGAGCTAGTCGGTCCCGATCTTCGACATCTCGCCGAAGAACCTCCGAAGCGTCTTGGCCATCAGGCGCTCCAGATCCTGCTCCGTCGGACCGCCGGAAGGCGGCGCAGGCGCGGCCGGCGCCGCGGGAGACGCCGGCGCGTGGAAGGCGCCCGTGGTCCTGCGCAGCCGCAACAGCGCCTCGCTCGGCGGCTGATCCGACTGCGGGTACGCGAACTGGAACACCTCCTCCGGCCGCATCCCCATCGCCTTCGAGATGTTCACGATGTGGTCGAACCGGAGCTCCATGCCTCCCGAAAACAGCCGGCTCAGGTAGCTGCTGCTCAGGCCGAGCTTCCTCTCGATGTCCCGGTTCGTAAACCCGAGCACGCGCATGATCGTCTTCAAGACCTGCAACATGTGTTGGTTTTCGGGCAGCATGGTGACGGAGTCTACCATGGCGCACGGTCGGCAGCAACCTCCTGCCCCGGCAGAACACGTAGAGCCGGCGTAGAATACAGCCGGACCCTGAAGGCAGAACGGACAAAAAACCCGGGCGGAGCGCGAAGCGCCGCCCGGGCCGGTGCATCCACCGCTGGTGGAGCTACGGGGCGACCCGCAGGATTCCCCACACGCCGCCGTCGAAGCCGGTGGAGACGAAGTCCCGGTAGAGGTAGTCCCCCGGAACCCCGAACTTGCCGCCGGCGCCGTTCCTCAGCAGGAGGTCGGCGTGGTTGGTCGGACCGTGGCCCATGCGGGCGCCCTCCCAGAGCGAGAAGGCGTTGTGGCCGAGCTTGGCCGAGCCGTTGACGTACGGCTGCTTGTCCCAGATGTGGCCGTGCAGGGCGAACACGGAGTTGCGGCTGTGGCCGCCCGCCTGCAGGAGGCGGAAGCGCACAGCCTGACCCGGTGCGGCCGTAAAGATCGGCGTCTCGGGGTCGCCGCCCACCTGGCCGTTGGACACGACGCCGGCCCAGTCGGTGAAGTCGTCCGTCTGCTCGAATGGCGTGTCGGCCGCGTGGCCGCGGCGCTTCCAGAGCGGCTCGGTGCGGTAGTTGACCGCCTTGTGGCCGGTGTCCTCCGGATCCTCGAGGCCCGCGAGCTTGGGAACCGGCGTGCCGAAGTTATGGGTGGTGAGCTCGCCCGTCCGCAGGTTGACGTCGTTCTGGAACTGCAGGACGAACTCGCGGAAGGTTCCGCTCGTGGGAGAGGTCACCGTGGCCGCGGCCCGGTGGTTCGCATCCTCCGTCCAGGTAGCGTCGGCGGGCTCGATGATGAGCGCTCCGATCCCCCCCTTGCCGGCGTGCAGGATGCGGTCCGGCGAGATCAGGTTGGTGGCCCCGAACTCGATCGGGGTCGCCGTCACCGTGCCGTTCGCGTTGACCTTCACGTCGCCGGCGTACCAGCGGTAGGTGACGGACTCGCCTTTTCTGGCCATCTGGGACGTCGCGGCCCCGTTGTTGCCGACCGGGATGCCGTCGTAGCGGCTGACGTCGTAGTAGAGCATCTGCGGGTGGAGCCCGACGAAGCTCGAGGGCTGGATGTCGTTGGCGTTGAAGCCGTCGATGAGCATGGGCAGCGTGCTGAACCCGTCCATTCGGGAGAAGTAATCCATCCGGTTGGACAGGTTGACCACGATGCACTCCCCCGCCCGCGCCCGCAGGACCAGCGGCTCGAGCCGCATCCCGGGCTTGACGGAGTAGTTGGTGCTGCCCGGCTCGATGTCCTCGGCGCGCACGTACATCATGGCCGAAGGCTCGAACAACGGATCGAATCCGTTTTCGGTGCGGGAGTTGTAGACGATCTTCTGGTTGTAGTTCATCAGCGACCTTTTCGACTCGATCGCCACCACGTTGAACACGCGCTCGGGCGCATCCTTGGGGCAGGAGAAGTCGAAGTGGCCCGCCGCGGCCGGATCAATGGGGAACTGTCCGTTGACGTTGTCCGGCAGGGCCGCGAGGTCGGGGCGCTTGCCGGTGTAGGCCCGGAACAGACCCCAGAGGCCGTTCCAGTAGTCGTCGGCCGAGGAGCCGGCGGACCACAGGCGGTCGACCGCGCTGCCCGAGGGCTGCTTGACGAGCTGCGGAACGATGAACTCGAAGTGCTCGGAGATGCCCATCATCTGGCTGTTGCGGTACCCGGAGTCGGGGTTGGACGGCTCCTGCAGCCACTTGATGCCGTGGATGCTGAAGTTGTGCCCCTCCTCGTGGCCGCCCACGAGCACCCGGATCTGCACCCGGTCGTTCTCGTAGGCCCGCAGCAGCGGCGTGTAGGGGTCCCTGGCCAGCAGGTCGTTGGTCAGGGCCTGGTAGAACGACGGCTGCACGTTGAGCCGCGCGTCCTTGCGGGTGACGTTGGAGGAGAACACCATGGCAAGGTCGCCCTCCCATCCGGTGGCCTGGGCGTCGGTCGCGGGGTCGTAGACCCGGAGCGCCACCGGCTCGTTGCGGTAGTTGACCGTCATGGTGCCGATGTCGTCGGCCGAGACGAGCTCGGGGCAGGGCGGAGCGCCGCCGCCCGGGCAGACGTCCGGCCGCTCGAGCAGGTCGTTGCTCACCGAGAGGTCGACCTCTTTCTTGGCCGGCGGATTGATCGCGAGCGCCGGGCTGGGGAACGCCGTGGCCTCCTCCGGATAGGCCGGCTGGAAGTCGTGGAACGCCAGCAGGAACTCGCGGTAGTCGGGCTCGGTGGGCGGATCGATGATCGCCTGCCAGGAGGTCGGACCGCCGTCGGGGCGGCCGCCGAGCGTGGCGCCCGTCTCGTTGTGCTTCCAGGTGGAGCCCTGGGGCTCGATCACCAGACCGGCGTAGAGCCCGGCCTGCTGGTGGGTCGAAGGACCGAAGTGGTCGTGGGTGAAGACCGTGCGCAGCGTCCGGTCGACGCCGGCGTTGTTCTTGATCGGATCGGCGTACCAGCGCTGGACGGTGGTCTGGGCGCCCAGCCACTCGTTGTTGGGGCCGGCGCCGAAGAACGGATGGGCCTCGGCCACCGGGCACGCGAGGGTGCCGTTGCGGGCGTCGTTGGCCGCGCAGGAGTTGCCGGCGCGGATGGCGGCGACCCGCTCCTGGACCTCGCCGGGGGAGAAGGAGCCGTCCTCATAGTTGAAGCCGTTCGCGGCGCCATCGGAGGCCATCACGTCGAACTTCACGAGGTGGATGTGCTGGCCCAGGATGTCCGTGGGCGTGCGCACCTGGAAGTCATCGAGCTGGTACTCGTGCGGCACCAGGTTGGTGAAGTGGTACTCGATGCAGTCCTTGCTGTTGGCGCGGAAGAACAGCGGCTCCGGCGGCTTGCCGTTGGGAGTGAGGAAGTCGTCCACGTCCTCCCAGAGGGCGAAGAAGCGCTGCTGGGGGAAGTGCCAGCCCGCCTTGTTGAAGGTGACGTCGGTCTCGATGGCCGCGCCCTTGTAGACGCGGCGATTGCCCGTGCCGAGGCCCGCCGGGTCGATGCAGGGATCGGCGAAGGGCGCCCCCGCCACCGCCGGGCGGCCGTTGGCGATGAACTTGTAGATGGCGCCCGAGACGCCGTCGCAGGAGCCGTTCGGCTGGCAGGTCGAGTGCTCGCGCTGGGCGTGGAAGGCCATGGCCGCCTTCTCGACCGCGGTGCCGTCCTCCGGAAGGGCCTCGACGCGGGTGGTCAGCAGCTCCTTGTGGAAGTCGTGCCGGGTGTGGGCCTCGGCGAACGTGGAGGCGAAGCTGCGGTCGATGCGGTGGCGCGGCAGGCCGCCGTCGTCGATCGTGTCCAGGGGCGGCTTGGGCGGCCGGTTGCCCGCCTTGGCCGGGACGAAGAAGGGAAAGCCGGGGTTGCCGGTGCCGGTGACGGCCACCTGCCCGTCGACGACGGCGACGGCGGCGCCGGGCAGCGGCGCCATGGGCCGGCCGGGCACCGGGACGATCGCGGGGATCGGCGTGCCGGCCGCGATCTCGCCGTCCGGCAGGGCGCGGGAGTTGGCCGCGGGGCGGCCGTCGGTGCCGAGCGGGGTCCCCTTCTCGAACACGTCGTGGACCCGCCAGAGCGCCCACATGCCCTGGGCGAAGTGCGGGTAGAAGTGGCAATGGAAGATCGAGTCGCCCATCGTCTGGTTCAGGTTGCCGCTGCCGTCGTAGGCGATCTCGGCGGTGAAACCGGAGCCCGGTCCGAGGGCCTGGCTGTCCAGGTAGCTTGACTCGTCGTCGTCCGGCGTATAGAGCCACTGGTGGGCGTGGAGGTGGTGGATGTGGTGCTCCTTGGAGCCCGCGTGGAGCACCCGGAACCGCGTGTGGTCCCGCAGATAGCTATGGTAGACGTTCGACGGATCGTCCGGATAGAACGCCTTGGTGGCCTTGCGGCCGGGGGTCGGCGTGCAGTTGGTGCCGTCGCGCAACTGGGAGACCGTGCACGGCGAATTGGCGGGCACGTCCACCACCATGGCGGGGTCGCCCACCACCCAGGAGGTCAGGAAGAACTCCTCGTACTTGCACTCGGGGCAGTTCCACATCGGCCCCACGCCGAGGCGGTTGGCGAGCACCTCGGCGCCCACGCCGCCCGTGCCGTAGTTGATCGCGAAGCCGTCGCGTCCGCTGTGGAGCGTGTGCGCGAGCGCGTCCTGCTCGAACTGCGGGAACGCCTGCACCGCGCCGATCTCGTCATGGTAGATGGTGACGAACTCGCGGAACGGATGGTCCCGGCGCGGATACATGGCGTTGGCGGGGAAGCGGTTGTAGGGGAACAGTCCGCCGCCGTTGGCCGAGCTGCCGGCGATGATCGCCGTCAGGTCCGAGTGGATGATCTCGCCGTTGTGCAGGATTTTCAGGATCGGCAGTCCCGCCCGGTCATGCCCGGCCGGGTAGACGGCGTCGTAATTGATGATCGGGTGTCCGGTCGTGGCCGTGGTCCCCGTGGTGGCATACCGGAGGTCCTCCTCGGACACCTGGCTCCGATACCAGAAGGCCCCCTGCGGCTCGACCACGACAGCGCCGAACAGGCCGGCGTTGATCTGGCCGCCGTCGCCCTGGCCGCCCGTCGTCGTGCCGGCGCTGTAAAGCAGGTGCTCGCCCTCGCGTCCGCCGTAGAGCGTGTAGACCGCGCTCCCACCCGGCGGCACCAGGGAGGAGGCGTTGGCCCCCACGAACGAGCCGTCGTCGGCGATCGAATCGACGAGTTGCATCCCGACCGCGTGGATCGACGCGTCGCGCGTCGCGGGCTGCTCCTGGTCCACGCGGGTGGAGGCCAGGAGGTTCTGGAACTGGATCCGCAGGCAGTCGCCCACGTTCATGCGCAGGACGAGCGGGCGCGGACGCTTGCCGGCCCGGAGCTGGACGTTGCCGGTCGAGAGCGTGGCCGAGCCGTTAGTCGCGACCACGTCGCGCCGCAGGGCGAAGACCATACCCTGGGGCTGGACCGCGCCCAGCCGGTTCCAGAAGAAGACCTGGTCGAGGGCGACCACGTCTGCGGTGAGCGTCCGGGCGCAGGTCTGCGCCTGGGCATCACCAGGGAAAGCCAGGACCGCGGCTGCCAGCAGCAGCCCGACGATCCAAGATGTGGGGTGCGAAAACCTGGGCTTCAATTGAGACACTCCTTCCTCGCACGGCCCGTGAGCGGGCCGCCGCACCGCCAGGTTGCGGCGCTCGTTGACGGGTGACTCCCTGAGTTCGCTTGGAACTGCAGGGGGCCAAGAGGCCGGGTCCCCTGAGATCTGCGGGGCTCCGGGTGATTCGCGCGGAGACTAAAGGAATGAACCTTACAGCAGGATTACAGCCGCTCAAGAAAGAAAAAACTCTGGACAGGGCCAGGCGGGGTCAGGAAACTCGGGGAGCGGTGTTCTGAGCGGGGAAGGGGCCCTCCCGACTAGGGAGAGGCGTCTTCCCGCTGGGGAAGAGTCCCTCCCCACTGGGAGAAGTCCCTCCCCATTGGGGAGAGGTCCTTCCCGGTTGGGGTGAAGTCCCGAAGCGACGGCGTCATCCCGC
>DASQEB010000344.1:0-5605 GCA_035633875.1 Thermoanaerobaculia bacterium
TGGCGTAGTCTCGTCGCGTTCGGGCTGATCGTCGTCCTCTTCCTGGGACTCCTCCTCAAGTCCCGGCTCAGCGTGATCAACGGCGCGCTCCTCGCTCTGGCGGCCCTGGCGAGCCTGCGTCCCATTCCGGACATGACGCTCGCGACGCGGGGCTCGGCTCTGTGGGCGACTGGAGAAACCGTCGTGTGGCTGTTTCTTCTCTGGTCTTCCGCCGAATCGATGCTCCGGGCCACCGGACCCGATTTCACGACCAGCCTGGACGCCCTGCGGGCGGGGCGTCTCGGCCCCCGGGGAGGACGCTCGCTGTTGCTCGGCTTCGCTTGCGGAACGGGTCTCGCGGGGCTCCGCCTGGGCCTGTTCTCGCTGGCCGAGGCGCTGCCGGGCGTCTGGGCGGAAGAGCCGAGCGTCCCTCTGCCTGTCTTCGGGTCCTACTACAGCCCCGTGGCGGACGGGATCGCGCTGGCCGCGCTCGTGGCGCTGGCGCTCGCCTTCGCCCTGCGGGTCCTGCCTGCGCGCTGGGCTCCAGTGGCCTCGGCTCTGGCTCTGGCGATCCTCCTCCCCCATCCCCAGATCCATCCCTATGCGGCGGAGGTGGCGGCGAGCGCCGTGCTGGTCGGAGTCCTGACTTGGGTTTGCCAGCGGCATGGACTGACGGCCCTGCTCACCGCGACCATCGTTTCCTTTTCGGCCCCGCTCGCGCTGTTCTCGTTCCAGCACCTGGACTGGCTGGAGGGCGGCTTTGCCGGGACGGCCGGCCTCTGCGCGGCGGTCGTGCTGCTCGGCTTCGTGGGGCTCTCCCGCTCCCCCGCCGGCGAGGTCGAGCGCTTGACTCCGCCGGCCTTCGTCCGCCACCTCGACGAGGAGCGCCGGCTCCGGCACGAGATGACGCTTCTCGCCCGGATGCAGCGCGGCCTTCTGCCGCGCAAGCTCCCGCAGCTCGCCGGTTACGAGATCGCGGCCCGGTCGGTGCTCGCCAGCGAGGCGGGGGGGGACCTCTACGATTTCCTGGAGGATGACGAAGGGCATCTCTGGATCGCTGCCGGCGACGTGGCCGGGCACGGGTACTCCTGCGCCGTGACGCAGGCGATGACCAAGGCGGCTCTCGCCAGCCTGATCGGCCGTCTGCGGACCCCGGCCGAAATCCTCCAACGGATCGATCAGGTCCTGCGCGCGGCAGGGCCGACGCGGACGTTCGCCACCCTCGCGCTGCTGCGGCTCCGTCCGGAGACCGGCGAGGCCGTGCTCGCCAACGCCGGACATCCCTTCCCGCTGCTGGCGGCCGGCGACGAAGTCACCGAGGTGGCGGTTCCCGGGCTCCCGCTGGGGAAGGGGCCCGGGCGCCGCTACGTGGACGTGCCCCTCGTCCTGCCACCGGGGAGCGCCTTGGTCTTCTTCTCGGACGGATTGTTCGAGGCGGCGGACGCCAAGGGGACCGCCTACGGAGACGAGCGCGCGCGCAAGGTGCTGCGGCGGACCGCCCAGCGGACGGCCGAGAGGATCCTGGAGGCGTTCTTCGTGGACTGGCGGCGCCATCTGCGCACCACGCAGGCCTTGGACGACACGACTCTGGTCGTGCTCAAGAGGCCGGACGGCCGGAGCTGACGCATGGAGAACACCGGACGGACCCGCAAGGTTTCCCTGCTCCTCGCGATCGGCGGCGGTCTCCTGTCGTTCGCGATCGGCACCGCCCTGGCCCTGGCGTTCCTGCCGGAGTGGAGGGCCGGCCGGGTTCCCGGGGAGCGCCTGTTCCTCGATCGCTTCCGGGAGATCGCCCGGCAGGTCCACCTCCCGCTGGACCCTGGAGAGCCGGCCGTCAGCCTGAGGACCTGGAACACGGGACTGGAGCAGGCCTACCGCAACCTGGGAGAAGAGGGAGCGCGGTGGCTCGCCTCCTCCCGGACGGGCCTCGTCGTTCGGGTCTCCCACCCGGCGGATGGGCCGGGGGTGTCTCCGCGCGGGGATCTCGAGGTCTTCTTCTCTCTGGACGGAAGTCCGCAGAGGATCACCTGGGGCACGAACCAGCCCGCCTCTCCCGTCGATCTCGACCCGGAGCGTTTCGAGCGCTTCGCCGCGACGTTGCGCCCCCTCCTTCTCAACCCCGGAGAATCGCTCGGCCGGAGCCGGCACGGGACGACGTTCATGGGTGTGTTCACCTGGCGGATGCACGAGATCGTGGGAAGCGCTCCGGCGCAGCACCTCTTCATCAACGTCCTGCCCCCCACCCGCGTTCTCATCGAGCGGCGGCCCAGCCGGCCAGGCGGCCTGGGGGAGGACCTGGGCAGCCTCCTGCGGCGGGTCTTGGTCGCGGGCTTCACCGGGCTCCCGATCATCCTCGCCGTGGCCGGAACCTTCCTCGCGCTCCTCCTGAGGGCCCGGATCAGCCTGGTCAACGGCGCGCTCCTCGGGCTCGTGACGCTGGTCTCCTGCCATCCCGCCTGGCTCACCAGGGAGCTCCCGGATCTCGGGCCGGGCTTCCAGGCGAAGCTCGTCTGGTTCCTCGACAACGCTCCGATGATGGCTCTCTCGGTCCTGCTGGTCTGGTCGGCGGGCGAGTCCCTGCTCCGCTCTCAGAGCTCCGGTTTCACGACGAGCCTGGACACCCTTCGGGTGGGGCGGCTCGGGCCGCGGGGGGGCCGGGCCCTGCTCCTGGGTTGCGCGGTTGGAGCGGCGCTCGCCGGCATCTGGCTCGGCGTCCGCGCTCTCGCCGTAGTCCTGCCGGGAATCTCCCCGGCGGGCGCGGGGATCCTCCCGGTTCCGTTCTTCCGCACGGACGGCAGCCCTGTGGCGGACGGGATCTCGCTCGCGGCCGGGGTGACGCTGGCGCTGGCGGTCGTGGTCCGTTTCCTGCCGGAGCGCTGGGTGCTCCCGGCGGCGGCGCTGCTGGCCGGATGGGCGCTGTCACCGCTCGAGATCCTGCCCTACCCCGCCGAGCTGATCGCGAACGTCGCGGTCGCCGGCCTGCTCGTCTGGGTGTGCCGGCGCTTCGGTCTGACCGCTCTGCTCGTGGCCTCGGTCGTCTCCCTGGTGCTGCCGGCGGCGGTCCTGTCCGGGCAGCATCTCTCCTGGATGCCGGGGACCTTCGCCATCACCCTGGCGCTGCCGGTGGGGATCGTCCTGCTCGGTGTCGCGGGCCTCTCCCGGCCGGAAAAGGTCGAGTCCGATCCGTTGCGGCCGCCCGCCTTCATCCGGCGCCTGGAGGCGGAGCGGAGCTTCCGCCATGAGGTGGACCTGCTGGCGCGCATGCAGGCCGGTCTCCTGCCCCGGGAGCTGCCCCGGATCGAGGGGTACGACCTCGCCGCCCGGTCGGTGCTCGCCAGCGAGGCGGGCGGGGATCTCTACGACTTCCTGCGTGACGAGGCCGGCCATCTCTGGATCGCCGCCGGCGATGTGGCCGGCCACGGCTACTCGTGCGCCATTGCCCAGGCGATGATCAAGGGAGGGCTCGTCAGCCTGATCGCTCTGGAGGAGTCTCCCGCCGGGATGCTCCGCCAGCTCCACCGGGTGCTCCAGGGAGCGAGCACCGACCACAGCTTCACGAGCCTCGCCTTGCTCCGGCTCGATCCGGGGACCGGCGACGCCGTGGTGGCCAACGCCGCCTATCCGTATCCTCTCCTGTTCGCCGACGGCAAGGTGACCGAGATCGAGCTGCCGGGCCTTCCCCTCGGTCACGGTCCGGCCCGCACCTATGCCGACCGCGCCTTCCACCTGGCGCCCCGGAGCGCCCTCGCCCTCTGCTCGGACGGCCTCTTCGAAGTCCTGGACAGGAACGGCAACGCCTACGGCTTCGAGCGCGCCCGGGAGGTCCTCCAGGCGATCGGCCACCGCCCGGCCGTGGAGATCGTGGACGCCCTGCTCAACGACTGCCGCCGGCATCTGGGCGGGGGCGATCTGCCGGACGATGTGACGGTGGTGGTGGTGCGGCGGGGTTAGGCCCGCTTCTTCTCCCGCCGCTGCCCGAAAAGCATCTTCTGCTCCAGGAGGGCCCGCTGAGCGCGGTAGAACGCCTGGAGGAAGGGGACGACCGGGACCTGCCACTCGTCGTACGGCCAGCCGATCTTGATCTTGATCTTTTCGCAGACCTCGGCCAGGACGCCGCCGTCGAGCGTGCCCTGCTCGTCGCGCCGCAGGAGGTCCTCCAGGACCTGCAACTCGTGGATGCCGTAGATGTCGAGCTGCTCGCGGGTGAAGGTGAACGCCTCGGCCGGAGCCGCCGCCCGGTGCTGCGGAAGAACGGAAGCCGGGCGGGTGGCGAGGTCGGGCAGCAGGACGGAGGCGGGAGCGCGCACGACCAGGGTGCCGGCCACCATGTCGCCGCAGCGCAGGCGGTCCCGGTTGAAGAGCGGCATGAAGGCGAAGACGAGGACCCAGGTGCCGGCGAGGAGGCCCGCCCAGCCGGGCGCGCCCGGGAAGAAGCTCTCGGGAGCGAGGAGGACGGGCAGCGGCAGGTAGAGCTCCAGGTTGCGCATCAGGTTGCGCGCGAAGATCGCCTCGGCGGTGAGCGGCCCGCCGCTGCGGGAGATGACCCGCAGGCCCAGCTTGCGTTTCCCCACGGTCGTGCCGCCCCAGTGGACCTCGCAGGCGATGAAGTAGAAGTTCCAGAGGAAGAAGCTCACCAGCAGGGCGAAGGAGAGCCCCAGCTCCCCCGCTCCCACCGCGGTGGCCAGGACGGCGAGCACCCAGACCAGGACCGACCCCAGCACGATGAGAAGGAGGTCGATCAGGAAGGCGCCTAGCCGGTCGCCGACCGGTGCCACCGTGAACGGCAGGGAGAGCCCCTCGGGCGTCCGGATCCGGTGGATCCGGGGCGCGTCAATCGTGACGCCAGCCTTCACGGCTCCTGCCCACGAAGAGGAAGTACCAGGTCCAGAAGAGGAGGGTGATCCCGACCACGGCCCAGCGGACCGTGAGGTCGTGGACGAGCTGCCGGAAGAAGCCCTCGATCAGCCCCGCCAGGAAGAACATGGCGACCGAGCCGACGGCGATCACCGCGGCCCGCCGGCCCTCCCGGGCCAGGTTCTGGAGCCGGGTGTGGCGGCCGGGGAACACCAGCGACCAGCCGAGCACCATGCCGCCGGCCCCGCAGAGGCAGACGGCCCCCAGCTCGGTGACGCCGTGGGGCAGGACCCATCCCCAGAACTCGAAGCCCATCCCCCGGGACTCGTAGAGGGCCGCCATCGCGCCCAGCAGGAGCCCGTTCTGGAAGAGGAGGAAGAGGACGGGGATCCCGGCCACGAACCCCAGGGCGAAGCAGAGCATGCCCACCTTCGCGTTGTGGGTGAAGAGGAACGTGGCGAACACCGCGAGCCATCCCTCGCCGGAGCTGTAGAGGACCTCGCGCAGCTCCCCGGTCGAGGCGGCCGGGTTGCGCCCGCCGGCCACGCCCTCGTCCACGAAGGCGTAATACCGCTCCGGGTCCGCCAGGGTCATCTGATAGCCGGTGGCGGTCCCCAGGGCCATCACGGCGATCGAGGCCACGAGGAAGAGGAGCGCGCGGCGCACCGCGTGGGGAAAGTGGAAGGAGAAGAACTCGGCGACGGCGTCGGCCGCCCTGCGCTTGGTGCCGTAGACACAAATATAGGCCCGGCCGACCAGGGCGGTCAGGTAG
>DASQEB010000345.1:0-1800 GCA_035633875.1 Thermoanaerobaculia bacterium
AGCACCTGCGCTCCCGGCTGCCGGCGGTGAGGGCCGAGATCCTGTGCCTGGATACAGCGGGAGCCCTGGACGGGGAGAGCCCGGAAGACCTCAGGGAGACCTTCCCCGTGGGCCGGCTCGCCTACGTGATCTACACCTCCGGCACCACCGGCCGTCCCAAGGGGACGCTGATCACGCACCGCAACGTCACGCGCCTGTTCGCGGCCACGGATGAGTGGTTCGGCTTCGGCGCGGAGGACGTCTGGACCCTGTTCCACTCCTTCGCTGTCGACTTCTCGGTCTGGGAGCTCTGGGGTGCGCTCACTTACGGTGGCCGGCTGGTGGTGGTCCCGTACTGGGTCGCCCGCTCGCCGCGGGACTTCCTCCGCCTGCTGCGAAGTGAGGGGGTGACGGTGCTCAATCAGACGCCGTCGGCCTTCCGCCAGCTCGCGGCGGCCGAAAACGAGGAGGACGGAGGGGATCTCCCCCTGCGCCTGATGGTCTTCGGCGGCGAGGCCTTGGACCTCGGCAGCCTCGCGCCCTGGCTCGACCGCCACGGCGACGGGCACCCCCGGCTGGTGAACATGTACGGGATCACCGAGACCACGGTCCACGTCACGTACCGTCCGATCGGGCGGGACGACCTGCGGCACGCCGGGCAAAGCCCCGTTGGGATCCCGATCCCGGACCTGCGGGTCCACCTGCTCGGCTTCGACGGCGGGCCGGTGCCGGCGGGGGCGCCCGGCGAGATCCACGTGGGAGGCCCGGGGCTGGCCCGCGGTTATCTGAACCGTCCCGACCTGACGGCGCAGCGGTTCGTCCCCGATCCCTTCGCCGATCTGTTCGGCGACACAGGAGCGCGCCTTTATCGCACGGGAGACCTCGCCCGGTCCCTGCCGGACGGGGAGCTCCAGTACCTCGGCCGGATCGACCAGCAGGTGAAGGTGCGCGGCCATCGCATCGAGCTGGGGGAGGTCGAGGCCGCGCTCTCCGCCCACCCCGGGGTTCGTGAGGCGGCGGCCACCACGCGGGAGGACGCCTCCGGCAGCCGGCGGCTGGTGGCTTTCGTGGTGCCGCGGCGGCCCGGCGATCCCCTGGAGGAGGACCTGCGCGCGTACCTCGCCGGCCGCCTGCCCGAGCCCATGGTGCCGTCCGAGATTGGGGTCCTGGAGGCGTTGCCCCTGAGCCCGACGGGCAAGCTCGACCGCCGCGCCCTCGCTGCGCTGGAGCTCGCTCCGGTGGCCGCGGCCGGGTACGTGCCGCCGCGCAACCCGGTGGAGGAGGAGCTGGCGGCGATCTGGTCCGAGCTCCTCGGGGTGGAGCGCGTGGGCGTTCAGGACGACTTCTTCGTCCTGGGCGGCCACTCCCTGCTCGCGACCCAGCTCGCCTCCCGCATCCGCCGGCAGCTCGGCGTGGACCTCTCCCTGCCGCGGCTGTTCGAGCTGCGCACCCTGGGCGACCTCGGCCGCGAGGTCCTGGCCCGGACGTTGGCAGGGGCCGGCGAGGTGGGTTCGCTGATGGCCGACCTGGACGGGCTGACGGACGAGGAGGCCCTGGCCCTGCTCGAGGAAGAAGGGGAATGAGCGGACCACTGGACGACTTCGAACGCCTCTCCCCGGCCAAGCAGAAGCTCCTGCTGGCGCGGATGGAGAAGCTCCGTCGCCAGCAGCAGGTGGGCGGCGAGACGGAAGGTGAGGCGATCGCGCGGAGCCCCCTGCGCGAGAACGGCGGGCCCTTCCCCCTCTCCTTTGCCCAGCAGCGGCTCTGGTTCATCGACCGGCTGGACCCGGGAGACACCTCCTACACCGTGCCGGACGCCCT
>DASQEB010000346.1:0-2475 GCA_035633875.1 Thermoanaerobaculia bacterium
GTCGCGGCTGCCGACGGAGTACGGGGCGCAGGCGCTTCCCGATCCCGAGTCGCTGGAAGAGATATGGCCTTCCGAGACGCGGCCCGATTGGGCGGGGCTCTCGCTGAACTACCGCCTCCAGGTCGGGCGCATGGAGCGCTACGTTCCCGGGAGGGGCGATCGGGGAGCGTTCGTGCGCGAGAGTCAGGCTTACCAGGCGCGGGTCCTGAAGCACGCCACGGAGTTCTGTAGGAGGAGGAAGTATCGGCCCACGGGGGGCTCCTTCGCCTTCATGCTCAACGACCCGGCGCCTGCGATCTCGTGGTCCGTCGTGGACTGGCGGCGCAGACCGAAGGCGGCCTACTCCGTCCTCGGGACGGCGATGGGCCCCGTGCTCATCTGCGCCGAGTACCCCAGGGAGGGCTACCGGGCTGGCGAGACCGTCTCCTTGCCCCTGTTCGTGATCAACGATTTCTCGCGGGATTTGGGCGAGGTAAGCTGGGACTGGGAGCTGCTGCTTGGGGGGCAGAGCGTGGCCCGAGGCGGAGGAGTGGCGGAGGTGCCGAAGGACTCGGTGGTGGGGATCGGAGAGGCCAAAGCCACGCTTCTTGGTACGGGACCGGCGGTGCTCAGCCTGCGGCTCTCCGGCGGAGGGCTCTCGATCTCCAACGAGTACCCGTTCCCGGTCAGCTAGTGGGGCGATCGCGGGCTTCGAGTTCCATCAGCTCCGGAAGGGTACGAAACCCGTACCCGCTCGCCTTGAGGCTACGGATGATGCCGGGAACGGCGGCGATGGTGTGGGAGCGGTCGGCCATGGGGTAGGCGTCGGTGTCCTTGCCATCGTGCAGCAGGGTGACGCTTCCCGGGGCGACGCCGCGCAGAATCCGGCTTTGGATCACGTCCGCGGGGGGACGGTCCCAGTCCCAGGCCATGACCGACCAGCCCACGCACCTCATCCCGAGCCCTCCGGCCGTCGAGATCACCTGAGGGCCGTACCACCCGTGGGGCACCCGGAAGAGGCTTGGCAGGGCGCCGGTGGCGTCGTGGATGGCCTCCTGACCGCGCAGCAACTGTTCCTTCACCGTTCCGGGACGGCTCCACACCAGGTGCGGGTGGGTGAACGTGTGGTTGCCGACCTCGTGCTGCGAGGCAACCTCGGCGGCGAGGTTGGGCTCTCGCCTGACGTTGTTGCCCACCTGGAAAAAGGTTGCCCTGACGCCCTCGCGATCCAGGATCTCAAGAAGCTGCCCCGTGTAGGGATGGCAGGGACCGTCGTCGAAGGTCAGGGCGACCACCCGCTCTGAGGTTCGGGCGTGCCAGAAGACCGGGCCGTAGAGCCAAGACCGCGGCGAGAGCCACTCGTAGGCCATGAGCCCCCCCGCCGCTATCCCGGCCCCGGCCGCGGCCAAGGTCGGCGCGGAGCGCAGGGGACGCCCGGCGGCGGTTCTGAGTCCCGCCAGGGTCGCGCTCCCGGCGGCGGCGGCGGCGGCGATCTTCCAGGCGTGGGCGCGCGGGTGCCTCACGGCAGCCCCGCCAGTATCAGGGAGGCGGCCGAGCGTGCCGAGTGGGGGCGATGGGCGGCTCCAGCCGACTCGATCATGCGGCGCCGGTGATCCGCGCTCGTCAGGATCTTTAGCGTCTGGCCCGGCACGTCCGCGGTCCTGCTGACCATCACCCCGGCCCCGTAGCGGACCATCGCCGCGGCGTTGTCTTCCTCCTGGCCCGGGATGGGATGGTAGAGGACCTGGGGCAGCCGTGCGGCCAGGGCCTCCGTGCAGCTCATGCCTCCCGGCTTCGTTACTAGGACTGACCCGACCGCCATGAGGTCCCTGACCCGACCAGTGAAAGCCAGGAAGGTCGCCTTGCGGCCTTGAGCCTGCGCGATGCGCTCGAGCCTCTGGCGGGAGCGCTCGTTCGAGCCGCAGAGCACGACGAGGTGCATGGCCTCGCTATCTTCTAGCAAGAGCGACACCGCCTCTTCCAGGTCCCCGCCTCCCAGACCTCCGCCCATCACCAGCACGACGGGGAGGTCATCCTCGTCCAGTTCGAGCACATCCCGGCGGGCCCGGGTTGCGTCGGTGGGTTCTTCGAAGATCGGATCTATGGGGATGCCGGTCGGATGGACCCGCTCCTCCGGTACGCCGAGCCTCGCCACCGCTTCGGCCGCCGCATCGTCGGCGACCACGTAGAGATCCAGGTTCAGAGGCACCCCGACGGGATGCGGCACGTAGTCCGTCAGCACCACCGCGGCAAACGCCCGGCGGTTTAGTTCTTTGTAAGCCCCAAGCACCCCGGCGCCGTAGAAGTGCGGGGCGATCAGAGCCCGGGCCCCGGTCTCCCGCACGAGACGTTCTAGGGTTTGGACCCCGGCCCTCTCCAGGTAGTGCCTGTAAGAGCCAGGATGGCGAACACCAGAACCGCGGTAGATCCTGCCGTACGCCGTCGGCCACAGCTTGAGTGCTTCCAGGTACGCGTCGCGGAGGAGGCGCTCAAGCT
>DASQEB010000347.1:0-25525 GCA_035633875.1 Thermoanaerobaculia bacterium
CCTGCGACATCTCCTCGCGCAAGTCCGCCCCTAGCCCGTTGATCTTCTGCGACATCTCGCGGAAATGCTCCTCCAGAAACACCCTCGTCTCCTGGTCCACTGCCGCTCTCTCCTCTTAAAGCAGGTCGTCTTGATACAGGAGACTCTACCACCCGTCGTGCCCGGCTTGCAAGCCCTTCTTCCGTCCTCGGGATACGACACCCGCCGGTGCGCCCCGGACCTTCCGCCGGCGCCCTCGTTGCTCGGAGAGCCATCTTCTCGGAATGGGCGGGGCTCCCTCCGGGTTCTTGAGACTGGGAGCTCCGGGACGCGACGGAGCCCCGTTGTCTGTTTTACAAACCAGTTACAAGAAGCCCGCGCGGCGCGTGTTAAAGTGCCGGAGAGCGCGGGGTTCTTTTCGATTTCTTTTCTTTGTGCGAGCGCGGGGACGAACATCTCATGAACAGAAAACTCCTCTTCAGTCTGATCGCGATCGCCCTGGTGGCGGTGATCGGTGGGGGCATGGCCGCACGGAAGAAGCCGGAGGGCGGGCCCGGCGGCGGGCCGCCCGGAGGCATGGGCGGTCCGGGAGGCCCGGGCGGCTTCGGCGCTCCGGCCGTGGTGACGACCCAGCCGGTGGCCCAGGGCGAGATCGAGGTCTGGTCCGAGTTCGTGGGCACCCTCCAGGCCCGCGCCTTCGCCGACCTCTACGCCAAGATCCCCGGGCAGATCGTCGAAATGCGCGCCGAGACCGGCGACCGGGTGCGGCAGGGGCAGGTCCTCGCCCGCATCGACGCGGGAGACCTCCGGCAGCGGGTCGAGCAGATGGAGGCCGCCCTGCGCATGGCCCAGGCGACCCTCACGGAGCGGCGCTCCACCCTGGAGGTCAACCAGGCCAATGCCGACCGCAGCTCCGCCCTCTTCGCCCAGCAGCTCATCTCGCAGCAGCAGCAGGACACGGTCCAGGCCGAGCTTCTCAAGGCGCGGGCCCAGGTCCAGGTGGCCCAGGCCCAGGTTGAGCAGGCCCGGGCGAACCTGGGAGCGGCGCGGGCGGAGTTGGAGAAGACCCTGATCATCGCCCCGTTCGACGGAGTCATCGGCAAGCGCCACCTGGACCGCGGCGCCTTCGCCACCACCAACCAGCCGGTCTTCTCCCTCGTCGACCTCTCGACGATCAAGACCACCATCCCGCTGACCCAGAAGGACGCGGCCCGCATCCAGGTGGGCCAGCAGGCCCGGGTCACCTCCGACGCGTTCCCGGGCGTCGAGTTCCGGGGCCAGGTGGCGCGGATCGCGTCGATCTTCGATCCCAACACGAACACCACCGAGGCGGAGGTGGAGATCGCCAACTCGGACGGCCGCTTGAAGCCCGGCATGTTCGCCACCGTCTCCATCTCCTATCTCACCGAGCCCACGGCCCTCCTGGTGCCGAAGACGGCCCTGGTGGAGGACGAGCGGGAGACCTATCTTTTCGTGGCCGAGAAAGGCCCGGCCCCGGACGGCAAGGGCGAGGCCTGGACGGCCAAGCGCGTCCCGGTCTTGCGGATCGGCGCCGGGAGCGAGGAGCGCCGCAATGAGGTCGCCATCGAGGGGGACGTCCAGGCCGGCCAGCCGGTGATCACCCTCGGCCAGCAGGAGCTCCGGGACGGCGCCACCGTGGTGATCGCCGGCAGCGCCCGCCCGGCCACCCCGGCCGGGTAACCGGCGGAGGCCAGCCGAGAATGGAGACGAAGGGACTGTGAGGATGAGAAGGAGTCGTCGATGAGCCTCGCCCAGGGATCCGTCAAGCGCCCGATCACCACCGCCATGTTCTTCCTGATCGTGATCCTCCTCGGAGGGATCGCGTTCAGCCGGCTTCCGGTGGACCTGATGCCGGAGCTGACCTACCCGACCCTGACGGTCCGCACCACCTATCCCAACGTCGGCCCCCAGGAGGTGGAGGACCTGGTCACCCGCCCCATCGAGGAGGCCGTGGCCGCCATCGCCGGCGTCGAGGAGATCACCTCGAACTCCTCCGAGGGCGAGTCGTCCGTCCGCATCTCCTTCACCTGGGGGACGGACCTCGACGCCGCGGCCGACGAGGTGAGGAGCCGCATCGACCGCGTCCGCGGGCAGCTCCCGGAGGAGGCGGAGACGCCGTCGGTTTTCAAATTCGACCTCGCCTCCTTCCCCATCATCTTCCTCGGCGTCTCCTCGTCCAGGCTCGGCCCCATCGACCTGCGCGAATTCACCGAGGAGCGCATCGAGCGCCGCCTCGAGCGGGTGCCGGGCGTCGCCTCGATCGACATCCGCGGCGGCCTGCGGCGGGAGGTCCAGGTCAACCTCGACCGCAACAAGATGCTGGCCCTGGGCCTCTCGGCCAACCAGATCACCCGCCTGCTGCGCGAGGACAACCTCAACCGGCCGGCCGGCAAGATCGAGGAAGGCAACCTGGACGTCTATCTCCGGACGGTGGGCGAGTACAAGGCCGCGCCCGAGATCGGCGCCACGGTCGTCGCCGTGCGCGAGGGCGTGCCGATCTACCTGCGCGACATCGCCGAGGTCAAGGAGGGCGTCCAGGAGGTCACCTCCCTGGTGCGCATCAACGGCGAGCCGGGCATCCGCCTCTCGCTCAACAAGCAGTCGGGCGCCAACACCGTCCAGGTGGCCAACGCCGTCCTGACCGAGGTGGAGCGGATCAACCGGGACTTCCCCGAGGTCCGAGTGATCCCGATCATCGACACCTCCCAGTACATCAAGCAGTCGATCTCCAACGTCCGCAGCTCGGCCCTCCTGGGCGGCGTGCTGGCCGTGGTGATCCTCCTCTTCTTCCTGCGCTCCGGGCGCTCCACCCTGGTCATCGCGACGGCCATCCCGATTTCGGTGGTCGGCACCTTCGCCCTGGTCTACTTCACCGGCTACACGCTGAACATCATGACCTTCGGCGGTCTGGCCCTGGGCGTGGGCATGCTGGTGGACAACGCCATCGTGGTGCTGGAAAACATCTTCCGCAAGCGCGAGGCTGGGCTCGACCCCAAGACCTGCGCCATCACCGGCACCCAGGAGGTGGCTCTCGCCATCACCGCCTCGACGCTGACCACGATCGCCGTCTTCCTCCCCATCCTCTTCATGGAAGGGGCCTCGGGGGTGATGTACAAGCAGCTCGCCGTGGTGGTGTCCTTCTCTCTGTTCGCCTCGCTCGCGGTGGCGCTGACGCTGATCCCGGTCCTCTCCTCCCGGCTCCTCGCCCGGGGTGACGCCCACCCTCACGCCCGCTGGCAGCCCCTGGAGCGCTTCTACGGCCGGAGCGAGCGGTTCCTCGTGGGCATGGAGGATCGCTACCGGAACGCCCTCCTGTGGGCCCTGGCCCATCGCTCCCAGGTGCTCCTCGGCTCCCTCGCCCTGTTCGTGGCGAGCCTCCTCGTGACCCCCTTCCTCGGCTCCGAGCTGATGCCCAAGACCGACGAAGGCGAGGTCCGGATCAACGCCGAAATGGCCGTGGGCACCAAGCTCGACGTCATGGACCGGACCTTCCGACAGATCGAGGAGATCGCCCGCCGGGAAGTGCCCGAGACCCAGAACATGCTGGCCAACGTCGGGGGCGGCGGCGGATGGCAGGCCAGCGGCGGCCATACCGGAGACATCCGCCTCTCCCTGGTGAGCCAGTCCGAGCGGGACCGCTCCTCCGAGGAGATCGCCAACGACCTCCGCCGCGAGCTCGCCGGCATCCCCGGGGTCAAGATCCGCGCCCGGGAGGGCTCCGGACTCTTCATCCTCAACATGGCTTTCGGCGGCGGTGAGGAGGGGTTGACCGTCGAGGTCCGCGGCTACGACCTGGAGGCCGGTCACCGGCTGGCCGAGCAGGTCCAGCAGGCCCTCTCCGGCATCGCCGGAGTCACCGACGTGCGCATCGGCCGCGACGCCGGAAGACCCGAGCGGGTCATTCGCATCGACCGCGACCGGATCGCCCGCCTCGGCCTCTCCATGAACGAAGTCGCCGAGATCATCGAGACCAACCTCGCCGGCAGCCGCGCCACCGTGCTGCGCCGGGCCGGCCGGGAGTACGACATCGTCGTCCGCCTGGCCGAGCCCCAGCGCAACCTCCTGGCGGACGTGGAAAAGGTTTCTCTCGTCTCCGCCTCCGGCGAGACCGTGCCCCTGCGCAGCGTCGTGGACGTCACCTTCGCCAAGGGCCCGGTGATCATCGACCGCAAGGACCAGGAGCGGGTCATCAACGTCACCGCCAACGTGGCCGACCGCGACCTCGGGTCCGTGGCGGCCGACGCTCAAGAGGCGCTGCGCGCGCTCCAGGTGCCGGACGGCCTCGCCCTCGTCCTGGGCGGCGAGTACGAGGAGCAGCAGAAGGCCAAGACGCAGCTCGTGGTCGCCCTGATTCTCGCCATCGTCCTGGTCTACATGGTCATGGCGGCCCAGTTCGAAAACCTCTGGGATCCGTTCGTGGTCATGTTCTCCATCCCCATGGCGGCCGTGGGCGTCTTCTTCACCATGTGGCTCACGGGCACGACCTTCAACGTCCAGAGCTACATCGGCATGGTCATGCTCGCCGGCATCGTGGTGAACAACGCCATCGTGCTCGTGGACTACACGAACCTGATGCGCCGCGACTATGGAATGTCCCTCCTCGAAGCCGTCGTGGAGAGCGGCCGGCGGCGCCTGCGGCCGATCCTGATGACCACCGCCACCACCGTGCTCGGCCTCGTCCCCCTCGCCATTGGCCTGGGTGAAGGCTCCGAGGTCCAGGCCTCCATGGCCCGCGTCGTGGTGGGCGGTCTCACGGTCTCGACGCTGGTGACGCTGATCCTCGTCCCCGTGATCTACACCGGCCTCGCCGAGTGGCAGCTCCGCCGGGCGGACCGCAGGGTGAAGGCGCTCGACGAAGCCCGTGCGGCGGCGGGCGAGGGTCTCGAGCCGGCGTCGTAAAGGGCTCCATGCCCTTCGCCCTCCACCCCAGGCTCGCCGAGGACACCGTCGAGGTGACCCGCCTGCCCCTCTGCCGCGTCCTGCTGATGAAGGACCGCCGGTTCCCCTGGCTTCTCCTGGTCCCGGAGCGGGAGGGCGTGCGGGAGATCGCGGAGCTGCCGCCGACCGACCGGGCGGAGCTCATCGAGGAGATCGCCCGGGCGAGCGACGTCCTGACGCGGCTCTTCCAGCCGGACAAGCTGAACGTCGGCGCCCTGGGCAATGTCGTGCCGCAGCTCCACGTCCACGTCGTGGCCCGCTTCTCCACCGATCCCGCCTAGCCGGGGCCGGTCTGGGGCTCGGGATCGGCCGAGCCCTACGCGGAGGGAGAGCTGGCGGAGATCCGGGATCTGTTGGCGACGGCATTTCAGTCCTGACGGGGGATCATCGATCGGACCCTCACCCGCTCCTCTTCGACGATCCAAAGATGCCCTTCAAGAGGCTCAGTCTCCAGAAGCGGCAGAAGCCGCTCGAAGACTTCGAGGACCAGCGGTCGCTCCTGCCGCTTCAACCGGAGGACAATTAGGCCAGGGTAGCTTTGGGGCGGATAGATGCGAAGGTCTGAGAATCCCAGATCGAACGTGACCAGGGTGCGTCTTTCCCTCTCGCAGACGGCGGCGAGGTCTGGGTCCGCCTCCCCTCCCATGTGCTGATCGACGACACTCATCGCATCGTGACCTGCCTTCCGGAGGAGATCCGCCAGTTCGATGGGCAGATTCTCGTCGGTCTTGAACCGCATTGAGGTCAGGCTGGAATCGCGACGACCCGCTCTCGGGCAAGGTCAGCGGCATATGAAATGGCAGCCTGAATCGCCTCCGGCGTGAGCGTGGGATAGCTGCGGAGGATCTCTTCCGGGGAGAGACCGGCGGCGAGATTGTCGAGCACCACGGAGACCATGATTCGCGTCCCCTTGATGCACGCCTGTCCGTGGCATACCTTCGGGTCAACAGTGATGTGGTCGCGCCAGTCCATCGTTGTGTCCAGATCGGGCATAGGGAACGCGGCTCGTTCCAGCAGAGAATTCTACTCCTCAGACCTTCAATGGGCTCGGACTCAAGACACGCTCGATCTCTCGTCCAGATTCGGTCTCATCGTACTGACGGATCTCACACGATACGACGATCTGCCCTCTGGTGGGGACAAGGGTCTTCATTGGAGATAAGATAATGACTCGCTGACGCGACGTCAAGGGATGATCTCGCCGATGTCCGAGAGCTCGAAAGACTCCCCTGAGCTGACCTGGGGCACTCCCGAGAGCTACTGGCCGTTCCCGCGCCCTCTGGCCGAGCCGGAGCCGGAAGACCGGACTCGTTTCCTGGCGCTTACTCCTGCGCAGCGCATCGAATGGCTCGTCACGATGCTCAGGCTCCTGGAAATCCAGTTCGGACATCTCGTCAAGCCCAGGACGGAGCACGAGAGGGCCTGAAAACCTTCGCCGCTTGCCAAAACGCCGAAAGTGTGAGATCCTCCTCACCTGTGGCGCATCACTCCCGTAGGGGAGACACGAAGGCGCCGGGTTCGTTCTCATCGATTCTCACCGGGCCGACGGCCCAACGGCGGCCTCCCCGGCCCAGTCCTCCGTTCAACTCCAATTTCCAAGCCGGAATGTCCGAGCGGCGTCATGTGACGGCTCAGAGCCATCCCGCGTCCTCAGAAAGAAAACGTCTATCCAGATGAGCTTTTCCTCGTTCAACCTCCACCCCAGCCTGCTGCGCGGCGTGGCCGACCTCGGCTTCACCGTTCCCACTCCCATTCAGACCAAGGCCCTGCCGCCGGCCCTGGAGGGCCGCGACGTGCTGGCCTGCGCCATGACCGGCAGCGGCAAGACCGCGGCCTTCGCGCTTCCGATCCTGCAGCGGCTCCATGGCACGAAGCGCGGCACGACCCGGGCCCTGGTCCTCGCTCCCACCCGGGAGCTGGCCGCCCAGATCGTCGAGCAGTTCAACGATCTCGGCCGCCACACCGGGCTCAAGGCCGCCGCGATCTACGGCGGCGTCGGCATGGAGCCCCAGGAGCGGGCCCTGCGCAACGGCGTGGACGTCATCGTGGCCTGCCCGGGGCGGCTGCTGGACCATTTCCAGTATGCGTACGCCCGCCTGGCCGGTCTCGAGGTCCTCGTTCTCGACGAGGCGGACCGCATGCTCGACATGGGCTTCCTCCCGGACATCAAACGGATCCTCAAGCACCTGCCGACCCCGGCCCAGACCCTGTTCTTCTCGGCCACGCTGCCGCTGCCCATCCGCGAGCTGTCGCGCCAGATGCTGCGCAACCCCGCGGCCCTCGACGTCGAGCGCCCTTCGGCGCCGGCCACGGGAGTGGAGCAGGCGATCTATCCGGTGCGCCAGGACGTCAAGTCCGCCCTGCTGCTCGAGCTCCTCCGGGGCGACGGCATCGAGAACGCGCTCGTCTTCACGCGCACCAAGCACCGCGCCAACCGTCTCGCCCAGTACCTGGAGCGCCACGGCGTCTCGTGCGAGCGCGTCCACGGCAACCGCAGCCAGGCGCAGCGCACCCAGGCCATGGCAGGCTTCAAGAGCGGGCGCTACCGGGTCCTGGTGGCCACCGACGTCGCGGCCCGCGGCATCGACGTCGAGGGGCTGTCCCACGTCATCAACTTCGACGTCCCGAACGTTCCCGACGACTACATCCACCGGGTCGGGCGCACCGCCCGTGCCGGCGCCACCGGCCAGGCGCTCACCTTCGTCTCGCCGGAGGAGGCTGGTGAGCTCCGCGCCATCGAGCGGGCCGTCGCGAAGACGTTGCCGCGGCGGACGCTCGCCGGTTTCAACTACGAGACGAAGCCGGCGGAACGGCTCGAGATCCCGCTTGCCGAGCGCATTGCCGAGATCCGCAGCCGCAAAGCCGGGGAAAGGGCTCGCGCTGCCGCCAAAGCGGAGCGCGGGCGCCCCGCGGAGAGCCGCCGGCCGGCGGTGCACGCCGCCGCGAGCGGGCATCCGCGACGGCGTTCGTGGTAGCGAGCGCGGGGAGGTCCGGTCAACCCTCGGGAGCCTGAGGGCCAGCGCCCGGCCCGCGCTCGATCCGGGCCCGTAGGGCCTCGAGGTCGATCGGTTTGACGAGGTGATCGTCGAACCCGGCGGCCCGCGCGCGCTCGCGGTCCTCCCGCTGGCCGTAGCCGGTCACCGCGATCAGCAGCAGAGGCCGCTGGGACTGCTGCCGGAGGCGCATCGCCAGCTCGTGGCCGTCCATGACCGGCAGGCCGATGTCCAGCAGGGCGACCTCGGGCTCGATCTTCGCCGCCAGGGCCAGCGCGCTCGGGCCGTCCTCGGCGATCCAGGTCTCGTGGCCGGCCAGGGAGAGGAGCTCGGCGAGCATCTCCGCCGCATCCCGGTTGTCGTCGACGATGAGAATCCGGCGGCGGACCACGCCGGAGGGCGCGCCGACCTCCCCGGCGGCCTCGAACGGCGCCGGAAGCTCGGTCGCCAGCGGCAGGCGCACGACGAAACGGCTGCCCCGCCCGGGACCCTCGCTGTGAGCCTCGACCCTGCCTCCGTGGAGCTCGGTGAGGCTCTTGACGATGGCGAGCCCGAGCCCGAGCCCGCCCTGCGAGCGGTCGATCGACCGCTCGCCCTGCACGAACAGGTCGAAGACGTGGGGCAACAGGTGGGGCGGAATCCCGACCCCCGAGTCCTCCACCGCCAGCTCGACCTCGTCGCCGCGCGGCTCGGCCTTCACCGCGACGACTCCGCCCGGTTCGGTGTACTTCGCGGCGTTCATGAGGAGGTTGGCCACCACCTGGGCGAGACGGACCTCGTCGGCATCGACCGGCAGGCCGGCCGGCGGCACCTCGACGCGCAACGTATGGCGGCGTTGCTCGAACAGGGGGCTCGCCATCTCCACGGCTTTCGCCACCACCGCCGACAGCTCGAGGCGCCGCCGCTTCAGCTCGATCTTGCCGCGCGTGATGCGGGACACGTCGAGCAGGTCGTCGACCAGTCCGACGAGGTGCCGGACCTGCCGCTCGACCACGGTGCGCTCGTGCTCGAGCAGGGAGCCGGCGCGCAGCCGCATCAGCTCCAGAGCCGTGAGGATCGGCGACAGCGGGTTGCGCAGCTCGTGGCCGAGCATCGCCAGGAATTCGTCCTTGGAGCGGCTGGCCGCCTCCGCCTCCCGGCGCGCGGCCTGCTCCCGTTCCAGGGTCTCCCGCAGCCGCTCGTCCTTCTCCTGCAGCTCGCGGCGGGCCCGCTTCTCCTCCGTCAGGTCGCGCACCTCGATGACGGTTCCGATCGGAAGGCCGTTCTGGACGATCGGGCTGGCCGTGAACGCGACCGGGTAGAAGGAGCCGTCCCGGTGGACGAAGACTTCCTCTCCCCGCTCCTGGGTGCGGGTCGGCAGCGCGCGCTCGATCGGGCACTCCTCCAGCGGGTAGGGGCGGCCGTCCGGCCGCGTGTGGTGGACGAGCTCGTGGAGGGGCCGGCCCTGCACGTCCGCCAGGGTGAAGCCCGTCATCGTCTCCGCCGCCGGATTCATGTACGTGCAGTGCTGGCGCGCGTCCATCAGGAACAGCGCGAGCGTGGCGTTGTTGGCGATCGTCTCGCGCAGGCCCGCCTCCAGCTCGGCGCGCTTGGCCTCGGTGATGTCGGCCACGGTGCCAAGCGCGCGCACCGGGCGCCCCTGTCCGTCGAAGACGGTCTGCGCCATCCAGCGCAGCCACCGGTCGCCCTGCCCGTCGCTGGCGACGCGGTACTCGAGCTCGATGCGTCCCCCGTCGCTTCCCGCGAGAGCCTGTTCCAGGGCGTCCCGGACGCGGTCGCGGTCCTCGGGATGGACTCCGTCGGACGCGGACTCGAGCAGCACGCGGCCGCCGGTGCCGGCGAGGCCGAGCATGGAACGGGCGCGGTCGGAGAGCTGCACGTCGCGGGTGGACGGATCGAAGTCCCAGGTGCCGAGCTGGGAGACCTCGACCGCCAGCCGCAGGCGGTCGGACAGCTCCTCGGCCCGCCTCCAGGCCTCCTCGACGTCCCGCCGGGCGCGCACCTGGTCCGACACCTCGACGCAGAGCGCCATCACCCGGTCGATGCTCCCCTGCGGGTTGCGCAGCGGCGCGTAGATGAAGGTCCACCACGTGTCCTCAGGGGCCCCGGTGCCCAGGCGGTCGAAGCGCAGCAGACTCTCACGGAAAATGGCCGGCTCCCCGGTTTCGAGCACTCCCTGGAGGAGAGCGACAAAGCCCTGCTCCACCGCCTCGGGGATCGCCTCCACCACCGTCCGCCCGACCAGCGGACGGTTGCCCGCGAGCTGCTGGTAGAGCGGGTTCGCCAGCTCGAAGACGAGCTCGGGGCCTCTGAACACACAGATCGGCGCCGGCGCCTGCAGGAACAGGTCGTACATCTGCCGGCGCATCTCGTCGGTCCGCTCCCGGACCCCGGCCAGCGCGAGTTGGGAGGCGACGCGCGCGATCAGCTCCCGGGCGCTGAACGGTTTGACCAGGTAGTCCTGGGCGCCGGCGCTCAAGCCCTCGACCCGCGCCTCCTCGCCAGCCCGCGCGGAGACGAGGATGACCGGCAGGTTCTGCAGCTCCGGATGGGCACGCACGGCATTGAGCAGCTCGAACCCGTCGAGCCCCGGCATCATGACGTCGGCGAGCAGCAGGTCGGGAGGCTGCGCGAGCGCCTCCTGCAGCGCGGCGATGCCGTCGGCCACGACGGTCACCTCCCAGCGGGGGGAGAGGATGCGCCGCAGGTAGTCCCGCAGGTCGGCGTTGTCGTCGGCGACGAGGATCCGCGCCCCGTCCCGCTTGGCGAGGACTTCCGAGCCCTCCCCCTCCTCCGCGTGCGGACGGTCGCCAGGCAGCCAGCGCAGCGCCTCGTCCACGAAGGGCGAGGCGCCCAGCGCGGTGGACGCGAGCGTGACCGCGGCCCCGATCCGGTCCTGCGGCAGGTGGGAACGGCCGGTGGGGACGGTGACCGTGAAGACGCTCCCCCGACCCGGAGCGCTGTCCACATGGATGGCGCCTCCGTGCAGACGGACCAGCTCCTGCACCAGCGCCAGGCCGATTCCCGATCCCTCGTGGGTTCGCGACTGCGCGCCCTGCACCCGATGGAACCGCCGGAAGAGGTTGGGCAGCTCCTCACGCGGGATGCCCACCCCGGTGTCGCGGACCCGCAGCTCGACGTGGGTCTCGCGCCAGGCGAGCGAGACCGAGATCTCCCCCTCGAACGTGAACTTCAGGGCGTTCGAGAGCAGGTTGAGGACGATCTTCTCCCACATGTCCCGGTCGACGTAGACCGGCTCGGGGAGGGCGGGGCAGTCAACCTCGAAGCGCAACCCGGCGCGCTCGACCGCCGAGTGGAAGGCGCTGGCGAGGTCCGCCGTGAGCTGCGCGAGATCCGCGGGCAGGAACGAGGCCTGCGCGCGCCCGGCCTCCATCCTGGAGAAGTCGAGCAGCGTGTTTACCAGCTTGAGCAGCCGCAGCGCGTTGCGCTGGAGGACCTTCAGCTCCTGGCGGTGCAGTTCCGAGAGCGGGCCGCCGCTGCCCGCGAGCAGGTCCTCGAGCGGGCCGAGCATCAGCGTCAGCGGCGTCCGGAACTCGTGGCTGACGTTGCTGAAGAAGGCCGTCTTGGCGCGGTCGAGCTCGACCAGGGCCTCGGCGCGCCGGCGCTCCTCTTCGTGCGCCCGGGCGTTGGAGACGGCCGTCGCGATGTGGCTCGCCACCATGGTGAGGAATTCGCGGTACGGCTCGTCGAGGGAGCGCCGCGGGCTGACGCCGGAGACGAGAACTCCGTAGGGCCACTCGAGCCCCGGGCGCGTGATCGGCAGCACCACAGCGGTCTGCGGGGATTCCGGCCAGGGGCCGCCCGGCAAAGGGCCGAACCGCTCCTGCAGGCGGGTGACCACCTCCTCCGCGCCGCTCATCGCCACACGGCCGAGCGGCCAGCCGGCGTCGGCGTCCAGAGCGAGACGCTCCATGGCGGCGGGGTGCCCGGCCTCGATGCCGACGGCGCCGAGGAGCCGCGCCTCCCGCTCTCTCGGCTCGATCCCGTACAGCAGGGCGAACGGGAGGTCCGAGGGATTTTCGCCCAGCACCTCGAGCGCCCGGCTCCAGGCCTCCTTGACGTCCGCCGTTTCCGAGGCTCGCGCGGCCAGATCGCGCAGCGTCCGCAGACGCCTCTCGCCCAGCACGCGCTGCGTCGACTCGGTCACCGTGACCAGAACGCCGCCGACTCCGCCGCTCTCATCCCGAATCGGGCTATACGAGAAGATGAAATAGCACTCCTCGAGATACCCGTGGCGGTCGAGCGGGAGCATCCAGTCGTCGGACCCCACGGCGTTGCCGGCCATCACCGAGTCGAACAGGGGGCCGATGATGTGGTAGCTCTCGGCGAAGGTCTCGCGCGTGCTCTTGCCGAGGGCCGGATGCTTGGTGGAGCCGAGGATCGGACGGTAGGCGTCGTTATAGAACTGCGTGTACTCGCGGCCCCAGGCGATGTACATCCCGAACCGCGTCTCCAGCATCATGCTGACCGCGGTCCTCAGGCTCTGCGGCCAGCTCCGGACGGGACCGACCGGCGTGCGGCTCCAGTCCGTCGTCCGCAGGAGCGCCCCCATCTCGCCGCCGCCGTGGAGGCAGTCTTCGGAGTTTGCGATCGACAGGGAAACGGGCTCTTCCTGCGTCTCTTGGCTCATCCTGCTCCTGGACGGAGTGCGAGGGAGCTCGCGGGTCCGTGCCACAGTTTATCAACCCGTCGCCGGAGCCCCACCTCCCGGGCCTGCGCAAAGGACGAGAGACCGGGCCCAGAGCTATGGCAGTCGGCCGAGCAGTCCCGCGATCCTCTCCTGAAGCCCGTCCGTGTCGACCTTGGTGGCCGCTGCCTGTTCCGCGAGCTTCCGGGCACGAGCGGGGTCCCGCTCCGCAACATGACCCGCGACGAGGTAGGCGCTCCAGGCCTCCATCCAGTCGGGGATCGGGGCGTCGAGAGCGAGGATGCGCTCGAACCACGCCGCGGACTCCTCCGCCTGCGGACCCTGGATCCTGTACTCCCGCCGTACGAGCCCGTAGGACATCCCCAGGTTGAACATCGTCTGCGCGTCGCCGGGGAAGGCGGCGAGCACGCGCCGGCCGGCGTCCTGGGCCACCTCCCGCAGGCGGGGGTCCCCGCTTTCGCCGAGGATCCGGAGGAGATCGTCGTCGCCGACCGTGCGCACGGCAGCCTCGCAGCAGTCGAGCGCTTGCCGCGCCAGGGCATCCGCCTGGGCAGCGTCCCCCCGCCAGCGGGCGACCGCGGCCCGGCCGAGGAAATCGGCAGCGGAGACCTCGCTGCCGGCCTGCGGGAGGAAGGTGCGGAGGAAGGCGTTGGCGACAGGAAAGAGGAGGACGTTCGAGGCGCCGAGTTGGGGTGCGCTCAGCGCGTCGCTGTTGGCGAGCACGGCGAGGGTCAGCCCCCGCTCCGGGATCTTGACCAGCATCCCGGAGAAGGCCCGCGGCCACCACGACCCGTGCCGCACCACCCGCTCCCCCGCCACCTCCTGCGTGAACCACCCCAGCCCATAGGGCAGCGCTTCGCCCCGGGCCGAGAGGGTTGGGCTGAACGCGCGCTCCAGACTTTCCTCGCGGAGGAGGCGCCCGTCGTCCAGCGCCGCGCTGTAGGCGACGAGGTCGAGCACGGTCGAGTGGAGGCCGGAGGAGGAGTGGAGCGCCATGGGCGGAAACTCCGACCGGACCTGCCGCCCGTCCTCCCACACGTACGGCGTCGCCATGGCCGGGAAGGCCTCGGCCTCCGCGGGATCGTCCCCCTTGCCGCCGAAGGTGCTCGCGAGCCCCGCCGGCTGGAGGACTCCCTCGGTCAGGAGGAGCGGGAAGGAGCCCCCCGTCGCCGACTCCACGACGTTGTCGAGCCAGTTGAACCGGGAGCTGTAGACGAAGCGGGTCCCCGGCTCGCCCTCCGAGGTATGGGAGAGGACGTGGCGGATGCGGACGTCCGCCGGGACCTCCCACGTCACGTGGCGGGACACCGGGGCCTCCAGGTCGAGCCGCCCCTGCTCCACCAGTTGCAGCATCAGCGTGGAGGTGAACGTCTTGGTGATCGAGCCGATGGGATAGACCGTCTCGGGCGTGGCGGCCACCTGCCGCTCCACGTCGCTCCACCCGAATCCCCGCGCCAGAAGGATGCGGCCGTCGCGGGCCACGGCCATCGAGAGCCCCGGAATCCGCATCGATTCCCGCAACTCGTCGACCGTCCTGGCGAACGCTTCGAGGTCCGGATCGGACGAGGCCGGTCCCCGGTTCGCGGCGCACCCTCCCAGGCAGAGCGCGAAAAGCACAAAGGGGACGATGTTCTTCTTCATGCCGGACACTCTTCCTTTCTCTTCCGCTCCATTCCGACAACCTGCCTCGGAACGCTCACCAGGAGTCCTACGTGACTCGCAGGAGCGGGGTTTCCGCTCGCCGCCGGAGCCTCAGCCTCGAAACGCCGCCCTCCAGGGTTGAACGCCGCGGCTCGAGTTTACGTCCTCACCCGGCAGACCCTCCTCCCGTCCTTCAAGCCAGACGCATCCGCTTTCAAGCCTGTCTCCCGGGCTGCAAGCTTGAACCGGGCTCCGTCGAGCTTGAATGCCGGCCTTCAAGCTTGGTTCCTCGTCCTGCAAGCTTGCCGGGCCGCATGCAAGCTTGCGAGGCGACCTTTCAAGCTTGAGCCGCGAGATTCAAGTTTCCAACGCCGACATCCAAACTTGAATCCGCCGCTTCAAGCTCGCAGGACGGCGCTTCGACTCTGACGGGAGGCGTTCGAGCTCGAACCGCCGCCCTTCAAGCTTGCCGGGCCGCATGCAAGCTTGATCCGGCGCCGTTCAAGCTTGCGTGGGCGGGCTCAAGCTTGAGTCTGTGGATTCGGACTTGAAACGCCACGGGAAGCTCGCCGGCCGGAAAGCAAGCTCTCCAGCAGTCCCTCTCCACGCCTCGCGCCCCGCAAAGCCTTCAGAGGATCAGAGGGGACGGGTACGACCCGGATCCCTTCTTGGTAACGGAGGTCTCCATCGCCGTTCTCTCCTCTCTTGAGCTCAGCCTGCCTCGAAGGGATTGAGAGTCTCGACTCCCAAAGGTGCGAAGTCGCGCACGTTTCGGGTCACGACCACCAAGTGATGGTTGATCGCCGTGGCGGCGATGAGCGCGTCGGCCAGCAGGTCGTCGGAGCGCCGATGCATCAGCTTCGCCCAGACGCGGAAGGTCCTACCGTCAACCGGCAGGACATTCCAGGTCTGGGCCACCTGGTCGATCCACGACTCGATCTGGGCGGCCTTCTCCGGGTCCTGTTCACGGGTGATCTCGACCCCCGCCTGGAGTTCCCCCAAGGTGACAGCGGACAGGTGAAGGTCGTGATCGGCAACTCCTTCGAGCCAGGTGACCACGGCGCCGTGAGGCCGGGGTCGCCTCAACTCCGAGATGACGTTGGTGTCGAGGAGATACATGGGCTTCCTACTCGAGCGCCTCCGGTGTCCGCCGGCGCCATCGGCGGCGCGGGGGAACTGGGATCTCGGCGCGCGGCGTCTCGGCGAGGAGCAGCTCCTTGAGAGTTGGACGCGCGGAGCTCTGAAGCCGGCGCCACTCCTCGAACGGGACCAAAACAGCGGTCTCGACACCCCGCCGGGTGACGATCTGCGGTCCCTCCCTGAGACTCGCTTCCAGCAACTCGCTGAAGCGTGCCTTCGCGTCCTGCACCGGCCACCGTCTTGTGGATTGATCTGCGGTCATAGGTACCTCCCCAGATGACCCGGCTGACTAGTTATAAGACTAGTTCCTTCGGCAGGCAAGGGCTGGAAAGAAAGAGGCATACGCCACTGGGTGATATCCTCCCTCTTCGGACACATGTAGCAAATCTGCTACACTCTACCCATGAAGAAGATCCCCCAGCGCGAGTTGCGGAACCACAGCGGCGAGATCCTGCGCGAGGCAGAGAAGGGAGAGCGCTTCCTGATCACCGTGGAGGGGCGGCCGGTCGCCCTGCTGTCCCCCTATCCCAAGCGTCAGTGGGTATCCAAGGCAGAGCTCGTGGAGCTCTTGAGGACTGGCAAGCCGGATCCTCATTTCTTCGAGGACATCGCCGAGCTCGGGACTCTGCACGATCTCACGGATCCCTGGCAGCGATGAGCCAGGGTCTTCTCGACACCTCGATCGTCATCGCCCAGACCGAAGAGGACCTGGAAGCGGTGCTGCCCGAAGAGATGGCGATCTCGGTGGCAACGCTGGCGGAGCTGCACTACGGCGTGCTTGTTGCCGGAGACGCCGAGACCCGGCGGCAACGGCTTCACCGTCTGGGGCTGGTCGAGGCCATGTTCGATCCCCTCCCGCTGGACGCCCACGTCGGACGCACCTTCGCGATGGTGGCCCACGCCGTGAAGTCCGCGGGAGGCCAACCGCGAGCCCGGGTCATGGACCTCTGGATCGCCGCCACCGCGCTCGCCTACAGGCTCCCCCTCTACACGCGAAACCTCGGGGATTTCAAGCTCCTCCAGGGGATGATCGAGATCAGGGTGGTCTGAGCACGTCCGGATTACTGCCGCACAGGGGACCGCACCCCGCGGGTGATATCCTCCCCCTCCCATGCCACCCTCCGCCGCCGAGCAGCACACCGACCTCGAAGCCATCGCCCGCCGGGCGATGGAGGAGCGGGGGCTCCTCCCCGACTTCTCCCCGGAGGCCCTGGCCGAGGCCGAGGCGGTCCCGGAGATCGACGGATCCTCCCTCTCCGGAAGCGTCCGGGACCTCCGGGACCTCCTGTGGTGCTCGATCGACAACGACAGCAGCCGCGATCTCGACCAGCTCACGGTGGCGGAGGACATCGCGGGCGAGGCGATCCGGATCCTCGTGGCGGTGGCGGACGTGGAGACCCGGGTCCCCGAGGGGTCGGCGATCGACCGGCATGCGCGGCACAACACGACGTCGGTGTACACGCCCCCCCGGACCTTCCACATGCTCCCGGAGCGGCTATCCACGGGCCTCACCTCCCTGAACGAGGGGGAGGACCGGCTGGCCGTGGTGGTGGACATGGTGGTCGCCGGGGACGGCTCGATCGCGGAGGCGGATCTCTATCCGGCACAAGTCCACAACCGGGCGAAGCTGACCTACGACGCGGTCGCCCTGTGGCTGGAGGGGGAGGGCCCGATGCCGGACCGGATGGCCGACGTCCCCGGGCTCGACGAGCAGATCCGGCTCCAGGACAAGGCGGCTCAGCGGCTGCGCCGGCTCCGGCACCTGCGGGGAGCTCTCGACATTCGGCGCAACGAGGTCCGGCCCGTGATGGACGGCGGCCGGGTCGCCCGGCTGGAGGAGGACGCGGGAAACCGGGCCAAGGAGCTGATCCAGGACTTCATGATCGCGGCGAACGGGTCCACGGCCCGGTTCCTGGAGGGCCGGGGGTTCCCCTCGCTCCGGCGGGTGGTCCGCAACCCCCGGCGCTGGGAACGGATCGTGGAGCTGGCCGCGGGACTCGGCGAGGCGCTGCCGGACGATCCGGACTCCAGGGCTTTGAGCGGGTTCCTGGCTCGCCGGCGAAAGGCCGACCCGGAGGGGTATTCCGACCTCTCGCTCGCCGTGGTCAAGCTCATCGGCTCGGGGGAGTACACGGTGGATCTGCCCGACGCGCCGGCCCCGGGCCACTTCGGGCTGGCCGTCGAGGACTACACCCACGCCACGGCTCCCAACCGGCGCTATCCGGACCTCCTCACCCACCGCCTCCTCAAGGCCGCCCTCGCCGGCCGGTCCGCGCCCTATCCTCCCGAGGAGCTCCAGAAGCTCGCCCGGCACTGCACCGAGCAGGAGAACAACGCCCAGAAGGTGGAGCGCCAGGTCCGCAAGTCCGCCGCGGCGCTGCTCCTCGTGGACCGCGTGGGCGACCGCTTCGAGGCCATCGTCACCGGCGCCTCGGAGAAGGGGACCTGGGTCCGCCTCTGCCGCCTTGGCGTCGAGGGCCGGCTGGAGCGGGGGTTCCGGGGATTGGACGTGGGCGACCGCCTCTCCGTCGAGCTGATCGGCCTGGACGTGGAGCGAGGGTACATCGACTTCGCGCGGGTGGGGCGGTAGAGCGGGGCGCTGGGAGCGCCTGCCGGACGATCTTCCGGTGCTGGTACTATTGTTGCCCCGTTGACCGACGAAGGAAGTCCTCGATCCTCATGGCCGACTCCAAAGCCCCCGACAAAGACTTCATCCCCTCCCCCTTCTTCGCTTTTCGCACCCCCCTCCTCCCCTACGAGGAGCTGGAGGCCTGGGGCGAGGGGCTCGCGGCCGCGGGTGCCCTGGACGATCCCGAGGGCCTGGAGCAGGCCCTGGCGGCGGACCGCGATCGGTTGCGCGCCCGGCTGGAGGCTCTCCTCGCCCGGCCCGAGGTCCTGGAGGCGGTGTTCCTCGCCTCGCCGTCCCTGTACGAAGGTCTGAACGCCTGGCGCAAGGACCCGGACGGCAAGAAGGGGCAGCGGGCCGAGCGGGCCCTGGTGCGGTACTTCTATCGCATGGCCGCCCGGGCCACGCCCTTCGGGCTCTTCTCGGGATGCTCTGTGGGGCGGATCGAGAACGGGACGGAGGCCCGCACGCGGCTCGCCGTGGTGCCCCGGCCGGCCTACGAACGGCACACCCGGCTGGACATGGACTATCTCTTCGCCCTGTGCGAGGACCTCGGCAAGGACCCCACTCTGCGGGAGGAGCTGGTCTATCGTCCCAATACCAGCCTCTACCGGGCCGCGGGCCGGCTGCGCTACGCAGAGGCCCGGCTCGACCGCAAGGTCCGCTCCCATCACCTGGTGGCGGTGGACACGAACGAGTTCCTTGAAGAGGCGCTCCGCCGCGCGAGCGGGGGCGCCCGGATCCAGGATCTCGTGGAGACGCTGGTGGCGGCGGACCCCGACGGCGAGGTCACACCCGAGGAGGCGCGGGAGTTCGTGACCGAGCTGATCGACAGCCAGATCCTCGTCTCGGATCTCTCGACGCCGGTGACCGGCCCCGAGGCGATCCACGACCTCATCGAGCAGCTCGGGCACCATGCGACGACGCGGGAGGCCGCCGAGCGCCTCGCGCGGGTGCGGGACGCCCTGGCGGCCCTGGATGCCGGCGGCCCGGGCGCCGCGCCGGAGCGCTACCAGGAGGTGGCCGACACTCTCAAGGAGCTGCCCACGTCGGTGGAGATGTCCCGGCTCTTCCAGCTCGACATGGTCAAGCCGGGAGACGCGCCGGCGCTCAGCGCCAGCGTGGTGGACGAGGTCCTCCGCGGCGTGGAGATCCTTTGGCGCCTGGCCGGTGTGCAGCAGCAGGAGGCCCTGGACCGCTTCCGCAGCGACTTCACGGATCGCTACGAGAGCCGGGAGGTCCCCCTGCTCGAGGCGCTGGACGAGGAGATCGGCATCGGCTTCGAGAAGGCGGGCGACGCGGGCGCCGAGGCCTCTCCTCTCCTCCGCGGCATGGCCCTGGGCCGGCCCGGCGCCGAGCCGTCCGTGGCCTGGGGCCGCCGCCAGGCGGTGCTCCTCTCCAAGCTCGACGAGGCGCTGGCCCGGGGCGAAGGTCAGATCGAGATCACGGCGGAGGACCTGGACCGGATGGCCCCCTCCGGCGAGGGGAGCACGCCGCCGACGCCCCTGCCGGAAGCCTTCCACGCCATGGTGACGATCGCCGCGGCGTCGGAGGAGGCCTTGGAGCAGGGAGAGCTCCAGATCCTGTTCGACGGGGCCGGCGGGCCGTCGGGCGCCCGCCTGCTCGGGCGGTTCTGCCACGCCGATCCGGAGCTGACCCGGTGCGTCGAGGAGCACCTGCGGGCCGAGGAGGCCCTGCGGCCGGACGCCGTATTCGCGGAGGTGGTCCACCTGCCGCAGGGGCGCATCGGCAACATCCTGGCCCGGCCGGTGCTCCGGGAGTACGAGATCCCCTATCTGGGCCGCTCCGGCGCGCCTCCGGAACGGCAGATCCCGGTCTCGGACCTGCGGGTTGCGGTCGAGGGCACGCGGATCGTCCTCCGCTCGGAGCGGCTGGGTCGTGAGGTGATCCCCCGGCTGACCAGCGCCCACAACTTCTGGCGCGGCAGCCTCGGGGTCTACCGCTTCCTCTGCATGCTCCAGGGGCAGGGCTCCCTGGGCGGCGTCTCCTGGAACTGGGGTCCCCTGGACAACGCGCCCTTCCTCCCGCGCGTCACCTCCGGCCGTCTCGTGCTCTCCCGCGCCGCCTGGTGGATGACGGAGAAGGAGATCAAGGACCTCGCCGCGAAGAAGGGGGCCGAGCGCTTCAAGGCCGTCCAGGAGTGGCGGGAGAGGCGGCGGCTGCCCCGCCTCGTGGCGCTGGCCGACGCGGACAACGAGCTCCTCGTGGACCTCGACAACATTCTCTCGATCGACACCTTCCTCGACGTGGTCGAAAGCAGGGACCGCGCCCGGTTGTACGAGTTCTTCCCCGCGCCCGACCAGCTCTTCGCCCGCGGCCCCGAGGGACGGTTCGTCCACGAGATCCTGCTCGCCTTCGTCCGCAAGCCGAAGGAGGCTGCCGCGGTGCGGCCGGCCCGCAGGGCGGAAGCCCCGCCGCCGCCGGTCCGGCGGTCGTTCGCGCCCGGCTCCGAGTGGCTGTACGCGAAGCTCTACACCGGCACCTCCACGGCCGACGGCCTGCTGCGGGACGTCGTGTCTCCGGTCGCTCACGAGGTGATGGCTGAGGCCCAAGCCGACGGCTGGTTCTTCATCCGCTACGGCGACCCGGGGTGGCACCTGCGGCTTCGGTTCCACGGCGATCCGGGGATGCTCGTGACCCAGGTCTTCCCCCGTCTCCAGGCTCGCATCGCCCCGCTGCTGGACGACGGCCGGCTGTGGAGGGTGCAGCTCGACACCTACGAGCGGGAGGTGGAGCGCTACGGGGGGCCTGAGGGCATCGTGCTGGCCGAGCGTCTGTTCCACGTGGACAGCGAGGCGGTCCTCGCCATCCTCGACATGCTGGAGGGGGACGAGGGGGCGGACTTCCGCTGGCGCCTCGCCCTGCGGGGGATCGACATGCTGCTGAACGACCTGGGACTGGAGGGCCCCGGGAAGCAGAAGGTGCTGCGGGGGATGCGGGAGAGCTTCACGCGGGAGTTCGGGGGCGGCAAGGGTCTGCGAGTCCAGCTCGATCAGAGGCTGCGGGAGGAGCGGCGGAGCCTGTTCCTCCTGCTCGATCCGGCGGGCGACCGGGAGAGCCAGTTGGCTCCGGCGCTGGAGGTCCTCCACCAGCGCTCCGCGCGGTGGGCGCCGATCATCGCCGAGCTCAAGCGGCTGGAAGGTGCCGGCCGGCTGACCCAGACGATCGCCGAGATGGCGCCCAGCTACGTCCACATGTTCGTCAACCGGATGATCCGCGCGGCGGCGCGGGCGCACGAGCTGGTGCTCTACGATTTCCTCTATCAGCTCCTGGAGCAGAGGGCGGCGCGGGCGCGCAAGGGGGGGTGATTCACCCCGGCCGCACGCACGACAGCAGCACTCGGTCCCACTCGGGCTCGACCGGTGTCGCGGCGGCGAGCAGGGCAAGGGCCACGCCGGCCGTTCCGGTGAGGAAGCCGGCATCGCCGTGCCAGCCCATCGTGCCCTGGGCGTCGGGCACGTACATGGAGTAGCCGCCGATGCCCTGGTCGGGTGTCCGGTGCTCCAGGGTGCGCTCGAGCCAGAACAGGGCCGCCTCCCGGAGGGCGGGATCGCCGGTGGCCTGGTAGAGGCGGTTGAACAGGTGCGAGATCCCGGCCGTGCCGTGGCAGATCCCGGCGTCGACGGCTCCCGACGCCTCGGGTGGGCGAGCGGCGCAGGCGCGGGCGAGCTCCAACGCCTCCCGCTCCCACTCCTCCTGCCCCACAGCCCGGGCGGCGAGGAGCAGGGAGGCGGCGATCCCGAGGTCGCCGTAGCACCAGGCGAGCCGCGCCGGGCTCGGCTCGTGACCGGGGGCGGTGCTGTAGGCGAAGACGGAGCCGGCCTCCGGCGGGAGCTTCTGGGCGAGGAGCCAGGCCACGGCGCCGTCCAGGAGGGGGCGGGCCTCGGTCTCCAACCCGGCGGCGCAGGCTTCTCCAAGGAACCCGATCACCCCCGGGACTCCATGGGCCACGCCCAGGTTGAAATTCCCCTCCGGGTAGGCCTCGCGGTCCTGGGGGCGGATGAGCTCGGGGGTGGTCCGCCAGGAGATCCCTTCCGGCCGGCGTTCGGCGGTCTCGGAGAGGCGGGCCACCACCTTGCGCAGACACTCCGCTCCTCCGGGGAGGGGGGTGCGCTCGAGCGCGTAGACGCCGTAGCCGACCAGGCCGCTGATCAGGTCGTAGTCGAGCCGCCAGGGGGTGCGGTCGAGGAAGTCCGAGAGCACGGAGGCGACGTCCTCTCCTGGATCCTCGCTGCCCTCGTCCTCCTCGAAGAGCCGGCCCCGGAGGTGCTCCAGGGTCCAGGCCACGCCGGAGAATCCACCGTAGAGCCCGGGAGGCGCCTGGAGCTCCGCCGTGCCCTCGATGGCCCGCTCCAGGAGGTTGAGCGCCGTCTCCTCGTAGCCCCGCTCCAGGCGGGCCTCGGCAAGGTAGTGGAAGAAGAAGGCCAGCCCCGAATTGCCCCCCGCGAGGCCGTTTCCCCTCCGGGTCCAGACCTCCTGGGAGGTCCCGGACTCTTCGGAAAGGGTTTTCAGGACGTCCGCCGCCATCTCTTCGACGGCGTCGAGGACGCGCTCCGCTGTTTGGTCCGGGAGGATGGGGCGCCAGCCTCCTTCCCGTGCTCCGTTTCGCTCGTTCATGGCGCGGAGTATACTCACCTCCTCCCGACGTCCTCACGACTGCCTGGCATCTGATTCGCAGAGTACAATCGATCCAATGCCTCCGACTCGCAGACTCCTTCCGCCCGCACCCGTCACATCGGCCCGCGAGACCCGCCGGCAGCGATGGCAGCGCAAGCGCCGGACCTACCTGCTGCGGTGGATCGATCGGACCATCCTGTCTCTCTACCGCGTGATCTCCTGGATGGACCGCAAGGCGCCGGTCGAAAAACGCTACTTCCGGGTGGCGATCTTCGGCTCGAGCCGGATCCAGGAGAACGACAAGGTCTACGCCGAAGTGCGGGAGCTCGCACGGCAACTGTCCTACATGGGGTGCGACATCGTCACCGGTGGAGGTCCCGGCCTGATGCGGGCGGCCAACGAGGGGGCGCGGGCGGGAGCGTACCGGTACAAGACCCGGTCGTTCGGGCTGACCATCCTGCTGCCCATGGAGGAGCAGCCCAACCCGTTCCTGGACGAGGTGGCGCAGCACTCGACGTTCTTTTCGCGGCTCCATCAGTTTATCCGCCTCTCCCACGCCTATGTCGTGGTGGACGGCGGCATCGGCACGACCCTGGAGGCGATGATGGTCTGGCAGCTCCTCCAGGTGAAGATGCTCAAGCCGCGGCCCCTGATCTTCGTGGGCCCGATGTGGCGGGGCCTGCGGAGTTGGGTGGAGCGGGACATCGTGGCCCGGGGCCTCGCCTCGCCGGGGGACACGGACGTGGCCACCTGGGTCGACACCGTCGACGAGGCGGTCGAGGTGGTGCAGGCGGCCCTGGACGACTTCCTGCGCCGGCACAAGGTGATCCTGCCGCCGGTGGTCGAAGGTGAGCCCGAGGCCGCCCTGGTCGCGCGGGCCCGGCCGAAGGGGGCAGAATAGAGCGTCTCGCCACTCGCCGGGAGGACTCCCCTCCCGGCGCGAATTCCGCCACAATGCGGCAACCTCCGAGGCCGTCGTAGACAGACGGGCGGGGATCTTCGTAGGAGACATGAGGGAGCGCGCATGCGTCTGATGCCGATTCTGTTGCTCCAGCTCGCGCCGGAGAGGGGGCCGGGGCTGCTCGATTTCTTCCTGGAGTCGGGGCCGATGGCGAAGTTCGTCTTCGCCATCCTCGCCCTGTTCTCGATCGCCTCGTGGGCCGTCATCTTCGGCAAGCTCTCGCAGTTCCAGCGCGCCGACCGGGCCAGCGAGAAGTTCCTGGAGGCCTTCCACCGCAGCCAGCGCTTCAGCGAGGTCAACTCCCAGGCCGGCAAGCTCGGCGCCTCGCCGCTCGTGGGCATCTTCCAGGCCGGCTACGCGGAGATCGACAGCCAGATCAAGAACGCCCCCGAGCCGGAGCGCCCGGGCGAGCGCAAGGCCTACCGGATCACCTCGCTGCCCGCCCTTCAGCGCACCCTCTCCCGGGCGGTGGGCGTCGAGCTGCGGGGGGTCACCCGCTGGACGACCTTTCTCGCCACGACCGCGGCCGCGACGCCGTTCATCGGCCTTTTCGGCACGGTCTGGGGCATCATGCAGGCGTTCAACGACATCGGGCTCCAGGGGTCGACCTCCATCGTGGCGGTGGCGCCCGGCATCGCCGAGGCCCTCATCAACACGGCCGCGGGCCTCGGCGCGGCGATCCCGGCCCTGATCGCCTACAACTACTTCGCCCATCGGGTGCGCACGATCAAGGCGCGGATGGAAGACTTCGTCCTCGAGTTCCTGAACCTGGCGGAGCGCAACTTCACCTAGCGGAGCGGACATGGCCTTCAACGTGGGGAACGGCAACGGCGACGACGATCCGGTGATGGCGGACATCAACGTCACGCCCCTGGTGGACGTGATGCTGGTGCTGCTCATCATCTTCATGATCACGGCGCCCATGCTCCACCAGGGGATCGAGGTGGCGCTCCCCCGGGCCGAGGCGCAGAACCTCCCCCTGCGGACCGAGGACCCGCTCGTCCTCTCGATCGACCGGGAGGGCAATGTCTACCTCCGGGAGAACGCGGTCGAGGTCTCGGAGCTGGTGGACCGGGTCAAGGCAGCGATGGCAAGCGGGGGCGACGATGCCGTGTTCCTCAAAGGGGACCGGGACGTGCCCTACGGCAAGGTGATCGAGATCCTCGACCTCCTCCACCAGGGCGGCATCGTCCACGTCGGCATGGTGACAGACCGCCCCACGGAGGGCGACCAGGGCTGATCCGATGAGCGTGGCGGTCGACCAGATCCTGGCGAAGCGGGCGCGGCGCACCGGGCGCCGGCCGGAGGCCGCGAGCCTCCTCGCGGCCCTGGTGCTCCACTCGGCGATGATCGCGACCGTGCTCCTCCTGCCGCGCCTTGCCTCCCCGCCGGAGCCCCTGGAGTTCGTGCCGGTGACCATCCTCCCGGCCCAGGCCCTCGGCGTGCGCCGTCCGGCGGCCCGCCCGCGGAGCGAGACGCCCCGGCCTCCGGAGCCCGAGCCCGCAGCCGAGGAGCCGCCTCCCGCCCCCGAGCCCGAGCCCCAGCCACCGGAGCCGGAGCCCCGGCCTCCCCGGGAGGACGTACCGGTCCTCCCCGATCCTGACAAGAGGCCGGAGAAGAAGCCCGAGAAGCCGGCCCCGAGCGAGCGGGAGGCCAGGAATCCCGCCGCCGAGACGCCGCGCACGCCCCCAAAACCCGAAAAACCGCCGGAGCCCTCCTCCGGCGGCAGCGGCGGCACGGGCACGAACCCTGCGGGCACGGCGGCCCAGGGGGCTCCGGAGGGCGAGGCGGGCCGGCGGGGCTCCCCCACGGGGAACCCCCTGGGGACCTCGGCCTTCGGATCGGAGATCGCGGGCCTGGACAACCCGGACTTCACCTACGGCTAGTACATCGACCAGCTCCTCTCGGCCATCGATGCC
>DASQEB010000348.1:0-5741 GCA_035633875.1 Thermoanaerobaculia bacterium
GCTGGTGCGGGAAGGGCGCCTGCCGGACTCGGTGCGGACCGTGAGCCTGGCCGGCGAGCCGCTCCCCCGCACGCTCGCCGAGCGAATCTACGAGCGCAGCGCGGCCGGACGGGTGCTCAACCTGTACGGGCCGTCCGAGGACACGACCTACTCCACCTGGGCGCGCATCGACCGCGGCGGGGAAGGCGCGCCGCCCATCGGCCGCCCGTTGACCGGCACCCGGGCCTACGTGCTGGACCCCCGGCGGGAGCCGGCGCCGGCCGGCGTACCCGGCGAGCTGTACCTGGGCGGGGCCGGTCTGGCCCGCGGCTACCTGGGCCGGCCGGAGCTCACGGCGGAGAGGTTCGTCCCGAGCCCCTTCGGAGACGAGCCGGGAGCGCGGCTCTACCGCACCGGGGACCGCGTGCGGTACCTCGCGGACGGCAGTCTGGAGTTCCTGGGGCGCCTCGACCACCAGGTGAAGCTGCGTGGCTTCCGCGTCGAGCCAGGCGAGGTGCAGGAGGTGCTGCGGACCCATCCGGAGGTGCGCGATGCCGCGGTGCTGGCACACGAGGTGCCGCCCCTGGGGCTCCAGCTCGTCGCCTGGCTCACGCCAGAGACCGCCGATCCGCAGGCCCTGCGGACCTGGCTCGCCGGGAAGCTTCCCGAGCACATGGTCCCGGCCTTCCTCATGCCCCTCACCGAGCTCCCCCTGACGCCCAACGGCAAGCTCGACCGCCGCGTCCTGCCTCTTCCCGAGGCCGGGCCCGCCGGGCCGGGTGAGGCGCCGCGCACCCAGGTCGAGGAGGTGCTGGCCGGCCTCTGGGCCGACGTGCTCGGCCGCGAGGCCGTGGGCATCCACGACGACTTTTTCGAGCTGGGCGGCCACTCGCTCATCGCCACCCGGGTGGCGTCGCGGGTGGCCCGGGCCTTCGGCCTCGAGATCGGCGTGCGGGCGGTGTTCGAGGCTCCCACGGTGGCGCGCCTGGCCGCCGTGGTGGAGGCCGCACGCCACGAGCCGGGGCGCGAAGCCTCCGACCCGGCCCTCGTCCCGGTCCCGCGGACCGCTCCCCTGCCGCTCTCGTCCGCCCAGCGGCGCCTCTGGTTCCTGGAGCAGCTCGAGCCGGGGAGCCCGGCCTACCACATCGTCCAGGCCGTGCGCATCGCCGGGCCGCTCTCCGTGCCGGCTCTCGCCGGGAGCCTGGCCGGGCTGGCGCTGCGCCACGAGGCCCTGCGCACCACCTTCGCCGCCGACGCCCAGGGCGAGCCAGTGCAGCGCATCGCTCCTTTCGAGACCCCCAGCCTCCCCGTGGCGGAACTCTCGGGATTGCCGGAAGCGGCGCGCGAGGAGGCTGCGGCAGGGCTCATCCAGAGCGCGGCCCGGAGCCCCTTCGACCTCGCGGCCGGCCCCCTCCTGCGCACCCTCCTGCTCCGCCGCGGCCCCGAGGAGCATGAACTCCTGCTGGCGCTGCACCACATCGTCAGCGACGGCTGGTCCATGGGCATCCTGGTCCGCGAGGTGGCGGCGCTCTACGCGGCGCTCGTCGAGGGCAGGGTCCCCACTCTCCCCGGGCTGCCCGTCCAGTACGCGGACTACGCGGTCTGGCAGCGCGAACAGTTGGCGAGCGGCGCCCTCGAGGGAGAGCTGGCCGCCTGGCGGGAGCGGCTGGCCGAGGCCCCGGAGATCCTCGACCTGCCCACGGACCGGCCGCGCCCGGCGGTGCGCAGCTCTCGCGGCGGCTCGCGGCCGTTCGCCCTGGGCTCCGCGGTTTCGGCAGCGGTCCGCGGCTTCGGACGCCAGCGCGAGGCCACGCCGTTCATGGTCCTGCTCGCGGGCTTCCAGGCCCTCCTCTCCCGGTACGCGCGCGCCCTGGACGTGAGCGTGGGCACGCCCGTAGCGGGCCGGCGGCGCCTGGAGACCGAGGGCGTGATCGGCCTCTTCGTCAACACGCTGGTGGTGCGGGTGGACCTTGCGGGCGCGCTCGGCTTCGAGACGCTCCTCGGCCAGGTGCGCGAGCGGACCCTGGAGGCCTACGAGCTCCAGGAGGTCCCCTTCGAGCGCCTCGTCGAAGAGATCTCTCCGGTCCGCAGCCTCTCCCACGCGCCGCTCTTCCAGGTGCTGTTCGCCCTGCAGAACGCCCCCCTGGAGCGGCTCGCGCTGCCCGGTCTGACGCTCGAGCCACGGGACGTGGACACCGGCGCGGCCAAGCTCGATCTCAGCCTGGTCCTGCTCGAGACCGGCGACGGCTTTGCCGGGCGGCTCGGTTACGACGCCGACCTCTTCCTCCCCGCCACCGTGGAGCGGCTGGCCGGCCACCTGCGCACCCTGCTCGCCGGTGCCCTGGCGGCGCCGGATCGCCCGGTCTCGGAGCTGCCGCTCCTCACCGCTCCCGAGCGCTCCCAGATCCTCGAAGAGTGGAGCCGGACGGCGTCGAGACCGCCGGGCCTCCCGGTCCATGAGCGTTTCGCCGAGCAGGCCCGCCGGTCGCCGTCCTCTCCCGCCGTGGTCTGCGAGGAGGGGAGCCTCACCTACGGCGAGTTCGACCGGGAGGCCAACCGGCTCGCCCGCCATCTCCAAGCCCTGGGTGTGCGTCCCGACGTGCCGGTCGCCCTGCTCACCGGGCGCTCCCCGGCGATGCTCGTCGGCCTCCTTGCGGTCCTGAAGGCGGGCGGAGCCTACGTCCCCCTCGACCCCTCCCTCCCTGCCGAGCGCCTCCGGTTCGTGCTGGAGGAGACCGGCGCGCCGGTGATCCTCACCGAGGCGCGGCTGGCCGGGCGGCTCGACACGGAGGCCCGGATCGTACGCCTCGACGATCGGGACGCCTTCTCGGCCGAAAGCCCCGAGGACCCGCGCGTGCCGGTCGTGGGCGAGAACCTCGTCTACGTGGTGTTCACCTCCGGCTCCACCGGCAGGCCCAAAGGGGTCGCGGTCGAGCACCGGCAGCTCGCCAACTACGTGGACGGCGTGATCGAGCGGCTGGAGCTGACGGGCGATTCCAGCTTCGCCACGGTCTCCACCCTCGCCGCCGACCTCGGCAACACGATGATCTTCCCGGCGCTCGTGCTGGGTGGCTGCCTGCACGTGGTCTCCGAGGAGCGGGCCGCCGACGCAGAGGCCTTCGCGGAGTACGTCACCCGGCACGCGATCGACTGCCTGAAGATCGTCCCCTCGCACCTCGCGGCCCTCCAGGCCACGGAGCGCCCCGAGAGGGGGCTGCCGCGCCGGCGTCTGGTCCTCGGCGGCGAGGCCTCGACCTGGGAGCTGGTCGCCCGGCTGCAGGAGCGGGCTCCGGGCTGCCGGATCTTCAATCACTACGGTCCGACCGAGACGACCGTGGGTGTGGCGGCCTTCCCCGTGAACGGAGAGACGGCGGCCGCGGGGAGCGCGGCGGTCCCGCTCGGCCGACCCCTGCCCGGCTCGCGGCTCTACGTCCTCGACGCCGCCTTCCAGCCCGTGCCGGCCGGCGTGCCGGGCGAGCTGTACGCCGGGGGCGCGGGTCTCGCGCGAGGGTACCTCCGCCGCCCCGAGCTCACGGCCGAGCGCTTCATCCCGGCGCCCTTTGCCGAGACCCCCGGCGAGCGCCTCTACCGGACGGGCGACCTCGCCCGCTTCCTGCCCGACGGCAACGTGGAGTTCCTGGGCCGCGCCGACCACCAGGTCAAGATCCGGGGCTTCCGCATCGAGCCGGGGGAGATCGCGGCGGTCCTCCTGCGGCGTCCGGAGGTGTCGGAGGCGTTCGTGGCCGTCCGGCAGGACGCGACGGGCGAGCGGCGGCTGGCCGCCTACGTGGTCCCGGCCGGGGCGGCGGAGGACGGACTGCGCGCCTGGCTGCGCGAGCGGCTCCCGGACTACATGATCCCGGCCGCGATCGTCGGCCTCGATGCCATCCCGCGCACCGCGAACGGCAAGGTCGACCTGCGGGCGCTGCCGGACCCGGAGACCCACCAAGGGGAGACCGGGACGGGGCTCCTCACCCCGGTCGAGGAGTCCCTGAGCGGGATCTGGCGCGAGCTGCTGGCGGTGAGCCGCGTGGCCCGGACGGACGACTTCTTCGCCCTGGGCGGGCACTCGCTCCTCGCCACGCGCCTCGCCTCCCGGGTCCGCCAGGCGTTCCGGATCGACCTCCCCCTGCGGAGCCTCTTCCAGAGCCCGACCCTGGCCGGGCTGGCCGCCCGGATCGAGGAGGCCCGCGGCGCGGCGCCGGGGTTCGAAGCCCCGCCGATCGTGGCCGCCGGCCCCGAGCCCCATCCGCCGCTCTCCTTCGCCCAGGAGCGCCTCTGGTTCCTGGAGCAGCTCGACCCGGGCACGGCGGTCTACAACCTCCCCTACTTCGCCCGCGTGCTCGGACCGCTCCGGCCCGCGGCGCTGGCGGCCGCCCTCCGCGAGGTCGTGCGCCGTCACGACGTGCTGCGCTCGGCGGTCGCCTCTGCGGAGGGCCGACCGGTCCAGACGATCGCGGCGGATCCCGGGCTGCTGTTTCCGGTGGTCGACCTCGCGGCGCTGCCGACGCAACGGCGGGAGCGGGAGCTGGCGCGCCTGGCCGCTGCCGAGGCCCGCCTGCCGTTCGACCTCGGGCAGGCCCCTCTGCTGCGCGCAGCCCTGCTCCGGCTGGGGACGGACGAGCACGCTCTGCTCCTGACCCTCCACCACATCGTTTCGGACGCCTGGTCGCGCGGCGTCCTCACCCGGGAGCTGGCCGCCCTCTACGGAGCCGCGGTCGCAGGTGCCCCCTCGCCCCTCCCCGCGCTCCCGGTCCAGTACGCGGACTTCGCCCGCTGGCAGCGGTCCTGGCTCCAGGGCGCGACGCTGGAGCGCCTCCTCGGATACTGGCGCGGGCGGCTGGGCACCGATCCTCCGACGCTCCAGCTCCCCACGGACCGGCCCCGGCCGGCGGCGCGCAGCTCTCGCGGCGGCCTCCTCCCCTTCGCCCTGCGCGGCGCGGAGGAGCTGCGCGCGCTGGCCCGGCGCGAGGGGGCCAGTCTGTTCATGGTCCTCCAGGCGGCGTTCTCGACCCTCCTGCACCGCCTGTCGGGCCAGGAGACGGTGATCGTGGGCGCCCCGGTGGCCAACCGTAACCGGGCCGAGATCGAGCCGCTGGTCGGCTTCTTCGTGAACACCCTGGCGCTCCCGGCGCGCTTCGCCGGCTCCCCCTCCTTCCGCGAGCTGATCGCCCGGACCCGCGAGGAGGCGCTCGGGGCCTACGACCACCAGGACCTCCCCTTCGAGAGGCTCGTCGAAGAGGTCACCGGGGACCGCTCCCTGGGCCGCCCGCCTCTCCTCCAGGCGATCCTCCTTCTCCAGGAGGAGCCCCTGTCCTCCCTGGACTTCGCGGGCCTCGTCTGGACGCCCCTGGAGGTGCACGGCGGCACCGCGAAGTTCGACCTCACCCTGGCCCTGACGGACGCCGGCCGGGAGCTCGCCGGCGCCCTGGAGCACGACGCCGACCTCTTCGACGCCACCACCGCCGGGCGTTTCCTGGGAGCCTTCCGCACACTCCTCGCCGCGGCCCTCGCCGCTCCTGGAGAGGCCGTGTCCGACCTGCCGCTGCTGACCGAGGCGGAGCGGGCCCAGCTCCTCGTGGAGTGGAACGCGCAGGGGGCGGTGTCCCTCGCGGGGCCGTGCCTGCACGAGGCGTTCGAGATCCAGGCGGCCCGCACCCCCGGTGCAGTGGCGCTCTACGCGGGGACGGAGCGGCTGACCTACGCCGAGCTCGACCGGCGGGCCACCCTCCTCGCCCACCGCCTGTGCCGTCTCGGCGTCG
>DASQEB010000349.1:0-5933 GCA_035633875.1 Thermoanaerobaculia bacterium
CACCGTGGAGAAAGAGAACCGAGACCAGCGCCTGGCGGTGATCGACCAACTTCGCCGGGAGTACCCGGCCTCGCGGTAGCAGGTCCCGCGCGGCCGGCCCTCCGTGCCGGTCAGCGATTCGGCACCGCTTGGGGCGCTCTCCCGACGAGCGAACGGCTGCGGAACTCGCCGTAGTGCAACTGGGTGTCGGTGTTCCAGTTCCCCGTGGCCACGAGGTTCTCCGGCGTGTAGGCGCGCTGCCGGAAGCTGTGGTCTCCGGTCCGTTCGACGAGGAAGCGGTAGGGGATGGCGAGCTCGCTGGCGCTCCTCGTGCACACGAGCTCGCCCTCGATGATGAACCAGCGGCTCTTGGGGATCTCGACCAGGGCGATGCCGTCCCGGCCCGCGGGGACTCGCCCCAGAACCTCTTCGGTCTGCAAGTCGTAGATCCGCCACTCGGAGGCGAAGAAACGTCCTCCCTCGTGCACTCCGCAGCCCGCCCGGAGCCGCCCTTTCTCTTCCGTCTTGGTACAGCCGAAGGTCAGGTCGTGCTCCCCGCAGATCTGACTTTCGGCCGCGTGGAGAGCGAAGGGGACGAGCAGAAGAAGAACGAAGCTCCGGATCCAGGTCTTGGTGCGCACGAGTCCTCCTTTTGGGCACCTCGCACGCCGCTCGGAGGCGGCAGTACAGTTCCCCTGACCCGGGACGCCGATCTCGCCTGCGAGGCCCATCTGTCAGTCGGTCAACTGAGAGCCTATTGTAACTCCAGGCACGTCAAAAAGACAGTGCCGGCGGCCCCCTTCCTGAACGACACGAATTTGCGCTCCATTGAATTCGTGCACTACGGAAAGTTGGCTGCCGCTTTCGAAAGGCGGGATCGCTGCTATGTTCGTACCTTACGGGAAAGTGCCGGCGGCCGGACGATGTGAGGCTGAGGGACCCGCGATCAAGACGGCGGGGAAAGCTTTCCGAGCTCCTCGTCCAGAAAAGCCAACGCGTGCTCGAGAGAGGTACGACGGGCGGCTGATCGAGTGATTTCGAGCTCTTGCAGAACGCGCCGCCGTGACAGCTCGAGCCCTTCTCGCTTCCGCTTGAGCTCGCGTTGCTCGGGGGTGAGCGACTCGCCTCGCTCCGAGCCCGAGTCGGAGTCCTCGATCTGAGATTCAACGGATTTGCTTTCCCAGCCGCGTGCCATTCCGACCGTCCTCCATCCTGAGATGGTCTCCTCAGAGGGTGGGCCGCTCGAGCGAGAAGCCCACCTGATTGCAGCAAGCCTGTCCGATCAGCGGCCGAGGTGCCGCTGGAGCCCCTCGAGCGCGGTGCGCCACTGCGCGCGCCGCTGCTCGACCTGCGCGGGATCCGCGAGGTCCTTGTTGTCCGCCACGACGCTCGCCCCCTTGGGCTTCCCCGTGATGCGGATCTCGACCGTGCGGCCGTCCCAGGGGTAGCGCAGCCAGGCGTAGTCGCTCCCCCGGGTCTTCACCTCGCGCGGCTTGTCCCCCGTGAAGGCGGCGTCGAGGGCCTGGACGAGGGCCGGGTTGGCGCCTTGCAGCCAGGCGGCCCGACGATCGGCGCTCTTCAGCGCGTCCACGACCTCGGCCACGGCCGCGGGAACGGTTTTCGAGACGGAGACCTGGAAGGTTCCGGTGCACGACTGATTCATCTCTCGCAGCCCGCGGGCGCGCTCGTATGCCACGGTGATCCCCTGGGCATGCCACCCGGGAATCCCGTGCTCCTTGTACAGGTGAGCGGCCGCCGCGGTATGTCCCTTGGCCACGGCACCGAACGCGTCCAGCACGGCAAACCAGTGTTCCAGATCGTGGCCGGTCTTCTGGCGCACGGACTCGTCGCTGATCGTACGCCTGCCGCGGGGAGTGGCCGCGGCAGCAGTGTCCGGCGCGGGAGGCGCGGTCTGGGGTTCCTGGGGCTCGGGAGCGGCGGGCTGCGCCGCCTCCGCCTTCTTCTCGCGCGCGAGGAGGAGTTGGCGGCGCGCTGCGGTATAGCTTTCCCCGGTCTTCTCGGACCGGGCGCGGATGGCTTTCTTGAGTTTCTTCTGTTGGGTCATGTGTCTCGTCTCCTGGTCACACGATACCCAGCCCCCGCCTGGACATCGGCACCAGAAAATCGAAACACAGGACCCGAGGCTTGAGGACCCCTTTGCCCCGGTCGAGGGTCTCGCGGGGGGAGACCGAACGGGGTTGGGCGGTGGGCCATCGCCCGACTTCTCAAGAATGCCAGGGGCCGCCCGGGCCGTCAAGGGGGCCGGGCCGGCGCCTTAGGTGCCACCAGCCGGCCATCAGCAGCGACAGGGCGAGCAGGATCAGGCTCCACTGGGAGAGGGTCGGGACGGCGACCGGCGACAGGGCTGCGGCTTCGACCAGTTGCCCGCGGAGATCGCCGCCCGAGGAGCCCTCGGCGCCCGCCGAGTGGATGTCCACGTAGAGGAAGCCGGCCGCGAAGTCCGCGACGAGCCGGGGGCTCATCGATATGTTCGCGGAGAAGGGGCTCGACCCCGTGCCGAAGGTGAAGACGATCGGTCCGTTCTCTCCGGGAGGCGCATCGTGGAGGTGGGCGGACTCGGGCTGCGTCAATCCGTGACTGCATCTCACGAAGAGCGCCGTTGCAGTTTCGTCGAGATCGGCGAAGCAGGTGCCGTTCGCCGTCGACGGACCATCGGCGGGGAACGAGAAGCTGTCCACGGTCCGCTCGCGGATCTGGCCGCGGATCTCGCCGCCGGGCCGGCCGCCGGTGTGGATGTTCACGTAGAGATTGCCGGCGAGGAGATCGGCGATGTCGGCCGGCGTCAGCCCCGTCCAGAGGGCCTGCACGGGGCTGACCGGGTCGCCGAGGTCGAACGCGATCGGGCCGTTCTCTCCGGGCGGGGCCCGGTGGATGTGCATGATGGTCGCATCCGTCACGTTGTGGGTGCAGATCAGCGAGAGCTCGCCGGCGGCGGAATCGAGCTGTCCCATGCACCCGCCGGTTGTCGCGCTCGGCACCGGCGGGACCTCCTGGTCGCCGGATAGATGGAAGACGAAGATCCGGTCGGCTCCGGAGGTCCGGAGGTTCGTGAAGGTGCAGGTTACCGTCTCTCCCGGGTCCAGGCGGATCGTGGCGGCACGGGCGAACGGATCTCCTGTGCTGTCGGCATCTTCACAGACCACGTCGGTCAGCGCGAATCCCCCGGGAGCGACGCCCGGGTCGTTCTCGGTGACGGTGTAGGTGCCGGGCGCAACGTCGGTGAAGACCTCCGTCTCACCATCGTCGAGGACGAAGCTCCCGGGAGAGCCGATGTCGTGGGTGAAGCCGAAGCCGGTGCCGCCGGCCGGGAGGGTGGTCTTGGTGATCCGGATGGTGCCCACGGTGAGGCTCGGCGGATCGCCGATCTGTCCGCGGATATCGGCGCCCGGGGCTTCCTCGGAAGGCTCCACGTGGAGGTCGACGGAGAGGAAGGTGGCTGCGAAGTCGGCGACGAGCCGCGGACTCAGCGGCACGCCGGCGGAGAAGGGGCTGGCCGGATCGCCGAAGGTGAAGACGGCAGGGCCGTTCTCGCCGGCGGGCGCGTCGTGGACGTGGGCGGTCTCCGGCAACGGCACGTCGTGCGTGCATTGCACGAAAAGCTCCGTGGCGGAGTCGTTCAGGTCGGCAAGACAACTGCCGGTCGCGGGCGAGTCGGTGGGCGGGACGTTTTGGCTGCCGTCCAGGGTGAAGGCGACGCTGTCGACGGTCCGCTCGAGGATCTGACCGCGGATCTCGCCCGCCGGCCGGCCGGCGGTATGGATGTTGACGTACGTGTTGCCGGCGAGGAGATCGGCGACGTCCTCCGGTGTCATTCCCGTCCAGGTTGCGTGCACGGGGCTGACCGGGTCGCCGAGGTCGAACGCGATCGGGCCGTTCTCTCCGGGCGGGGCCCGATGGATGTGCATGATGGTCGCATTCGTCACGTTGTGGGTGCAGATCAGCGAGAGCTCGCCAGCTTCGGAGTCGAGCTGTCCCATGCACCCGCCGGTCGCCACGCTCGGCACCGGCGGGACCTCCTGGCTGCCGCGAAGGTCGAAGACGAAGATCTGGTCGGCCCCGGAGACCCCGAAGTTCGTGAAGCCGCAGCTCACCGTCTCGCCCGCGTCCAGGCGGACCGTGGCGGTGCGGGCGAACGGATCTCCCGTGCTGTCGGCATCGCCACAGACCACGGCGGTCAGCGCGAAGCCTCCGGGAGAGGTGCTCGGATCGTCCTCGGTGACGGTGTAGGTGCCGGGCGCGACGTCGACGAAGACCTCCGTCTGGCCGTCATCGAGGAGGAAGCTGCCGGGGAAGCCAGGGATGTCGTGGGTGAAGCCGAAGCCGGCGCCGCCGGACGGGAAGGTGGCCTTGGTGATCCGGATCGTGCCCACGGTCGGGTTCGGCGGAACACCGATCTGTCCGCGGATCTCATCGCCCGGAAGCTCCTCGGAGGCGCTCTCCGAGTGGATGTCGACGTAGAGGAACGTGGCCGCGAACTGGGCGACCAGCAGAGGGGTCATCGGCACACCCCCGGAGAAGGGGCTGGTCGCGGCGCCGAAGGAGAAGACGACGGGTCCGTTCTCACCGGCGGGCGCCTGATGGACGTGGGCGGCCTGCGGCAGCGGCACGTCGTGCGTGCACTGCACGAGGAGCGCTGTGGCGGCGTCGTTCAGGTCGGCAAGGCAGTTGCCGGTCGCGCTCGACGCATTGGGGGGGACGACCTGGCTGCCGTCCGCAGTGAAGGGGACGCTGTCGACGGTCCGCTCGAGGATTTGGCCGCGGATCTCGCCGGCCGGCCGGCCATCGGTATGGATGTTCACGTAGAGGCTGCCGGCGAGGAGGTCCGCGATGTCGGCCGGTGTCATCCCCGTCCAGGTGGCCTGCACCGGGCTGGCCGGGTCGCCAAGGTCGAAGACCACCGGGCCGTTCGCTCCGGCGGGGGCGCGATGAATATGCAGGATGGTCGCTCCCGAGACGTTGTGGACGCAGATCAGGGAGAATTGCGCCGCGGGAACGTCGAGCTGCCCCATGCATCCGCCGCTCGCCGCGCTCGCGGCTGGAGGCACCTCCTGGTCGCCGCGGAGGTCGAAGACGAAGATCTGCCCGGAGACGGGGCTCGCCGCAAGGGCGAAAAGCAGGGCAAGACCGGGGAGCAAACGACGCATCGCCATCGACCACCTCCTGTGGATCCATCCATGAGCTGGGTTCGTTCGCGGCAGTGTACCGCATCCAGGCTCTTCCAAAATCGGCATGGACGGCCCGGCGTTGTCCATTTCCATGAAATGAAATCGGAGCCGGCGGCATAACGGCGCCTGGCACGCCTGCACCTGCGGCTCCTCGTCGAGCGGCTGCGGCGCGACCAACGGCTACATGCAGTGGCTGGCCGCCGACGACGACAATGGCAACATCAGCGACGGCACGCCGCACATGACGGCACTCTTCAACGCCTTCAACGCCACGGCATCGCCTGCGCGGCGCCGGCGCCGGTCAACAGCGGCTGCGCGGGCGGGCCCACGGCGGCGCCGGCGTTGTCGGCCACGGTGGGCGACTACCAGACGTCGCTGTCGTGGGGGGCGGTGGCGGGCGCGACCCGCTACTGGATATTCCGCTCCGAGGGGCACGCGGGCTGCGAGTTCGGCAAGACGCTGATCGCCGAGGTGACCGGCACGTCCTATCTCGACACCCAACTGGCGGGGGACCGGAGCTACTCCTACAACGTGGTCGCGGCCGGGTCCTCCTCGGCCTGCTTCGGCCGCGCCAGCAACTGTATAACGGCGATCCCGACGGCTCCGCCGCCCCCGCCGGAGTTCATTCTCTCCTGCACGCCGTCGAGCCTGTGGTGGCCCGGGAGAGCAGCGCCACCACCACCTGCACCGTCACCTCCATCGGCGGGTTTGCCGGCCCGGTGAGCCTGATATGTACCGGCCTGCCGGCGGGTTCCTCGTGCAGCTTCA
>DASQEB010000350.1:0-6158 GCA_035633875.1 Thermoanaerobaculia bacterium
AGGAGGTCGAGGCCGCGGCGGAGGTCCACGAGGGTCTGGATCTGCTCCTTGCGGTCGGTCTCCGGGTCGAACGGCTTTCTCGGGCTCCCCTGGTTTTCGGGCCGGAGGGACGGGGCGCTGATCGTCAGGGAGACGAAGCCGCGGTCGCGGGCGAGCTCGACCGCCTCGTCCAGAAAGGTCGTGCGGTCCCCCTGGCCGGGATGGAGGAAGAGGATGCCCGGGCGTTTGCCTTCCCCCTTGGGCAGGACCAGGTACGCCGGCACGCGGCCGCCCAGCGGGCTTACGTAGCTCAGATCGACCACCCGCACGTCTCCCTGTTGCTCGGTGCCGGCTTCCTGGACGTCCAGCGGGGCCGAGGCGTCGTACTCCAGGAGACGGCGGCCCTCCTCGTACATCCGGTCCCGGTCCAGAGTGGCGAGATAGGCCGCGGCGGCCTCGCCCGGCCGCATAAAGGCGAAGGCGACCTCATTGAACGTTTCCGGCTTCTCCATATGGACGAGATGGCCGGCACCGGGGATGACCACCCGGCGGGCGCGGTGGATCCCACTCTCGAGGGCACCGGTGTGGGCGTGGACGTCCGGGATGTCCGAGGCGCCGACGACGAGCAGGGTCGGTTTACGGATCTCCCGGAGCCTGCCGGCCGCCGGGCGCTCCGGCACTTTGGGTTGGACGCGACCCACAGAGATCAAGGCGGGGTTCCGGGTCAGCAGCTCCCGGATCCGCTCCCGCGCCCTGGTGTTGGCGGCGTCGGTGATGTAGGGATCGTTGACCCAGGCATCGATCGTCGCCTGGAGGTCCCCGCCCCGGACCTGCGAAGCGAAGTTCCCCAAGGTGCGGCGCCAGAAGTGCTGGGAATACGGGAGGCCGGAGACGACGGGCCCCACGAGCACCATGCCCTCGACCCGGTCTGGGTGGGCGAGGGTGTAGTCCACCACCAGGCTCCCGCCATACGAGCAGCCGATGAGGATGGCCTGATCGATCTTCAGGGACTCGAGGAGCGCATGCAGATCGTCCACGTCCGACCAGGGCTCCTTCGGCGCCTCGGAGCGGCCGTACCCCCGGCGGTCGTAGCGGATCACCCGGAACGTGCGGGCGAAGACCGGGATCTGCTCGTCCCAGGTCTCGCTGGAGAGGAGCCCGTCGTGGATCAGGACCAGGGGCGTTCCCTGGCCCCGCGCCTCGTACCAGATCTTGCCTCCGGGGACCTCGACGAAGCCGGTGACCGGGTCGCCGGGCGGTGGTGCGGGAGCGGCCCCGGCCGGGAGGGCCAGGAGCAGGAGGAGAAGGACCGGGAGGATGGCGAAGTCGGACATGATCCTCCAATCCTAATCCGCTGCCGCAACCTTTTCCGCGTCGCCCCGTATCTCCCGCTTGACGACAGATGTCGTCAGGAGTACGATGACGACAGTTGTAGTCAGGAGGGGACGATGAGACCCAGATCGATCGGAGACCAGGAGCTGGCGGTTCTCCAGTACGTGGCGGAGAAGGGCGAGGTGACCGTCGGGCAGGCGGCGGAGGAGTTCGGCGCCGCCCGGGATCTGGCGCGCTCCACGGTGCTCACGATGATGGAGCGGCTGCGCGCCAAGGGGCACCTCGATCGCCGGCAGGTGGAGGGGGTCTACCGCTACTTCTCCCCGGCGCCGGCCGGCGAGGTGCTGCAGGACGTCGTGCGGTCCTTCGTCGAGAGGACCCTCGGCGGCTCGGTCTCGCCCGTCGTGACCTACCTGACGGAGAAGGCGGAGGTCTCGGACGAGGAGCTGGCCGAGCTCGAAAGTCTGGTGGCGAAGCTCCAGTCGCGCAAGAAGGAGGCCGGGGAATGAGCGCCTTCGACGCCGGCCGGCTTCTGGACATCCTGGTCCGCGCCTCCCTCCAGGGGGCGCTGTTCATCGCCGCGGTCTGGATTCTCTGCCGCCTCTTCCCCCGCCTGCCGGCCGCGGTGCGCTGCGGCCTGTGGTGGGCGGCCTGCCTCAAGCTCCTCCTCGGGCTGGTCTGGGTGACGCCGGTCGAGCTGCCGGTGCTCCCGGCGGCGGCGACGGCCGAAGAGCAGTCCTTTTCGGTCACGAATGTGGCGGTGGCCCCGGCGGCCCCGTCCGTTGCGTCCAGCTCTCCGGAGCGGCGGGTCGCGTCCCTGCCGGTCCTCCTGGTCGCCCTCTGGCTGGCCGGGCTCCTGATCCACCTCGCTTTTCTCGCTCGGGAGGTCCGGCGCACGCGCTGGATCGTCCAGCGGTCGGAGCCGGTGCGGGAGGGTTGGATGGCCGCGATGTTCGCGGAGCTGCGGGAGCGGCTGGGCGTCTCCCGGCCGGCCGACCTGCGCGGCTCGGTGGATGTGGACACGCCCCAGGCCGTGGGACTGGTGCGCCCGCTGGTGCTCCTGCCCGCGCCCGGGCTCGACGGGCTCTCCCCGTCCGAACTGTCGATGACCCTCTGCCACGAGCTGGCCCACGTGCGCCGCAAGGACCTGTGGCTCGGCTGGGTGCCGGCGCTGGCCCAACGGATCTTCTTCTTTCACCCGCTGGCGGCGCTCGCCGCCCGTGAATACGCGCTCGCCCGCGAAGCCGCGTGCGACGCCGAGGTGCTCCGCATCCTGGGGACGGCGCCCCGGGACTACGGGCGCCTGCTTCTACGGTGGGGTGTGGCTCCGCGAGAGACCGGTCTCGCCGCCGCCGGGGCCTCGCCCTCCCTGCGCAACCTCAAAAGGAGACTTCAGATGCTTCAGCATTCTTCAAATGGCGCGCGCCGTCCCTCGGCCTGGTGGTGGTTGGCCGGGGCGGCAGCTTTGACGGCTTTGATTCCTTTCCAGATGGTGGCGCAGGAGGAGACCCCGGAGGCGCCCGAGGCGGCCGTGGTCGAGCCCGCTCCCGAAGCTCCGGTCGTTGCCGAGCTGCCCCCCACTCCTCCTGCGGAGCCCGCGGAGCTTCCGCCTCCAGCGCCGGTCGTTGCCGAGCTGCCCCCAGAACCTCCGGCCATGGCCGCACTCCCTGTGGAGGGGGTGACCCCTCAGGCGATCGAAGACGGCGTTCGCGGCGGAGTCGTGGGAGGCGTGGCCGGAGGCGTCCGGGGCGGTGTGACCGGTGGCGTTGCAGGGGGTGTGGTCGGCGGCGTCGCAGGCGGCGTCCGCGGTGGCGTGAAGGGCGGCGTGGTCGGTGCTGCGCCTCCTCACCCGGCCTCCACTCCGGTCCCTGGCGTGGCCCTCGCTCCGGGTGTTGCTGCGGTGGCGCCGGTCCCCGGCGCGGCGCCCACCCCGCGAGCCGTGGCGGTGGCACCGGTGCCCGGCGTGAGTCCCAGGGCTGCCCGGCCCGGAGCGGCCGGGTCCGCCAGGAAGGGACAGGAGGCTCCGCCGGCTCCACCCGCTCCCCCGGCCCCGCCGAAGCCCCCGAAGGCTCCGAAGCCACCCGCCCAGCAGACATCGTACCGCTGGTCCATGAACGACGACGGAGAGTCCTGGATCCTGTTCCGGGGAAAGAACAACGTCACCATGAGCGGCTCCTCGGACGACTACGAGAGGGTCAAGAGGCTCTACAAGGAGTCGGATGGCGAGATGCTCTGGTTCCGCCGCGACGGCAAGGAGTACGTCATCCGCGACGCGGCCACCCTGAAGGCGGTCAACGAGCTCTGGAAGCCGGTCACGGAGCTGGGCAAGCAGCAGGCGAAGCTCGGAGCCGAGCAGGCCAAGCTCGGGGCCGAGCAGGCGAAGCTGGGAGGGCAGCAGGCCGCTCTGGGGGCGAAGCAGGCGGCCCTCGGTGCGCAGATGGCGACCCTCTCGGCACAGCGGCTGCGGGAGGGCGACGAGGCCGTCGACGCCGAGCATGAGCGGCGGGAAAGGGAGCTGTCGCGCCAGATGGACGAGCTGGGCCGGCAGCAGGAGGAGCTCGGCCGCCAGCAGGAGCAGTACAGCGAGCCGCAGGAGGAGCTCGGCCGCCAGCAGGACGCGCTCGGTCGTCAGCAGGACGCGGCGAGCAAGAAGGCCGAGAAGGAGACCCGGGCCCTGCTCGACCGGGCCATCTCGAGCGGAGTGGCGCAGCCGGTGCGGTAAGCCTGTCGCTCCCCAGGAGCGTCCCCCCTCTCCCGGTGGAAGGGAGGGCGATGGGAGAGGGGGACAGGGGGTGAGGTCCTACAACAACCCCATCTCCCGGGCCCGGGCGATCGCCTGGGTCCGGTTCCTGGTCCCCAGCTTCGAATAGATGTTCTCCAGGTGCTTCTTCACCGTGCTCGGCGCGATGAAGAGCTTGCGGCCGGCGTCGGCGTTGGAGAGGCCGGTCGCGATCAGCCGCAGCACCTCCAACTCGCGGTCCGAGAGCGGCTCCGGCAGGTCCTGGACCGGCAGGGTCGCCGGAGCGGCCTCCCCGGACCGGCCGACCGCCGCCAGCAGCCGGTGGGTGTACTCCGGCCCGGTGTGTCCCGGCGCGGCCTCCCCGATCAGCTCCGCCATCACGGCCCCCTTGTCCGCGAAGGTGCGGATGAAACCCTCGGGCTCGCCCAGGGTGAGGGCGTGCCGCAGAGTGGCGATCGCCCCCTCCCGATCTCCCGCCCCGTTTCGGGCGAGGGTCTCCAGGGCGAGCATGTCGAGGACGGAGCGGAGGCGTCCGGCCGCCTCGGCCGGCGCGCGCAGCCAGAGGAGGAGCTCGAGCGCCTCCTCGTGGTCTCCCCGGGCGAGGAACAGCCGGGCGAGCGTCAGGTGAGCGAACTCCTTCGGGTAGACGGGGAGGAAGATCGGGTTGCGGTAGGGCCGGCGCCAGTCGTCGAGCAGCCCGACGGCGCGGGCCCAGCGGGTCACGGGCTCCAGAGGAGGCTCGCGGCCCTCGGCCCGCGCCTGGGCGAGGAGCAGCCGGCTGCGATAGGCGTCCAGGGCCTGGATCCAGCTCGGAGCGCCGGTGCGCCGCATCACCCCCTCGGCCTCGGCCAGGGCCTCGAAGGCGCCCGCGAAGTCCCCCCGGGCCTGCCGCACCCGGGCCATCACGATCATGCCGTGGAGAACGGTCCCTCCCGGCCCTCCCCGCCGGCCGATCTCGACCGCCTTCCCGGCGAGATCGGAGGCGGCGTCCAGATCGTTCCACTCGCGGTGGATCTCGGCCATGCCGCTGTAGGCGATGCTGACGGCGGCGGGCGCCGGTCCTCCCCGGGGGGCCAGCTCCTCGGCGAGGCGCTCCCCCTCGCGGTAGAGCGCGAGCCCCCGGCGCAGCCGTCCCCCGGACACCTCCATCTCGGCCAGATGCGAGTGGGCGATGACCAGAGCGAGGGTGTTCTGCGATGCGAGGGCCAGGGCCTTGGCCTCCTCGAAAGCCCGCCTCGCCGGGCCGGGGTCGTCCTCCTCGCGGCAGGACATCCCCAGGTCGAGCGCGATCATGCTGCGCAGGAACAGGTCACCTTCCGGCACCTCGTCGATCCCGTCCCTCGGGAGGTCGACCGGTCCGTCCGCCTCGCCACGCACGCGGGCGAGGAACTGCCGGAGCACCCTGGCCTGGGCCTGGAGGACGGCCTCGGGGTGCGGCGAGGACTCCAGGGCCCGCTCCGCCTCGCGGACCGACGTTTCCGCCTCGGCCCACTGGAGGTTGAGCGTCAGTGCCCAGGCCTGGCCCAGGCTGAGCCGCGGCCGGGTGCGGACCCACTCGGCCGGCAGCGAGCGGATCCAGCGCAGCGGCGCGCCCACGTCGCCGCGCATCAGCCGGGGGAGGGCGTTCTCCTCGACGAGGCGGGCCGCCCGGTCCAGGGCCCCGGCGGCCAGGGCGTGCTCCAGGGCGTCCTCGGGCTGGCCATGGTCGGAGTACCACTGGCTCGCCCGCTCGTGGAGGTCCGCCACTCCGTCCCGGCCCACCGTGCGTTCGAGCTGGTGGCGGAGCAGGGTGCCGAAGAGGTGGTGGTAGCGGTACCACGTGCGGGTGTCATCCAGCGCGATGAGAAAGAGGTTGGTGGCGTCCAGCTCCTCCAGGATCGTCTGGCTGTCGTTCCGGCCGGTGACGGCGTCGCAGAGAGGACCGGAGAGGCGGCCGAGGATGGAGGTGCGCAGCAGGAAGTCCCGCACCCCCTCCGGCTGCCGGGAGAGGACCTCGTCCGTGAGGTAGTCGAGGACGAAGCGGTGGCTGCCGGTGAAGTGCTCGATGAAGTCCTCGACATCCGTCCGCCCCTGAAGGGAGAGGGCGGCCATCTGGAGCCCCACGGCC
>DASQEB010000351.1:0-5143 GCA_035633875.1 Thermoanaerobaculia bacterium
AAACGGTCTTCCAGCGCCTTCGCCAGCGGTTCGCTCACATCTCGCCCCAGGTCAGCCTCTCCCAAGAGTTGATCGCAGAGCGGCGCGAGGCGAGCCGGAAAGAGGATGAGTAAGAGCGCCTATCAAAACCTCTGAGGGGGGATTTGCCCCGAAGGGGCTTGGGCGTAAAGCCTGGCATTTCAATGCCAGGTAGGCGTCCCCTCATGCCCACGCCAAAGTCATCCGTCCCGGTGGGGAAAGCCTCCTCCCGAGCAGGGAAGCCTCCCCCGTGGAAGCCGCCCGATCAGGAGGAGGGAGAGCCTCCCCCGTTGCCCACCAGCACGCTCAACTGGTAGCTCGGCGGTCCCCAGCTCTCGACCATTCCGATGCGGCGCTCGCGATCGTCCTCCGCATAACCTTTCAAATTTTCGATGATGTTCCTCCGAAAATCGGTGAGGCCGGGCCAGCCCTCCCGGTCGGTCGGGGTGAAGGAGACGACGAAGAGCTCCTGCTTGCGGAGGCGGTCGACCTGCTGGGAGCGCTCGAAGAGGAAGCCCGGAAGACGGATGAGGTCGCCGACGAGGACTCCCGGGATCCGGCCGAGGGTCCGGGTCCAGCGGGTGACGGGGTCCTTCTCGGTCTCCCAGGGCGTCGAGTTGAGGATCAGCGCCTGCCCCGCCGAGAGGGAGACGGCGCCGTCGACCGGCACGTTGCTCGAGTAGCCGCCGTCGACCAGGGGCCATTTGCCGTCTGCCTGCTCCTCTCCTTCCTTCTCGGACAGGTACACCCGGTGGGCCGCAAAGACCGGGAACGGAGAGCCGGAGGCGAAGACGTAGGGCTGGATCTGGGAGGAGAAAGCCAGCTCGTCGTCCATATCGAGAGGATTCTCACAGGTCTTCTCGACATCGGGATCGTTGCCCAGGTGCACCGAATACCAGATGGCGCCGCTCCCCGGCTTCTGGAGGATCGGCGGGCAGGCGTCCTGGGCGCGCGGCACGACGAGGAAGTAGCGCGTGCCGTCGGTTTCGAGCCGGTTGGCCGTCACCACCAGGGGAACCGTCAGCTCCTCGAAGCGGTTTTCGTCGCGGTAGAGGTCGAACTGGCGCTCCTTGAATTCGGGCACGACCACGTCCGTGAGGAATTTGCTGGCCTGGCCGTTGCCGTACAGGGCGGGGGCCAGGATGAAGTTCCACCACAGGAAGGCGAAGCAGGAGGCCCCCACGATGCGCAGGATCCGCCGGCGGGGCACGGAACCGGACTGGTGGTGGGAGCAGAGGTACTCGAGCCCCTTGAAAAGAAACCTGAGCCGCCGGGTGGATCTGCCGGCAAGGCCGGCCACCACGAGGAGAAGCGCGACGCCGAAGCTCACCACCAGGAGCCACTTCCAGAAATCCCAGGTCAGCTCGAGCGCCGGGAACTTCGCCGGCCACTTCTTCCCGAGCCCCCACAGGATGAGCGTCACGAGGACGATCTGCAGAAGACAGACCTGAAGACCCTGCCGGAAGCCTTCCAGGCGCTCCTGGTAGCGAGGCGAGCGGGCAATCCAGAGCCTCACTCCGGAGAGGAGGAGGAAGATGCCGATGCAGACCAGCAGCGAGCCGAGCTTGATGTCCATCCGGGAATCCCGCAGGAGAAGGTCGCTGAGCTCGGTCACCTTGGCTGGACGGGAGAACAGGACGACCGCCAGGGCCACGGCGAGCAGCATCAGAACGTACACGCTCCAGCCCCGGGTTCGGGACGTCTGGAAGGCCGGCGCCTCCAGCAGGGGGATCGCCATGACCGCGAAGAGCAGGGCCACGAAGGCCAGAATGAAATCGGGAAACTCGTGCTGATCGACCCAACTGAACGCACCACCGCCGATCGCCAGCAGGCCGACCGAGGCGAAGGTCACGGCGGCGCAGTCCACGCAGGCGACGGTCACCCGCGCCCCGGGACCGATCTCGTCCCGACCGCAGCGGAAGCGTGGAATCGGAAGCTGGTAGCGCACGCCGAAGAGCAGGATCGCGATCACCACCAGGGCCTGCCAGCCTGGGACCTTGAGGTCGAGCCAGCTCTGATAGCTCCACAGGAAGGTGAGCCCGACGAGGGACCCTCCCACGGACAGGGGCAGCCAGGGGGAGACGGAGGAGGTTTTCGTCTCCCGGGTGCCGTCCTGCTCCCTCAACGCCAGGCACTGATCGGCGAACACGGCCAGGGCGGTGCACAACGTATAGAAGATCCCCTCGATCACCGGGACGTGCTCCTGGAGGGACAGGCCGTTGATCCGCCGCACGAGAATCGGCGTCATCAGCATCAACGGCCAGAAGACCAGTCCCAGCCGCAGCCTCCGGCCGGCCCGTTTCGGGGGCTCGCCCGCCGGGATCCGCAGCCGGCGAAAGGGGGCGTGCGAAAAGAGCACCAGGAGAATGGCGAGCATGCCGAGCATCACGAGCAGGCTGGCGTAGCGGGGCATGTCGGTCCACGGAAAGATCTCGCCGCTCTCCAGGAACTCCCCGTCCTCCCCCCGCCAGAGGATGTCCGTCAGCTCGAACGGCCCCGCCCGATCGATCCGCGCCACGAAATAGCCGAGGAGTGCACCGCCGCTCGTGCCGATGACGTAGTTGACGCGAAGGGGAGGGTCCGGCGCGCTTCCCAATGGCCCGGAGGCCAGGACGTTTTCCAGCCGGTGGTTGCCGTACAGATCCTCGAGGAGCCGGGACTGATAGACGGACTTGACCCCTCCGCCAGGGAGCACCAGCGCCAGGCTGGCCTTGCCCGACGTCCTCTGGTGCTGCCGCAGGAGAGCGAGGCTCTCCGGGATGGTGAAGACGAACCGGCGGACGCCGAAGTAGGGCTCGGCCTGGCGCAGGGCCGCGAAGCTCGGCGACTCCTCCAGGAGCGCTCCGAGCTCGCCGAGCTCGGAGGCCTCCGCCTTGGTGAAGGCTTCGGGACGGAACACCTTCGCGACCGACTGGGCCAGGAAGACGAGATGGGACCCGGGCGGACCGCCGTCCCGCTCCACGGAAGCCTCGATCTCGATCACCCCCTGGACGTCCGGCTCCGGTCGGGCCGGCCGCGGCTCGCCGAAGGTGAACCGGACGGTCTTGAAGAGCTTCTCCCAGAACCTCTCCCGCAGAGCTGCGTCGCCGGACCGGCTCTTCAACCAGGCAGCGGTCTCCTCCACCTGCTCGCGGGAGGCTGGCGAGAGGTGCGAGGGCAGGGCGAGACGGTATCCGATCCGCGCGGCCTCTCCTTCGCAGGCGGGCTCCGCGGCGCAGCGCAGGAGCCGCTCGCGAAACTTTTCGAGATGCGGCTTCACCTCCCCCAACTCGCGCCAGTCCTCCGTCCCGGCATGCCAGGCGCGCAGCCGGACCGTCTCCCCGGGTAGGAACTCGCGGACGTCGTCCGCGAGCCTGGAACTCTCCCCGAGCTCCAGCAGATCCACCCGATCCCGCTGGAGGAGGTGCAGGCTCAGATCGGGCACGATCCCGACATCGACCGCCCCCCGGCCGAGCCAGTAGAGGATCTGGTAATCGTTACCGACGGCGAGGTTGACCTGGAGCCCCCGATTCGGGCAGGCGCCCGTCCCCTGCAACGCCTGAAACAGCTTTTGCGTGGCTTCCCGGATCTCGCCGAGCTTCCGCTCGTTCCCCTCCGCCTGGACCATGAACTCCGGCACGCCGACGTTGAGGACGAGGGGGAGCGGGGCGTCGCAATCCACCGGCTGCGGAGCCGTCCCCTGCAGAGGAAGCGCGGCGGCGACGGCGACGGCGACAGCGATCTGGAGCGGTCTGAAGGCCATGAGTCACCTTCCCGTGGGCTGGAAGTGAAGCGTTTCTCCCGGAAGCGGCATCGTCCACTCCGGGCCGGAGGGGCCGCAGACCGGATTCACGGGACCCTGCGGCGGCAGGCCTCCCCGGGAGAGGCTCTCCTCCACTCGGGCCAGGTACTCGTTCGCCAGCCGGTCCGTGAGGAGAGTGACGAAGCGGACGGGCTCCTTTTGGGAACGGAAGAAGCTCTCGTAGTGGGTGACGAGCACGTGGCGCGGCCTCACCGTCCCCAGAAGGGACGCGGGGCAATCCACGACCCGGTTGTAGGAGGCCATGCAGAGCACCGCGAGGTCGAAGGGGCGTCCGTCGGACAGGACGATCTCCGGCGGCTCGCCCAGCCAGGCGGGGCTTGCCGAGTCCTGGTAGTAGATCCGGTAGCGGACCTCCTGGAAGTCCGGAGACATCAGGTCGATGACGAAGGCCAGGGTGGTGCCCGCCCGCAGGCGGCCGATCGATCCGCCGTCCCACTTCTTCGCCAGGGGCTCCTTCACCTCGCCCCCCCGCCAGTGATAGCGGAAGAGGTGGGGCGCGTGCCCGGAGCTGATCGCGAGGAAGCGGATCGGCCTTTTCTCCCCCTGCGCACCGGTCACCCAGATCCATTCGCCGATTCGATCTTCGAGGGAGGACAACCGGGAGCCCAGGCCATACGGAGCAAGGAGGTTGAATCCCGCCCGGTTGACGTAGATCCGGGCCTCGCGGGCGTGCTCCTCCGCCACGACCGGCAGGTCCCCCAGGTGGTCGTAGTGGGAATGCCCGGCGAGGATCGCGCGCACCCGGTCGAGCGGGACACCCGCGAGCCCCTGCTTGACCGCCTCTTTGTCAACGCCGAAACGCCCGAGGCCGACCCGGACGAGGGAGTAGTTGGAGAAGAAAGGAGCCGTCAGCACCACATCCCCCTGCCAGCCGATCGAGAGGCCCCCGGCTCCCAGGTAGCGGACCGTCACCATCCCTTCGACCTCCTCGCCCGCAGCGGGACTGCAGGGCGGACAGGCGAAATCGAAGCTGCCTCCCGGATGGTTGGGAGCGTGGTAGACGACGTGGCCGCACCCCGCCAGGAGCAGGAGCGCGAGCACGCCGGACGATGCGCAGGGCCGGCTCATTTCTTCTCCCCTTGAAAGTTGCCGCTACCGGGGCAACGGAGGACATCCGACGGAGGCGGACGGGAGTGGCGAATTCCGGATGTCCTCGGTCTTACAGGCGCTCCGGATGGCTGAAATGTTGCGCCCCGCCCCCTTCACCCCGTCCCTCTCCCAGGGGGAGAGGGTGAAAAGCTGGTAAGAATGGGTTTTCTTTAAACCCATGAACCCGACAAACCGGTTTTGCACCCTCTCCCTTTGGGAGAGGGCCGGGGTGAG
>DASQEB010000352.1:0-3383 GCA_035633875.1 Thermoanaerobaculia bacterium
GATCGCCTGCTGCCGGGTCCAGCCCAGGGAGTGCATGCCGGTGTCGACGACCAGGCGGATGGCCCGCCACATCTCGTAGGTGAGCTGGCCGAACTTGGAGTACGGGTCCTTGTAGAAGCCCATCTCCTCGCCCAGGCTCTCGGCGTAGAGGCCCCATCCCTCGGTGAAGGCGGTGTAGTCGTTGTACTTGCGCCACTCGGGAACGCCCTCCAACTCCTGGGCGATGGCGATCTGCAGGTGGTGGCCCGGCACGGCCTCGTGGAGCGTCAGCGCCTCCATCTCCCACTTCGGCCGGGACTTCAGGTCGTAGGTGTTGGCGAAGAAGTATCCGGGCCGGGCGGCGTCCAGGTTCCCCGGCTCGTAGTAGGCGGTGGTCTGCGACTTCTCGGCGTAGGCCGGGACGGGGATGACCCCGTAGGGCTGCCGGGGGAGCTTGCCGAAGAGCTTGATCAGCTCGGGGTCCGCCCGCTTGGCAATGTCCCGGTAGCCGGCCAGGAGGTCCTCGGGCTTGTCATAGAAGAACTGCGGGTCGGTCCGCAGGAAGGCGAGGAACTCCTCGAAGGTCCCCTTGAAGCCGGTGCTGGCGATGACCTTGTCCATCTCCGCGCGGATGCGCTTGACCTCGGAAAGGCCGATCTCGTGGATCTGCTGCGGGGTGAGGTCGGTGGTCGTGATCCCCTCGACGTTGTAGGCGTACCACTCCTGGCCGTTCGGCAGGGCGCTCATGGCGATGGGCTCCCGGGCGCCCGGCACGTAGGTCTTCTCCACGAACTCGTGGAGCTTGCGGAAGGCGGGGACGACCGCCTCGTTGAAGACCTGGACGGCCTCCCGGGTCAGCCGCTCGCGCTCGGCCGCCGGCACCGCGTCGGGGAACTTCTGGAAGGCCCGCAGCATGGGACTCTTGACGGGATCGTCCACCAGGAGGTTCTTCACCTGCTGGGGGAGGTCGCGGAGCGTGACCTTGGGCGGAGTGATGCCCTTCTTCACCCCCTCGTCGAGGAACGCGATCGTCTGGTCGACGACCCTGGGGATGCCCCGCAGGCGGGCGATGATGTCCTCGTAGTCCTTGACCGTGCGGGCCGGCATGATGGCGAGGAGCTGCGGGATGTTCTGCTGCGGTCCGCTCATCTGGCTGATCATCAGGTACTCGCCGGGGAACTTCTCGCCCTCGATCCCCCGCTCCATCCGGTGCCGGGCGAGGTCGTAGTTGACCTGCTCGGCGGGCGTGAGCTTCGAGCGGTCGACGGACTGGAGGGCCGCGAGCATCGTGCGGTTCAGCTTCTCTCCGAAGTCCATCATCTCGCGTGAGATGTCGGACCATCGGTGATTGTGGCCGGGGCGGCCGATGTAGGTGGCCATCTCGGGAGAGGCCTGGATCATCGTCTCCCAGGCGAGGTCGAACAGCTTGGCGAGGCGCTCGCTCTCGCTCCCCTGCCCCTTGGTGGCGGGGAACTGCTCGATCTTCTTCGCGTACTCCTGGAGCTTGGGATCGATGGCGGCAGAGGCGGTATTCGCTGCCAGCAGCAGCGCGGCAAGCATGAGGATGATCTTCTTCATGAGGTGTGGGTCCTCCTTTGGACGTGAGGATCGGGACGGCGCGCGGGGGCGCCCTCAGGGCAAATACGTGGAAAGGGCGGGGAAGGTTACCGCTACCTGCGCCCGGCCGCCCCGAACGTCACCTCCAGCGTGAGCCGCTGCCTGCCCCGCTCCACGACGGCCGTGGCCTTCTCTCCGGGCTTGGACTTGCGGAGCACGAACATGAAGTCGTTGATGTCCCGGATGGCCGTCCCGGAGAGCTCGACGAGGAGGTCGCCCCGTTGCATGCCGGCCTTTTCCGCGGCGCTGCCCGGCCGGACGCCGGCGAGGAGCACGCCCGGACGGCCGTCGCCGGCGTACTCGGGGATGGTGCCGAGGGAGGCTCCGAAGGAGCGCGCGTCTCCCCCGGTGGTCGGCGCCGGGGCGTTCTTGTAGGTGAGCCGCTCGGGCCGGACCGCCAGCTCCCGGGCGAGGTCGGCCACCACGAGCGCGATCCGGGCGCCGCCCGCGGCATTGACGGCCGGGAAGTCGTCCGACGGCTTGTGGTAGTCCGGATGGGCGCCGGTGAAGAAGTGGAGCACAGGCACGCCCGCGGCGTAGAACGGACTGTGGTCCGACGGGCCGTAGCCGTCCCCGGAGAGGGTGCAGCCGAGGAGGGCCCGGTCGCAGAGCGGGAGCACCACGTCCCGCCACTCTTCGGCGGATTCGCCTCCCAGCACGGAGACGAGGTTGCCCCGGAGCCGGCCGACCATGTCCATGTTCAGCATGGCCACGAGGTCGCCGATCGCGAGACCCTTGGGAGGATGACGGGTGAAGGCGGTGGAGCCGAGGACGCCGGATTCCTCGCCGGAGAAGGCCGCGAGCCAGACGTCCCGCCGCAGCCGGTCCCGCTCCGCGGCGAGCTGGCGGGCGACTTCGAGGAGCGCCGCCGTGCCGGAGGCGTTGTCGTCCGCGCCGTTGTGGATTTCTTCGGAGTCGGGGGCGAGCGAGCCGGAGCCGCCCCGCCCCAGGTGGTCGTAGTGGGCCCCCACGAGCACCGCGCCGGGCAGGCGGTCCGCCGCTCCGGCCCGGACCACGCCCACGACGTTGAAGGCGGGTCGGGTCTTTCGTTCCAGGTCGACCTTCAGGGAGGCCCGGTGTCGGCCCTGGAAGAGCCGAGCTCCGGCCGCCCGCGTCACCGCCACGGCGGGAATGCCGGCGTCCCCACCCGCCGCGATGGAGCTGTCCACCCGGAGACTGGGCAGGGGGGATTCCGGAGCTTCAGAGGCGGCGGCAGGAAGGTCGACCACGATCAGCCCCCGGGCCCCGTGCTCCCGGGCATTCCAGGCCTTGTAGCGAAGGTCGCCATAGCGCCGCTCCACGTCCTTGTTCTCGAAAGGGCCGCCCTGGGGGGTGAAGCGCCGGACGACGACGATCTTGCCCGCGGCGTCGATGCCGTTGTAGTCGTCGATCCCCGAATCCGGGGCGGTGATGCCGTAGCCGGCGGCCACCACCTCGCCCTCGACCTCGCCGTCGGCCGAGAACGGGAGGGGACGGAAGCTCTCCCCCTCCAGGGGCTTGCCGTCGAGGGCCACCACCGTGGACGGCCTTACCTCCACCGCCACGGGAACGTCGAAGGTCTGAAACCAGCCGCCGTCCTCGCCTCCGGAATCGAGGCCGAGCTCGCGGAAACGCGCGGCGATCCACTTCCCGGCCTCTTCAAGCCCCCTGGTGCCGATGCCTCGCCCCTCCCGCGCGTCGTCGGCCAGCCAGCGGACGTCCTCGCGGTAGCGGTCGGCGGCCTCCGCCTCGGCCTTGTTCGGCGGGTTGAGCGGCTTGTCCACCCAGCGGGCGACAAAGACGTTGGT
>DASQEB010000353.1:0-5438 GCA_035633875.1 Thermoanaerobaculia bacterium
TCCCGGATGAGGACGCCGACCGACCAGCCGTCGGAGACGATGTGGTGCATCACCACCACCGCGAGGTGCTCCTCGTCGCCCGTGCGCACCAGGACGGGCCGCACCAGAGGGCCGGCGGCGAGGTCGAAGGGCCGCCGCGCCACGTCCAGGGCGATGCGGCGGGCGGCGGACTCGCGCTCGTCCGGCGGCAGGTCCCGCAGGTCGAACAGGGGGAGATCCAGGGACAGCTCGCCAGCGATCACCTGGACCGGGCTGCCGCCGCGCACGGTGAAGGTGGTGCGCAGGGACTCGTGGCGGCGCACCACCTCGCCCAGGCTCGCCCGGAAGGCGGCCACGTCCAGCCGGCCCAGGAGGCGCACGGCGGCCGGCAGATTGTAGGTGGGCAGGCCCGGCTGGAGCTGATCGAGGAACCACAGGCGCTGCTGGGCGAAGGAGAGGGGGAGATCTCCGCCGCGCGGCACGGGCGTCATCGGCGGTGCGGCGAGGCCGGCCCCGGCGCGGACGGCCGCGTCGACCTCGGCCGCGAAGCCCGCCAGCTCGGGCTTCTCGAAGAGCACCCGCAGCGGCAAGTCCACGCCCAGGACCTCCCGCACCCGGGAGGCGACCTGGGTGGCGAGGAGGGAGTGGCCGCCCAACTCGAAGAAGTTGTCGCGGGCGCCGATCCGCTCGCGGCGGAGGAGGCCGGCCCAGAGCCCCGCGACCAGCTCCCCGGTGAGGGTCCGGGGCGGCTCGAAGACCGCCTCCGTCCCCCGGCGGCCGGGCTCGGGCAGGACCCGGCGGTCCACCTTGCCCGTGGGCGAGAGCGGGAGCGCCTCCAGGACGACGAAGTCCGCGGGCACCATGTACGCCGGGAGCTTCGCGAGGAGGAACCGGCGCAGCTCGCCCGCTGGAGCCTCCTCCCCCGCCTGGAGCACCAGGTAGGCGGCGAGGCTGCGGCTCGCGCCTTCTTCGACGTCGATTACCGCGACTTCGCGCACGGCCGGGTGCGAGGCCAGCGCGGACTCGATCTCCCCCAGCTCGACCCGGAAGCCGCGGATCTTGACCTGGTGGTCAACGCGCCCCGCGAACTCGAGGGCGCCGTCGGGCCGGTAGCGGGCGAGGTCGCCGGTGCGGTACAGGCGGCTCCCCATCTCCCCCGAGAAGGGATCGGGGAGGAAGACCTCCGCCGTCTTTTCCGGCCGGTTGGCGTAGCCGCGGGCGAGGCACGCGCCGCCCAGGAGGAGCTCGCCGGTCACGCCCACCGGCACGGGCTGGAAGCCGCGGTCCACCAGGTAGACCCGCGCCTTGGCCGTGGGACGGCCGATGGGGAGTGTGCGCGGCGCGGCGTCCCGCTCGCAGGTCCAGGAGGTCACGGAGATCGTGGTCTCGGTCGGGCCGTAGCGGTTGAGGAGGTCGGCGCCGGGGAGGACTTCGTAGAACCGGCCCGGCAGCGCGGAGGGGACCGTCTCGCCGCCGGTGATCACGGTGCGCAGGCTGGTGCACTCCGCGAAGCCCTCCCGCTCGAAGAGGGCGTAGAGCATGGACGGGGGGAAGGAGGCGTAGGTGACGCCCTGCTCGCGGATCGTGCGGACGAGGAGCTCCAGGTCCTGCTGCCCGCCGGGCGGGAGGAGGACGGAGCGCCCCCCCGCCGCCAGCGGCGCGAAGATCTCCAGGAGCGAGACGTCGAAGCTGATCGTCGTCTTCTGGAGGAAGGCGTCCGTGGGGAGGACGTCGCCGGCGCGGGCGTATTGCAGCCGGTTGCCGAGGGAGCCGTGGGAGACGACCACGCCCTTGGGCCGTCCCGTGGAGCCCGAGGTGTAGATCACGTAAGCCGCGTTGCCGGGCGCGAGCGGGACGTCCGGATTGGCGGCGTTCTCGGCCGCGAGGTCCTCCCGGTCGAGGAGGACGAGGCGCGGCCCGGCCGGCAGGCTTCCGGCGAGGCCCTCCTGGGTGAGCAGCAGGGCGATTCCCGCGTCCTCGGCCATGAAGCGCAGCCGCTCCTCGGGCAGCGCCGGATCGAGAGGCAGGTAGGCTCCCCCGGCCTTGAGGATGGCGAGGAGCCCCACGACCATTTCGAAGCTGCGCTCGGCGCTGATGCCCACCACCACCTCCGGTCCCGCGCCGAGCCGCCGTAGCCGGTGCGCGAGCCGGTTGGCCCGGGCGTTGAGCTCGCCATAGCCGAGGGTCTCGCCGGCGAAGACCAGGGCCGCCGCGTCCGGCGTCCGCTCCGCCACCTCCTCGAAGAGACGATGGACTAAACCCTCCTCCGCATAGTCCACCGGGGGCCGGTTCCACGCCACGAGCATCTGCTCCCGCTCGGCCGTGGTGAGGAGGGGGATCTCCGAGGCGGCGCGGCGGGGATCGGCCACGATCCCGGCGAGGAAGACCTCGAAGTGCCCGGCCCAGCGCTCGATCGTGGACCGGTCGAAGAGGGCCGTGGAATGGACCCACTGGCCGAGGATCTGCGGGCCGCTGTCGAAGACGGTGAGCGAGATGTCGAACTTCGACGTGGTGAGCTCCTCGCGGAACGGAGCGAGGGTGAGGCCCGGCAGCTCGAGGGTCGCCGCCGGGGCGTTCTGGAAGGCGAGCATCACCTGGAAGAGCGGCGTGTAGCTCAGGTTGCGCTCGGGGGCGAGCTCCTGGACGACCCGCTCGAACGGCACGTCCTGGTGGGCATAGGCCGCGAGCGCGGCCGCGCGCACCCGGTCGAGGAGCGCCAACAGGTCCGGCGTGTCCGCGAGCTCCGCGCGCAGGACGAGGGTGTTGACGAAGAACCCGATCAGGGGCTCGAGCTCCCGGCGGTTGCGGCCGGCCACCGGCGAGCCCACGGCGAAGTCGTCCTGGCCGGAGTAGCGGGAGAGGAGGGCCTGGAACGCGGCGAGGACCGTCATGAAGACCGTCGTGCCGCGCTCCCGGCCGAGCTCCCGCAGGGCGGCGGAGACCTCAAGCGTCAGCGCGAAGCCGCAGGTCGAGCCCGCGAAGCTCTGCAGAGCGGGCCGCGGCCGGTCGCTCGGGAGCTGGAGGACCGGCACGCCGGCCAGGCGCTCCCGCCACCAGGCGAGCTGGCGGTCCAGGGCATCGCCTTCCAGCCGGCGCCGCTGCCAGCGGGCGAAGTCGACGTACTGCACGGGGAGCTCCGGCAGGGGCGAAGGGCGCCCCGTCGCGAGGGCGGCGTAGATCTCCCCGAGCTCGCGGACGAGCACGCCGATCGACCAGCCGTCGCACACGATGTGGTGGGCAGCGAACGACGCCGCGTGCTCTCCCCCCTCCATCCGCACGAGGCACGCCCGCACCAGGGAACCCCGGGCCAGGTCGAACGGCCGGCCGGCGTGCGCCTTGGCGGCGCGTCTCGCCTCGGCCTCGCGGAGCGGCTCCGGCAGGGCGGAGAGGTCGACGAGCGGCAGGTCGAGGGTCAGCTCCGCGGCCACGACCTGGGCCGGGCTCCCCTCCCGGGTGACGAACGTGGTGCGCAGCGAGCCGTGACGCCGCACGACCTCGCCGAGGCTGCGGCCGAGGAGCGGCACGTCGAGGCTCCCCTGCAGGCGGACCGCCATGGAGACGTTGTAGGTCGCCGTTCCCGGGTCGAGCTGGTCGAGGAACCAGAGGCGCTCCTGGGCCGGCGAGAGGGGCGCGGGCCCCGAGCTCCCGTCGTCCCTCCGGAGGACCGCGCCGCCCCCGGCATGGCCGGGTCCGGACTCGTACCCCAGGCGCTCCGCCAGATCCCGGGCCGCATCCCCCAGGAAGTCCTCCGCATAGACATCGCGCCAGCGCTCCGCCACGCCGGCCTCGATGCCGCGGTGGCGATGGAACTTGACGTCGCCCAGCATGCGCGACTCGGCGTGGAGGCCGTCGGTCATCCGCGACCGCTCGTCCTTGTAGGGGAGCAGCATGTCGGGATGGAGCTCGAGGCCCAGCAGGCCGCAGATCCGCCCCATCTCGTGAGCGGGGTCGCGCACCAGGTCCTCGAAGCGGACGGCGAGCTGGCGGTGCGGCGGGACTCCGGCGAGGAAGCCCAGGATGTTCCGGTGGCTCACCAGCCAGATCAGCTCGGCCAGCTCGCGGCGCGAGAAGCGGTGCTCGTGCCGGAAGAAGATCTGGTCGAGCTTCGCCTCCTCGAACGAGGCGATCATGCCGTACGGGTGGCGGACGAGGTGGAGGTACAGGGGGTCGGCGAAGCCCTGCTCCGCCCGCTCTAGGACCGACGGATTGAGGGAGTACGACGGCGTCTTGTCCACCAGGCGCCGGCCGCCGAGCCACTCCTGGAGGAGCCGGTAGAAGCGCAGGCTCGTCCAGCCGTCGCGCTCGGCTGCCTCGACAGTGGCACGCGCACCTTCGGGGCCGCAGCCGCGGACCTCCATCACGGCGCGGATCAAGCCCTCCAGCCAGAAGCTGTCGCGGCCCTGGAACGCGGCCTTGCGCTCCTCCAGAGTGTCGAAGGAGAGCAGCTCCAGCTCGGGCGGGGAAAACAGCGCCGGATGGCCGCCCAGCATGACCCGCAGCAGCGTCGTGCCCGATCGCGGCGGCGCCAGCACGAAGACGGCCTGCGGGTTGCGCGGCTCGCCGGCCGGGAGGGGGCGCAGGGGCCGGATCAGCCGCCGCACCTCGGCGGCCTCGGCCTCGCCGAGCCGCGCGGCCGGCGCGGAGGCGGCCATGCCCGCGCCGGCGGCCAGGCTCCCCAGCCGGGCCGCCACCGCCCGCGGGCATTCGCGGCCGAGGAGCTCCGCCAGGAGGGCGATGGTCGGGGCGTCGAAGATAGCCACCACGTGGAGGATCTCGCCGAGCTCCTCCTGCAGGCGGTTGACGAGCACGGCCCCCAGGATCGAGTTCCCTCCCAGCTCGAAGAAGTCGTCGTGGACCCCCACGGCCTCGAGGCCGAGGACCTCCCGCCAGATCTCCGCGAGGAAGCTCTCCAGCCCGTTGCGCGGCGCCACGAAGGAAGCGCTTGCGGCGGAGCGCGACGCCTCCGGCGCGGGCAGGGCGCGGCGGTCCAGCTTGCCGTTCGGGGTGAGCGGAAACGCGGGCAGGAGGATCAGGGCGGAGGGGAGCATGTAGTCGGGGAGCGCCCGCGACAGGAGCTGGCGGACGTCGCTCAGGCCGGGAGCCTCCACCCCCTCGTGGACCACCGCGTAGGCCACCAGCCGCCGCTCCTCCGGCCGTCCCTTGTCCGGCTCCCAGGTGACGACCACCGCTTCGCGGAGGGCCGGATGGCGCAGCAACGCCGCCTCGATCTCTCCCAGCTCGATGCGGAAGCCGCGGATCTTCACCTGCTGATCGATGCGGCCCAGGTACTCGACGTCGCCCCCGGGCAGCCGGCGGGCCAGGTCCCCGGAGCGGTACAGGCGCGAGCCCGGCGGCCCGCACGGGTCGGGGAGGAAGCGCTCGGCGGAGAGGTCGGGCCGGCCGAGATAGCCCAGGCCCAAGCCGGGACCTCCGACGAAGAGCTCCCCCGGCACGCCGAG
>DASQEB010000354.1:0-8879 GCA_035633875.1 Thermoanaerobaculia bacterium
TAGTGGCTGGGGTCGGAGTCGGACACGGCGGGGCCGCACGGCGGGGCCGCGGTCACGGTGCCGACGTTGCGGTACTGCCCGGCCACGGCGACGCCGTTGCCGCTGCAGGTCATCGACTCGCCGGCCTGCAGGGTGGTCTTGGGGCAGCTCACGGCTACGCCCCGGTCGTCGGTGACGCTGACGCCGGTCAGGGCCACATCGCCGGAGTTCTTGACGATGTAGGTCCACTGGACGGGGGTCCCTACCGGGATGCTCGGTCCCGGAGCCACGTCGGCGTCCTGGCCATTGGTGAGCTTCTCGATCTGGATGGCGGCGTGGTGCTGGCCGAAGTAGTGGCTGGCGTCCTGGTCCTGGACGGTCGGGCCGCCCGGAGTTTTTGCCGTGACGGTGCCGAGGTTCCTGTACTGGCAGGCCACGGCCACGCCGGTGCCGGTGCAGCGCATGGATTCACCGCTCTGGAGGCTCGTCTTCGGGCAGCTCACCGCGACGCCCTGATCGTCCGTGACCTTGACGCTGGTGAGAGTCACATTGCCGGTGTTGGTGACGAGGTATTCCCAGAGCACGGGGCTGCCGACCGGGATCGTGAGACCCGGGGCCGTGTCGCAGTCGTTCCCGTTGGTGAGCTTCTGGATCTCGATGCCGGGCCGGTCCTCCCGGCCGAAGTAGTGGCTGGGGTCGCTCGCTTCGACCACGGAGCCGCAGGAGGTCTTGGCCGTGACGGTTCCGAGGTTGGCGTACTGGCCGGCAACGGCGGTGCCATGCCCTGTGCAGGTCATGGACTCGTTCCGCTTGAGGGCTGTCTTGGGGCAGGTCACGGCTACGCCCTGGTCGTCCGTGACCTTGACGTCGGTGAGGTCGACCCTGCCCGTGTTGGTGACCTTGTAGGTCCAGGTCACCGGGCTCCCCACGGTGACGGTCGGTCCAGGCGCGGCGTCGGCGTCCTCGCCATTGGTGGCCTTCTCGATCGTGATCTCCGCATCCTGCTGGCCGAAGTAGTGGCTGATGTCGTCCGCTGTGATCTCGGGCCCGTCGGGCGGGGACGCCACGACCGTGCCCACGTTGACGTACTGGCAGGCCTCGGCCTTGCCTCTACCGGTGCAGGTCATGGTCTCGCCCGGCTCGAGGATGCGACCCGGGCAGCTCACGTTCACGCCCTGGTCGTCCGTGACCTCGACGTCGGTCAGGCGGACGTCACCGGTGTTGCGCACGACGTACTCCCAAAGCACCGCGTCGCCCACCGGGATCGACGGGCCGGGTGGGATGTCGGCTTCACTTCCGTTGGTGAGCTTCTCGATCTCGATTGCGGGACCCTGCTGCACGTCGTCGACCAGACAGTAGGCCTGGAGGGCGATGCTGGAGTGATCCAGGGCTCCATGCTGGACCGCGACGAAGGAGGGGGAGTCGGTCCGCAGCTCCAGCCAGCCGAAGGTCTTGGCCAGCCCCAGGTCCTCGACCGAGAGCTGAGTGCTGGGCAGCGTCGGAAGGTCGATCTCTCCGGTCCGCTTTCCGGCCTCGTCGTAGACCGTCACCCGGGCCTGGGCCCTGGGGGACTTCGGGGCGGCGTGCTTGGAAGGCTGGCCCACCAGACCCGTCCAGATCACCACCCGCGTTTCGTCGTCGAAACCGGTCCCTCCCAGGTAGCGCAGGCCGTGACGGTTGCAGAGGCTCCCGCCTCCCGCGCAGCCGGAGGACTGGTCGAGGTTGACCAGATCGTCTCCCATGGCCGCCCCCTGGCCGGGGCCGACCACGAAGTAATCCCCCCAGAGGGCAGCGGGACGGGGCGATCCCTTGGTGCGGATCCTCACATAGCCGACCGCCCGGCCGGGCGCCGTCTCGCTCGAGTAGTAGAGGCCATCCCGGGGTGAGGGCTTGCCGGAGAGGACCGCTTCCAGGTTCACCAGCTCCGCGGACTGGAGGGACACATTGGGGAAGGTGCCCTTCTGGAGCCAGGTACGAAGGTCGAAGGTCTTGACCTCGTGGGCCGCCCAGGTCAGCGAAAGGCTGAAGACCTGGATTCCCCAGTTGGTGTGGATCGTCAGCTCCGCCTGCACCGGCTTGCCAAGGGCGTTCGCCACGGCGAGGAGGGTCGTCGTTCCGGGCTCCCGGAGCTCCACCTCGAAGTAAGGCAACAAGATGTCGGAGGAGGGTTTGAGCTGCTGCGCCTCCACGCGGCCGGCGCCGGACAAGGCGGCGGTGAAGGCAAGGACGAAGAGTCCAGACAGGTGGCTTTTGAATAGAAAGAGCCTTGTGAACATATTTCCCTCCCTCAGGGGAATGCTTTGTTCCTTCGTTTGTCACAGACCGGGGAGGGCAAGGATCGTACCAGCCGGTGGATCCTTCCAAACATCTGCAATACAATGAGTTGCGGGTCTGGCCTGAAACTCTGCGGCGCTGTGTCAGAGCGCGCCGATCGTGTCAGGAGTGTCATCGCACGTGTCACACGAGACAAACGAAGCTTTTTGATTTACAATCTAAAGAAGTTTGGTGATGCCAGACAACTCTGGGAGTGCGCCATGAAAACGATCACCTTCTCGACCCTCTATCCGAACAGCGCACAGCCACGCCACGGCATCTTCATCGAGCAGCGGCTTCGCCACCTGCTGGCGACCGGCGAGGTGGAGTCCAGGGTGGTCGCCCCGGTGCCCTGGTTCCCGTTCCGGCACTCGATCTTCGGACGCTATGAGACCTTCGCCAAGATCCCATCGTACGAGGAACGGCACGGGATCGGAATCTGGCACCCCCGCTATCCGCTCCTGCCCAAGGTGGGCCTGAGCACGGCTCCCCTGGTCATGGCGACGGCGGCCAAGAGCTGGCTCCAAGAGATGATCGATCAGGGATTCGACTTCGATGTCATCGACGCCCACTACGCCTATCCCGATGGTGTCGCCGCGGTGATCCTGGGCCAGCACTTCAGAAAACCGGTGGTCATGTCGGTGCTCGGGGACGATGTGATCACATATCCCAAATACTGGATACCTCGCCGGCTCCTCCTCTGGGGGGTGAACCATGCGGCGGGGATCACGTCGGTGTGCCAGGCGCTCAAGGACCGGCTCGTGGCGTGGGGAGCGCCGGCCGAGAAGGTCCGCGTCGTCCTCCACGGCGTGGACCTGGACCTCTTCCATCCGGTGGACCGCGAGGCGGTCCGGCGGCGGCTGGGTCTTTCCGGGACCGTCCTGCTGTCGGTGGGGCACGTGACGCGGCGCAAGGGGCACCACCTGGCCGTCGAAGCGCTCCGGGAACTGCCGGAGACGACGCTTCTGATCGCGGGGGACGGCTGGTATCAGGAGCCGCTCCGCGAGCTGGCCGCTTCCTTCGGGGTGCTGGACCGGGTGCGCTTCCTCGGGCACGTGGACCAGGAGGACCTCAAGGAGTACTACGGAGCGGCCGACGCCCTGGTGCTCGCCTCGAGCCGGGAGGGGATCGCCAACGTCCTGATGGAGTCCATGGCCTGCGGCACGCCCGTGATCGCCACCTCCGTGTGGGGGACTCCCGAGGCGGTGAACGTGCCGGAGGCGGGGGTCCTGATGGCCGAGCGGAGCGCCCCGGCCCTGGTCGACGCGGCGCGCCGGCTCTTCGCGGCGTACCCCGATCGCGCGGCCACCCGCCAGCACGCGGCGAAGTTCCGGTGGGAGCAGACCAGCCGCGAGCACCTGGAGGTGCTGCGCGCCGCCGTGCGGGGAAGCGAACCGGTCCAGGCCCTCCGGCCTATTTCTTCCTTGGCAGCTCTCTGAGCGCGTCGAGCATCTCGCGGGCCTGCCGGGCCTGGTCGGGGTTCTTCGCAGTCTCGACGAGGGGCTCCAGGACGGCGATGGCGCCCTTGCGGTCCCCCCGGTTGGCGAGGCGGACGGCTTCGTTGTAGCGGTCGGCGAACCGGTTGAACTCGAGGACGCCGCGGATCTCCGCGATCCGGGCTTCGAGCGCGGTGCGCTTTTCGGGCCGCTGGGTCCGGTCCCGCACCTGCTCGAGGAGGGGCAGGGCCTCCTCCAGCTTCTGCTGGCCGACGAGCTCCTCGGCCTGGCGGTGGTCCTCCTCGACCAGGGCCTCGCGGGCGTTCTCGGCGTAGTGGCTCGGGGCGCGGGCCGCGATCATCCGCTCGATCAGCTCCTCGGTCTTCTGCCGCTGCCCAATCTGAGCATAGGCAATGGCGAGGTTGTGGGCGACGTCCATGCGGGAGGGGAGGAGGCGGTGGGCCGTCTCCAGGGCGCGGACGGCCTCAGGCGGCAGGGTCTTGGCGCCCGTCCAGGTATAGCCGAGGCGCGCCCAGGCCTCGCCGAAGTCCGGCCGCAGCTCGACGGCCTTGGCGAGGGCGGTACGGGCCTGGGCGAGGCTCGCGGCACCCTCGTGGATCTCGAGCAGGACCCGTCCATAGAGGTACTGGACGAGGAAGTCGTTCGGCGCGTGCCGGGTGGCCTGCTTGTAGAGGGCCTGGGCCTCGGAGAGGCGGCCGGCCTGCTCTTCGATCTGTCCGAGGCCTGCCAGGGCCGGCCCGTGGTCCGGCTTCGCCTCCAGCGCGGCGCGGAAGTGCTTCGCCGCCTCCTCGTGGTGCTCCCCTCCGATGTTCACCAGGAGGTCCCCGAGACGGGTGAGCACGTCGTGCCAGGCCATGGGCTGGGTCTGGAGGGAGAGGTCCGCCTCGGAGCGGATCGGGGCGCGAGAGAAGTTGAAGGCGTAGCTCTGGACGTAGGTCTTGAGCTCGCGCTCCAGGGCCGCGGTGTCGCCGAAGCTCTGCCGGAACGCCGCGTCCAGGGGCTCGCCGTTCTGAAGGAGCTGGAGGTAACGCACCGCCTGCTCCCGGCGCTGCGGGCTGCCCGCCAGCAGGTAGTGGACCAGGGCCCAGGACTGGGCGTAGAAACCGCCCCGCCGCTCGTTCTCGTTGTATTCGGGAGAGCTCTCGTCGATGGCGAGCAGGACTGGCAGCGGGATCATCTTGTTGCCCCGAAGCCAGCGGATGTGATCCACGATGGGCAACCCGATCTTGGCTTCTCCCTCCACCACCTCGAAGGTGCTGTAGTACTCGGCCAGGCCCTCGTTGAGCCAGAGGGGAAGGCTCGCGTAATTGTTGCGGAGCACGTAGTGGAGGTACTCGTGATAGATGATTCCCGTGCCGTCCCCCTTGGGGTTGCCGTCGATCGCCACGTAGTTGCCGAGCTCGCGGGACATGAAGTAGCCGCCCACCCGCAGGGGCTTTCCTTCGTACGTCCGCTGGTACGGCGCGAACGCCGAGGCGCTCTTGAAGACGAAGATCGACGTCGGGTAGGGCGAGCTCAGGGCGAGGCCGGGCATGAGCTGGGCAAGGGCGGTGCGGAGCCGCTCCAGGTCCGCCCCGATGCGCGTGGTGTTGCGCGCGCCGGCGTTGCTGTACAGCGTGAAGTTCGCCGACCGGACCTCGATCCACTCCTCCTTCTGCCGCGGCAGGGCGTGGAGCGGCACCGCAAGCAGAATCGAAGCCGTCAGGGCGAGCCCCACGGCGGCGGGGAAGGAAAGCTTTTTCATCGGTACCTCCTCGGACGCTTTCGGGATCCCACCTCCCCGCGGAAAGGTTACCATCCGTTCAGTCCGCCCGGCGCGGGTCCCCCCGCTCGCTCGCCGGTACGCGCCAGGTGACACGGAACGTCGAGCCGGTCCGTTCGAAGCGGAGGTTCCAGTCGAAGAGCCCGGCGAGGCGCTCGAGGATGCGCCGTCCGCCGTAGGACTCGCCCTCCCGCTCCGGGGCCGGGTCCTCGGGACGGAGCTCGTTCTCCACCTCGAACGAAAGCTCCTTGCGCACCCGGTCCAGGGCGATCCGGAGGACGGGCACGGAGCCGGGCCGCCCGTGGCGGACGGCGTTGATCAGCACTTCGCCGAGGAAGAAGCCGAAGCCGCCGCGCACCGGACAGGTGAACCAGTACTCCTCGGACCAGTCCATCTCCACCCGCAAGGGAGGGCCGCCGTCCGCGGGGGGCTCCGAGAGGGTGCCGTTGTCCCAATGGAGCCGGGTGCGCAGCTCCGGGTCTGTCGCCACGAGAGCGAAGACCCGCTGGAAGCTCTCCACGGTCGCCCGAGCCTGGGGGCCCTCGATCGAGCTGTCCGGCGGCAGGGGCGGCCGGGCGTCCCAGTGGTCGAGGAGCCAGGCGGTGGTTTGCAGGCGCCGGTCCACATAACCGGCGAGCCACGCCGCGAGCTCAGGGGACGAGGCGGCCCCGTGGGTTGCCCGGAGGCTGTGGGCGAGGACGCGCACGAGGGTGTCCACCCCGTGGGTGAGGAGGCCGGCGAGCCGCCGCCGCTCGTCCCGCCGCGTCTCGTCCGCCACATCCTCGGTCAAGAGGGCGAGGTCGGACTCCGGCTCCAGCAGGAAGAGGATGCCCAGCCGGTGCCGCTCGTCCGCCTGCAGGGCCTCGATCGGAGCGGTCACGGCCACGGAGCGGACGATCGCGTAACGCTCCTCCTCGCCGCCGTCCTCGCCCCGCACCCGCACCGGCAGGCCGTAGGCGCGCCGGGGCTCAGGGGAGGCGACCTGCATGCGCTCGTAATGGGCCCGGGCCCGGGGATCGGGGGACACCATGTCGGCCACGCGGGCGCCGGGGCGGACCCCCAGGTTTCCCGCCGCCTGGTTGCCGAAGACCACCTCGTCCGTGTTCGGGTCCACCACGATGAGCGGCACCTGCATGGTGTTGAGAAGGTTCTGATTCTCCTGGAGCGCCCGCTCGGCCTTGACCTGCGACCGCTCCGCCCGCCGCCGGTTGACCTCGAAGCCGGCGAGGAGGGCGACCAGCATCACGGCCGACAGCAGGACCGGCACGAGCGGCAGGCGCGACTGTGTCCGGGGGAAGAGCACGGCCAGCCACGTCGTCGAGGAGACCTGGAAGGCCGCGACCGCCCCCTGCCCCTCGGCGAGACCGTGGAGGAGGTACGGCGTGGTGGCGGTGCCCGGCACCGGGTTGCCCGCGAGGGTCGCGACCGCGGAGCGGAGGGGAGGGGGCGTGCCCGCCGGCAGCGCGCTCCGGATCTCCTGCCACGGGCGCAGGCGGAGCGCGGGGGAGCGCGCGAGCTGGACGACTCCCGCGACCATGGGGGGATCGATCCCCCGCGCGAACGCCTCCCAGTCGATCTCGAAGGCGAGGTCGGCGCCCACGATCCCCCGCTCGCCGGCCGCCGGGTCCCGCAGGGGCACCGTGATCGTGGCCACGAGCCCCTGGCCGCCGAGATCGAGGTAGAGCCCGGAATAGAACGTCTGGTCCCGCGGGTCCGCGAAGTCGAACTGGAAATAGAACTCGTTCGACACGAACGTCGGCAGCTCCGGCAGCCTGCGGAACGCCCGCCCCTCCGCCACCGCCGCCTGCCGCCGTTCCGAAGGCCCGGCCGCCGGCGGCACCACGGGCAGGGAGATCAGCGTGCCGTCCTCGGCGAGAGCGTAGAGGCGCGCCACCCGCGGCGGCTGGTTCCCCGGCAGGGCAGGGAGCGGGTTTTCCGCCAGGACCCGGGGCAGCCGCTCGCCGAGCTCCACGAGGTGAGAAGCCGTGGAGGCCAGGAAGCGGTTCGCGGAGTCCGCCGGTTCGAGTAGCCTCCGACGGGTCACCACGAGCCAGCGGCCGTCCGCTTCCACAAACTCTTGAGCTCGGAACGAGAAGAGCTCCGCACCGGCCCCCGGGTCGTCCAGCGCTTCGGGTGGCAGCAGGGCCGGCACCGCGGAGGAATCCGCGGGCGTGAGAGGGCTCGCCAGGAGATCGCGGATCGGGGCGAAGAACGGGGGCACGGAGCGGTCGTCCCGCCACTCGGCGACCTCGCCGTAGAGGCGGGCCTTTTCCGCGTCCGCGATGCGCGTGCGGTAGCGCCGGAGCTCCAGGTTGAGCCAGGCCGAAGCGCCGGGCGTTTCGGTGGGCCGCGCCGGGGTCCGTCCCTGGACGAGCTGGAAGACGGCGTCCGCCCGGCCCTGGCCGATCCGTTCCCGCCACTCGCGGCGGATCGACAGGGCGGCGAGGGCCACCAGCAGGGCGAACAGGAAGACGCCCAGGTACAGCAGGCGCGGGCTCCAGCGGCGGCGGGGTGACACGGGGCCAGTATAGTAGCCCCCATGAGCTGGGTTGGAGCCACGGGCTTCGTGCGGCGTCCGCTGGTGATCGTCGAGGACCATCTCCACCACGTCACCGAGCTCCTCGACGCCCTCAAGGAGTCGGATCCGGGAATGCTTGCGCAGGTCACCGTCGCCTGCCTCGACCGCCCGGGGCCGGACACCGCGCGCCTGGTCTCCCATTGGCTGGCGGCCCATCCCGCCCTCCAGGTGGCCGCTGCCTCCGGTCCGGTTCCGTCGCTCGATCCCGCCGTCTTCGAGAGCTCCAGCCGGCTCGCCAAGGCCCTGGCGGCGATGCTCCGTCCCGGAGGGCTCCTCCTCCAGGACATCCAGCTCTCCACCCTGGGCTTCATCCCCCCCGACCGCTGGTGGGAGTCGATCTACATCGCGAACACCGTGCGGGGCATGTTCCCGGAGAACCCGCCGACCTGCCGTTTCCTCTCGAACAAGCGCGGCTACGAGGCCACCTTCGGACGGGACCTCCTGGACGCGGGCTTCGATCCCCGCGACGTGCTGGACACGCGCGAGCTGCGGGGGATGGTCGTCCCCGTGGTCCGCTCCACCCTGGAGCGGGCCTTTCCCCTCGTCCTGCGGATGGTCCGGGGAAGCGAGGTCTTCTCCGAGACGGTGGTCGGGAGGACCGAGGGGGATCGCCGGGAGGTCGAGTGCGAGCTGGACCTCGTCCTCTGGCAGGGCTCGAGCGGGGATCAGACGGTGGAGATCGGAGGCCGCCTCCTGCCTGAAGGGGACCGCCGCCCCGCCTGCTTCAAGCCCTGCACCCAGGAGGCGGTCACCTGGATCGAGCTGGTGGAGGACCGACTTCGCGGAGGCG
>DASQEB010000355.1:0-14944 GCA_035633875.1 Thermoanaerobaculia bacterium
GCGCTGCACTTCCTTGAGGATGGCGTCGATGCCGAGGGCGCGGCAGAACGGGCGCTCCTCGTCGATCATCATGCCCACGAGCCGCCAGCTTTTGTCGAACACGGCCCCTCCAGAGTGGCCCTGCGGACAGGGGTACTCGAAGAGAAATGCGTTCCCGTCCGCCCGAGCGTACGGGACCCACTTCTTGGGGGTGATCCAGGCCCCTGCCGTGGAGTGCCCCATGGCGGAGAGATCGTCTCCAGGGTCCAGGTTTTCCGACTTGCCCAGGATGTCCAAGGGGATGACCTGAAGGACCTCCTGGCGCGACATGCCGAACGGCCGCAGATCGGCCCGGAACACTGCCAGGTCCTCCGCGTGATGAAGCTTGTGGACCTCCACCGGAAATTCCTTTTCGGGCCATGCCTGGAAAAGGGCCTTGAGGTCCTTGACCGCCTTGCCCTGCTGGTAGAGGACATGCTTGGCCGTGATGCCGTAGATGTAGTGCTCGTCCACATGAAAGATGATACCCGCGCCCTCTGTGGTGGGTGCGGTGATGCGGGCCACCAGATCCTTCGCCGTCTCGTTTTCTTCATAGAGGGCCGCCCGGCCCTCCTTGGCGAAGGCCGACGTGGCGAGGACCAGCAGCGCGAGCCCGATCGCGATCGTTTGGATTTTGGCTCTGATCTCCACGTTCTTCTCTCCTTCAATCGCCAGGGTGATAGAATTCGAGATCCTGCTCCACAGGGGGACCCGATACGGGTCTGGCGGTAACCTCGAGCCGATAGAAACCGGCTGGTCCAAGATTTCCAATGGAAAACTCCGTCGGCTGGTTCGACAGGTAAATCCCGTATCCCAGCTCTTCTTCTTGGCGCAGGGTGGCAACCACGTTGTCCCCACCGGTATCGAGCCGGCTCACCGTCACGTGGACCTCCCGCAGGCGCGCGGACGGAACGAGGGAGACCTGATAACCGTCCTTGGCTCCAGCAGAACGGGCCTTCACCCGGAGAGGGAGATAGATCTCCCGGGTCGTACCCCCCGGCCCGGGCAACTCCGTCCAGGCGACGACTCCGAGCTCTTCTTCACCGAGCTTCTGCGAAGCTAGCACGTCCGTGGGCCAGCGGAACGATCCACGGGCGGCCGGCACGGCGGTGTCCATGCGGAAGTAGTGTCTTGGTTTGAAGCTGAATGCCCGGAGACGAACGTTCCGTTCAGTCCCGGGCGGCGCGGTCCACGCGAGCACCAATTCCGTGTCGCGGTCCAGGTCGAAGGGTCCAAAGCTCTCGACGAACGATCGCACGTCGAGGCTCACGGTGCCCACCTGCTGGGCATAGGTGCCCTCACAGCGGCCTTCGCGCTCCCGGTACGCCGTCGGGCTGTCCGACTTGCCCAGGAGGTTCGGATCGCAGAACGATGCGGCTCCCGCCGGGCCGGAGAGGGCGGCGAGAAGGGTGACGGCAAACAGATTGATCGAAACGGGTCGTGACATGTATTCTCCCTCCTTGTCAGAATCCGGGAATACGATCGCGGATGATGTTGCCTCCCTTTCTCTTGATCTGCTCGAGCCAGGAGCTCTTTCCCTTGAAGCGCACCGGGCTACCGAGATCCACCTCTCCCGACGAGAGCTTGCAGAGGGAACGGTCAGACGAGGCGGACACGACTTTGAGCTTGCCCACGACCACGAGCTCGGCAGGAAGAATCTCGCCGGTCCGGGGGTGGATGATCTCCTCTCCCTCCCGGACCACTTCGAGTGTGTCTCCCTTTTTCACCCCGGCCCCACTTCCGAGATCGACGACGATCTCCTTCCCTGAGACTTTGATGATGTAGCCGAGCGGGGGAAACGCCTCGCGAACGTTCTCGAAGAGCTGGTTCCCCGCTTCATTGGGCGAGGTGGGCGCAACGAGGAGGTCGGAGCGCTCGCTCGTGAGCGTCATGAGGATGCTGCCGGTTTTCACATCCACCAGCCGGACCTCGATCATGAAAACCTTCGCAGACGAAGCCCCTGCCAACTTCTTCGTTTCAGTGTTGTACGCGACGAGACCGATGAAGTCGAGGCCGAGGACGTCCGACAGCTCCTTGTTGCCCTTGCCGAGAAACCCCTGCAAATCTTTCTCGGTGAAAACGGCATCGAGCTGACTGCGCTCGACCATGTTGAAACGCCGCGCATCGACGAAGGCCCGGGTGGCCGCGTTGAGGACATCTTGGTCGAGGTCGCTCTTCCACTTGCCCTTACTGAGAACCAAGCCCATCTTGTAGACGGGCTTTTCGACCTGCCCCGCCATCGGAGCCGTGGCGGCAAGCAAGAGGATCAGAGTGAGGAGCGGGGAGAGGATTGAACGAAGCATGGGTTCTCCTTTGCGTCATTGGTTGATCTGAGCGACAGGTCCGGTGCCCACAGCCGGCGGGCGGTGCGTGCGCCGGGGGCGTGGCCGGATTTCCAGCATGGTCAGGAGCAGGATCACCGTCGCGAGGGCGCCGGTGGCTCCCTGCACCGGGAGTTGCGCCGGCTCGGGGATCCACAAATCCAGGACAGAGGGCATGAGGTCCTCGGGCTCGAGCCCCTCCGCGACGCGTTCGAGCTTCGAGACCCTCCCCTGAAAACCGAGCCGGATGCCGTCCTGGTCAAGCCGCAGGTCCGTCAAGGAGCCTGCGATAGTGGCGAAACGCAACCCCTCGCCCTTTTTCAGCGGGTGGCTTGCGCCGGTCTCCTGCAAGTACACCTTGCCGTCGAGGACCGTGGGCTCCTCCTTGACCATCGTGGTTTCAGGGGTGTGCTGCTCGACGATGCGGCGCAGAGAAAGGCGATCGACGGAGATCTCGCGGGAGAGGGCATCCGAAGCGAATTTCGCAAAGGCGAGGTCGAGCTCCACGGCTCCTCTCCGGGGATACAGCTCCAGCGACTTGGGATGCTCCAGGCGGAGATGGGCGGACGAGCCTTCGAGAGGCTTCAGCAGCACGTCACCCTGGAAGGTGACCTTCAGTTCCTGCCAGGATTGGGTGATGGCAAGCCGGTAGAAATTGTCTCCCTGATGTTCGAGAGAGAGCTTCGCTCCTGCCGGCAGGGGTTGCGGGTTCAGGGTGATCTGCGCATGACCCTGCGCATTGAGAAGAAAACCTTTCATCCGGCCGCCGCCCCAGCGGCTCGGCGCCGGCAGAACGTCTGGCAGGCGCACGGCGGCGAGCTCTGTGGCAGCTATCTGTTGGAGATCGAGGCTCTCGACGACCCTGGCGCTCCTGGCAAGCTGGAAGGAGAGTTGGGAGACCCAGAGATCGAACCGGGCTTCGGCCTCCGGAGCCGGCAGGAGGCCGAGGACGACGAACAGCAGAGCCAGGAGCGCCGGGACCCAGGGGAGGGGATGCCGGAGGCGGCGAGGGGCGAGCCGAAGGAGAGGAGCGGAGCCTTCGGGAAACTCCGCGCCGGAGTCCTCCTCGGTGAGCCAGAGCCTGCCGTCCTTGAGGCGGGAGTACAGAACCGGGCTGCTCCAGTCGATCCCCTGCGGTTTGCCCAGGTAGAGCTGGTTGCGCGCCTCGTTGACCGCCGCGTCGAACCGCCGGGTTCGGGCGAGGTGGCGGTAGAAGTGTCCTGTGAAAACGTGACCGGTCTCGAAGCTCACCGCCCGGCGCATGGCGAGAACCGCCGGGAGACCCTGCTGGACCAGCCGGCCCGCGAGACCGCTGAACGGATCGTGGGAGGAAGGAGCTCCCCCGTGGCAGGCGATCAGGGTCACGAGGCGGAGCTCGGGGGCTCCCAGGAAGAGCTTCGCGAGCATCTCTTCGGGCACGGGCTTCGTCCGGCCCTGCTCATCCTCCAAGAACAGGGCCGAGCCGCCGCCCCGGCTGTCTCCATGGCCGAAGAAATGCAGCAGGTGGACGCCGCCTTTCATCAGCCGCTCCCGCAATCGTCCGAGCGTCGCGGGCGGCTCCAGGATCTCCACCTCGACCTCGCCGGCGAGCTCGCGGGAAAGGGTTTCGAATCGGCCCAGGACCTCGCTCCGGTCGATCTCGGCCATGCCAAAGCGGGCGATGTCGGACGGCGCGGAGACGAGGCACAACAACCGGGGCCGGCTGGCGATGGGCTCCCCCAGGGCCTGGGGAAGGGAGCTGTAGCGGGAAAAAGCCGTCGTGGAGGACCGGGCGAGGGCTCCGCGCCGGGGATGGGGGTCGGTCAGCAATTCCCAGTAGAGCGCGTGCACCCAGGCCGGCAGATCGGGCGAGAGACGAAGCCGGAACCGCAGGCTTTTCTTCTCCAGCTCCGCCGCGAAGACGGCTTCCAGGAAACCTTTGCGCAGATCGCTTTCCGGCGGGAGCACGGCATCGTAGAGCTCGCACCCGTAAGCCTCCGGCTCACCCTCGAGGACGCTGATCTCCAACGCTCGCTCGTAATCGAGCGCCGGCTGTCCTTCGTAGCTCCGCCCCTCCCAGGTGAAACAGGCCCGGTCGAGGCTGGGGAGATAGAGCTCGCTGTCGAGGTAGTCCGTCATGGCTCCCCTCCCTCCCCCGCCGGGGCCGCGCTGAGGCGTACCGCCGGATCACCGAGCACGACGTACGACCGGGCGTCGTTGGCGGCGACCCACAGCTCCGTGATGTTCAAGAGATTCGGCCGCGCGCCCCAGCGGATCTCCTCGCGCTCTTCGGTGAGATCGGCGTACAGCTCCGCGTACCGCTGGTTGAAGTACTCCATGGCCGCGCCGACCGGATAGCCTTCAAGCAGCCGGCCCAGGGCGCTTTCGAAAACCTGGAGCTGCGTTCCCGACCCCGGCCAATCGAAAGAGAAAGACCAGGCGCGGTCGATGTGCCCCACCACCGCCAGCGCCCCGCCTCGCGGATGGGCCAGCAGGCGCTGCGGCAGCCGGGCCACCAGGTCTTCGGCGGCGATCCGCCGCCGCTCCCCCTTCGTTTCGAAGCTGTCGTAGACCGGGGTGCCGGCGCCGTAGCAGGCGAAGAAGAAGGCGACGAGACCCGCTGGCGAGGCGGAGTCCGCGATGTCGTCTCCCGCCAGGTAGTCGTCGCGTGAGACCGGTCCTCGCCCCCAGTCCTGGCAGAGCAGGGCTCCCTGGTGAAGGGGATGCCGGGGATCCCCGGGATCGAAGCACAGGCCGTGGCTGGCGGTGAAGAGGAGCGCCGGCGCGCGGTCTCCTCCCAACCGCTCGGCCAGGGCGGCCTTGGTGGCCGCGGGACCGAGGACTGTCTCCACCGGCCAGTCCCGCCAGCGGTTGGAGATCTGAGCGGCCAGCGGCTCCACCAGGTGCTGAAGGCTGAGCTCGGTGGCGCGATCGCCGGGATGGGCGACCCCGAAAAACGAGAGCTTGCGGGCGGCCGTGAGCCCCCCCTGCTCCGCTGCCACCACGCTCTCGGCGTAGCGGGCGTACTCCTCCGCCGTGGCGAAACAGAGCCTGCCCACGGCGTACTGCACGTCGAGCTGGTATTGGAAAGGAAACGAGATCTCGCCGGGGCCGCCGACGAGGAGGAGGTAATAGGGGAGGCGGTCCGGATCGGCCGGTCCGGGGCCCATGCCGTGACGGGCGAGAAACCGCGCCTTGGGCTCGCCGCGGCGATGGACGATCTCCCGATAGCGATGCTCGGCGATGCGGGTGGCCTGGGACTTCCGCAGCTCCAGGAGGGGGGCGAGGGCTTCGCGCAGCTCGTCCTGCCGTCCCTCCGGAAAAACCACGGCCCATCCCGTTTCCGCCAGGTTGCGGGGATCGACCTGGAAGCGGGCATCGAGATGGTCCTCGCGCAGGTAGGCCGACCACCTGCGGAGCTCCTCGAGCTCGCCGGAGGGGATTTGATCTCCGCATGCAAGGGCAGCGATCTGCTCGAGCGTGGCGCACGCGAGCGGCTCGCCCGTGGAAGCGTCGATGCCGTTCAAGGCAAGCGTCTGATGCTGGATGGATTCCATGAGCTTTCCTCTCGTCAGACGATCATCGGCTCGGTTGGAGAGCTCCTAGGATCCGCTGGTGAAGAGCTCCCAGAGAAACCGCCGGATCGCACTGTTGATCAAAATGGAAATGATGGCGCTCACGATGAAGATCACGCGGACCAGCACCGCCTCGACGACGGCTCCGATCCAGTAACCCGCGATGCCGAAGACGGCCGCGCCGATCAATAAACCCGTGCCTTCACCGGCTTCGGCGCCGACGGCTGCGCCCGCGAAGACACCGACCCACGCAAAGAACTTCGCGAGCGATCCGCTCTCTTGCATTCCCATGGACATGGCTCCCTTTTTGGATTCAATGCTTCTTTCACTCTGCAGCGAACGGCGCCCGGTAGGTGATCCCGAAGGCGTCGTCGACCTTCCATTCGGAGTAGGGACGCCGGCCGGCGCGTGAGCTCGCGGGTTTCATCGGGTTTCTGACCACGATTTCCAGGTGGACGACCCGGCCGCGAATTTCGGGTGGGCAGTCCTGGCCGTCGAGGAACGTGTAGTTCCACCAGATCCAGCGTTCGTCGGCGTCGAAGAGCACCTGCCGGCTGTCGGGCTCGCCCAGGAGCTGGAGGAGCTGCGCGGCGGTCTTGCCCCGGGCGAGGGCCTGGATCTCGCTGAACGAGCGGTCGGATTTGGCCCTGGGACCGGCGCATCCAGCGAGGCTGATCAGAAGAAGCGTGACGCTCAGAAGCGAAATCCCGATCTTGGAAACCATGCTCTCCTCCCTCGTGGATGCGCGCTCCCGGCGCGCCGGGTCGGGTATGCCGGGAGCGCCCGGGCTGTCTCAGACCGGCTCGCCGCTCCGCTCCCCATTGGAGCCATCGCGCGGGACATGGCAGTCGAAGGCGGAAGGCGGGTCGTCTTTCGTGGGCTCGCTCGTTGTCTGGCGCGGCTCGAAGTCGCTCCCTCTGAGCTGAACGGGTTGCTCTTCGTGCGCGGAATCGTTGGCAAGCTTGCGGTTCTCCATCTCATCCTCCTTGCCCCCTGTCCGATTCCCGGGGGTTTCCGGGGCCGGCGGGGCGTTCTTGAAGATTCGCGGAAGGGAGAAGCCGCAGACGCCGATTTGGTTAGAAGGCGGGCAAGATTCGTGGAGAGAGGTGGGGAGCTCGGGCTCCGGAATCTTTCAGTTCCACTCGCCCTGGAGAACGAAACCGGCCCAGTGGTAGGGGGCGCGCCAGCGGTCTTCTCTCGCGAGAGAGGTCTGGGCATGGCGCAGGGCCTCGGCCGGAGGCAGCCCTTCCGAGAGGAGAGCGGTGTAGAAACGTTTCATGAGCTCTTCCGTGGCACGGTCGTCGACGTCCCAGAGCGAGACGACCAGGCGCGGGGCGCCGGCGTGCAGAAACGCCTGGGTCAGCCCGACGAGCCCCTCGCCGCCCACCTCCTTGCCGAGCCCCGTGCGGCAGGCGCTCAACACCACGAGGTCCGAGCGGAGCTCGAGGTCCGAGATCTCGTAAGCCCGGAGTTGACCGTCCACCGGACGGCCGGCGGCGTCGACGGTGGACAGGGCGAGGGAGGACAGCTCGGGGTAGAAATCGTTCACCAATCCATGGGTGGCGAAATGGAGAATCCGGTAACGGTTCAACCGGCCGCTCCGGACCAGTTCCCGGTTCGCATCGGGGCCGAAGGCGGCGAGGACTGGCTCACCCCCGGCCAGGGCCAGGATCGCCTTGGCCTCGCTGCCGGTATAGCGCAGACGTTGCAGAGATGGCCCGAAGACGGGATCCGCCAGGACGGCCAGGAGCCCGGACGGCGATCTCCGGCTGCCGACCCGGGCGCGCAGGCTGGCGAGGACGGAGGCGGACGGCAGGCTCACGATCTCGTGATCGGCGATCAGTGGACGTGGCTCCCCGCCTCCGCCGACCTCGGGGTGCGGCAGGGCGGCGAAGGGGATGGTCTGGAGGGCTCCGGGCGCGACGATCACCAAGCGCCGGCGGTCGAGGAGATCGGCCACGGGGCTGAGGATCATCCGGCTGAGCCTCTCCGCCGCCTGCCGGGCAGCGATCTCGCCCGTCTGGCGATGACTTTCGATCATTCGCTTGTAGGTCTGGCGAGCCGTGTCCTCGATTTGTCGCAGGCCGGGCAGGGTGGTGACGAACCGCACGGTCGAGGACGTCACCGCCCAGAGGAAACTCCGCTCCTCTCCCAGGAAATAGGCGAGCAGAAGGGTTTTCTTGTCGAGGAGGCGGGTCTGGGCCTGGCGGAGCGAAACGAGGGGCGGTCCGCCCTGGGGAAGGCGAGGCCCCTGGGCCTCCGCCCGGGCCTGCCTCAAGCCCTCGAGCAGAGCGGTCAGTTCCGCATCCCGTCGTTCGTTGACGATTCCCTGCGTGGAGGTCGCCAGCAGGGAGAGATGGTGAGCGTTGAGCCGCCGGCTCAGCTCGTCGAGACGGCGCAGCTCTTCCGGGTCGGGGCGCTGGCGCGAGGCGGAGAGGAGATCCAGAAGGCTTCTCGCCCGGGCACGCTCGCTGACGGCGAAGGCCCGGGCGTCGTGGCCGCGCTCCGGCTCGCGCTGATGCCGCTCGGCCAGGAGGTCGATGAAGAAGGCGTATTCCTCCTGTTGGAGGGAATGATAGGACGATCGCAGGTCAGGCCGCCAAACCTGGCTGCGGGTCGCCTCGGCGGTGTCCAGGGCGCGCTCGATCCAGCGCTCGGCCTCGTCCAACCGGCCCGCCGCACGGGTGGCGCGGGCGAGACCGAAAAGGGCGATCTCCTCTTGAGCGGACAGCGCGAGAGCCTGTTGGTAGAACTCGCGGGCTCGGCCTGACAGGCCGAGCCGCTCGTAAGCGCGTCCCAGGTTGCTCAAGGCCACGGCCTGGGCCGGCTTGTCATCGACGCGACCGAACATCTCAACCGCAGAAAGGAACGCCTGGACGGCCTCCTCCGGCCGGTTCGCCTCCAAGTGAGCACGGCCGATGCTGTTGAGCGTGACCCCCTGCCCGCGCGTGTCGTGCTCCTGCCGCCGCAACTCCAGAGCCTCCCGGAAGTGCTTCAGTGCGGGCCCGGGCCCTTCGAGGCCGAGGAGGACGTCGCCCAGCTTGGTGAGCGTCACCGCCCGCTGCTCCGGGTCAGGCCGCCGGCCCAGCAGCTCCAGAGCCTGACGATACTGGTTCAGAGCCAGGCGGCTCTCGCCCAGCCGGGCATAGAGGAGGCCGAGGTTGGTGCGGGTCGTGGCCAGCTCGCTCCACTTGCCCAGCTCCTGCCAGATCCCGATCGCCCGGACGTTGAGGTCGATGGCGGCATGCGTCCGTCCCTGGTGCCGGCGAACGATGGCCAGGTCGTTGAGGCGCGCCGCTTGCTCGGCGGGCTCTTTCAACTTCTCCCACAAGGCAAGAGCCCGCTCGTGGCTGCGGCCGGCCCGCTCGAAATCTCCCAAATCCAGCCATGCCTTTCCCAGGTACTTGAGAGCGATCGCCTGCTGCCACTCGTCCCCGACGCGCCCGAAGAGATCGACGGCGCGGGCGAGGGTCTCAGCCCCCTCCCGGCGTCGGTCGAGATCGTCGCAGTCCAAGCTGCCCAACCAATAGAGCGCCCAGGCCTCGCCGCCCTCCTCCCCCAACTCGCGCCAGAGCCTCGCAGACTCCTCAAATTCCGCCGCCGCGGCCCGGGCGTCGCCTCCCTCGCGTTCGAGCATCCGCCCCCGGGAATACGCGCCTGCGGCGGCGGCCCGCGTCCGATCCTCCTTCGTCGCCTCCCGGAGCGCCTCGACCCGGATCTCATACTTTCCGTCGGCGGCGGTTCCTCCGAAGCTTTCGATTTCGAGGAGGTGGCGGCCCGTGGCTGGGGCGAGCAGGAACAGATCTTCGGGTCCCCGGTCGTCGTTCGGGCTGTCGACGCGCAGCAGGAGCTCTCCAGCAGGGTCCCGGATGGACGCGGCCACGTCGATTCCGAGCTGTTCGACGATCAGGTGGAGGTATTGATCCTTTTGCAGGGGGAACGTGTAGCGCCGGGTCCGGCCGGAGGGGAGGGGCTCGACGTGGCGCGCTCCAGCGGTCAGGGCGCTCCATGGGAGGGGGACGGGCGGGGCCGGAGTCGAGGCGACGGGCGGCGGCTCAGCCTCCTTTTCCGAGTCCGGCCGAGCCCCGCCACACGCAAGCATTCCGCATGCCGCCAAGAGGAGAGCGCACGCCGTGCCGTACCTCTCCCGTCCTGCCCCCCGTAACCGCAACACTGAAATATTCACCTTTTTCTATGATAAGTTCTTTCATCATAGCAGAGGATCTCTGCCAACCGTCAAGGCGAGGACTGCGCAGGGGTGAGCACGCGGAGGGCGAACTCCCCCGCCGCCCGGCGCTGCCCCGCCTCCTTGCCGAAGAGCCGGATGCGGTGCTCACCCGCTCTGAGAACCCCCGGAGGAACTCCGAAACGGAAGTTGCCCGCCTCGCTGCTCGAAAGGTCCGGGAGACGCAGGACCACCTCGCCGTCCGGCGCGACGATCTCCACGTCGTAGGTGGGGGAGTCCAGTTCCTCGACCGGATTGAGGATCACCCATGTCCACTCCGCGTTTGCCGGGAACCGCAGCTCAGGGGCTTCCCCGCCCCCCTGCCGCGTCGCATCGACCGGCGCGAGGTTGACCAGGGGCGGATTGACCTGGGGCTGCGACAGCCGCTCGATAATCCGCCGCTGATCCACGACCATGACGGCAAGGAGCGCCGCGGCGAGCCCCAGGGAGGCGGCCGTCGTCCAGGCCCAGCGGGGAGAGGGCCTGCGGGACTTCCGGGTCTCCAGAGAGACCATGGCGGGAGCCGGAAAAAGCCGCGCCCGCTGCCGCTGCCAGGCGGCGTCCAGTTGCGCGGGCGGGATCTCGGAGCCGGGCTCGTCCCCTTCGTCGAGAAGGTCCGCCAGCATGAGGAGCTGGGCGGTGCAGTCCGCGCAGGCGGCGAGGTGCGCGCGGACCTCCTCCGCCTCCTCGGAGGAGAGCCGGCGCTCGTGATAGGCCACGATCTGCTCCGGAGAGGGATGTCGATCGATGGTCCCCCGCTCCCTTCTGTAGTGGGCCCGCAGTCGCTCGGCCGGATCGGAACTGGACGACATCCTGCGTCCTCCTGCTGGATAAGAAACCGCCGCCGCGGCCTGGTTTAGAGATTGGCTCCCGTCGTCACTCCATCCACTCGCCGAAATCTTCGCCCAGCTCCGCCCGCAGGCGTTGCCGGGCCTGGAAGAGGTGCGCCTTGACCGTTTCGACCGAGATCTGCAGCACGGCGGCGATCTCCCGGTATTTGAGGTCCTGATCGGTCCGCAGGGCGAGGACCTGCCCCATCTGGGGCGGCAGCGACTTCACGACCCGGGCCAGGGCCTCCCGGCGCTCCCTCTCGTAGATCTCCCGGGCGGGCGAGATCCCGGAGGCCACGGGCTCGCGCAGGGGAGCTCCTTCGTCATCCCCGGCGTCGAGGGGGACCTCGGGCGCGTTGCGCTTCTCCCGATGCCGCCAGCGATTCTCGTTGCGGTGGAGGTTCGCCGCCACGGCGAAAAGCCAGGACTTGAAGGAGCCGTCCTCGCGAAACGAATCGAGCTGGCGAAAAACTCGCTCGAACGTCTCCTGGGCCATGTCCTCGCTGTCTTCCGCCGAATAGCGGAGGCGTCGAAAATAACGCCACACCCAGGAATAGTACCGATCGAAGATGCGGCGGCTGTTGGTTTCGACGCGGACTCCGGCCCGAAGCTCCGCCACCACCTGCCGGAGCTCGGGATCGTCTTCCCGTCTGAGGAGATCTGCGGATGAGGGGCCGCTGTTCATTTCAGGTCGGTTCCCGGCGTGCAGGGCTCCATCTTATCTGTTTCAGAGCCCGATCTCCGCCCCCTCCTCCAAAACCCGAAACCCCCGCGCCTCGATCGCCCGGCGCGCGGGTCCGTCCTCATCCACAGCGGGGTTTGAGTGGTTGAGGTGGGTGAAGAAGACCTGGAGCTTCCCCGCCTTGACGAGCGGCTCCAGCAGGTCCATGGACTGGGTGATGAGCGGGTGCTTGATCTTGGTGACATCCCGGTCCGGAAGCTCGTCGGGCGAGTAGAAGGTCGCATCGACGAGGGCGACGTCCACCTTCTCCTCGGCGAGCACGTCCAGCAACGGCTTGGGCCAGGCGGCCCAGGAGTCCGTGTCGGGCACGTAGAACAGAGTCTTCTTCGGACCTCGGATCAGGAAGGCCATCGTGTCCGAGAACTCATCGCGGTGCGGCACGGGGAAGGCCTCGACGGTGACCCCTTCCTCCAGCGGAAACGGCTGGCCGGGCTGGATTTCCCGGAGAGCGATGTTCCCCAGCCTTACGAGCTGGCTCCAGGGGCCGTTCGTGCGCAGGTATTCGGCCATGCGCGGCGAGACCCAGACGGGGATGTCCTTGGTGTTCAGGCTCTCGAAGCCGAAGTGGGCGAGCCCGAGGTAGTGGCCGATGTGGGCGTGGGTGAGGAGCACGCCGTCCACCGGCGCCCGGTCCACCTTGCCTTGCGGGTGGCGGAAGCCGTGGATCTCCTCGATCTGGGCGGGCAGGTCCGGGGTCGCGTCCACGAGATAGACGCGGCCGGTCTTCGGCACGTGGATCGCCAGGCTCGCCACTCTCCGGGCCAGAGAGGGATTCTTCCGCGCCGCGGAACACCGGGTGCAGTCGCAGCCGGTCTGGGGCAGGCCGCCGTCCTGGACGGTGCCGAGGACGACGACGCGGGGAGCGGGGGGTTCCTGCGCGGCGGCCACGAAAGCCAGGGGGAGAAGGAGCAGGGGGACCAGGAGAAGCGGTGTCTTCGGGCTCATGGGAATCTCCGGAAGGAACTATAGCGGACCCGACACGATAGACTCCCGCCCATGCTCCAGATCCCCACCCCCGCCGCCGGCGCGGAGATCCTCTTCGCGCAGCCCCGGAAGAAGAAGCAGGTCCGCCGCGACGAGAAGAGGAAGCCCGCCGCTCCCTCCGCCGTGGCCAGGTTCGACATCCCGCCCTTGGCCAAGCTCCTCCTGGCAGTTGCGGCCGTGATCGCGCTGTTCGCCTGGATCCGGCTCTCCGCTCCCTTCCCCTGGTCGTACGACGAGTACTACCACCTGGGTCTGTCGCGGGAGATGCGCTCGGGCGTCCGCATCGAGTCGTTCCGCTGGACGCCGTTCTCGATGCTGTACGAGCGCTTCGTGGACGGCGCGCCGCTCTTCCATCTGCTGCTCTTGCCGATCGCGGGGCTCCCGCTGGAGACGGCGGGCTTCCTCGGTGTTCTGATGGGGCAGATCTTCCTCGTGGGCTCCTTTGCGGCTTCGCTCTGGATGCTCCGCGTGCCGCGCCCGTGGTGGTTCGTGCTCGCCCTCCCGGCGCTCGGCACCCTGTTCGTCTACCGCCTGGAGATGTGCCGGCCCCAGATCTGGCTCATCGGGTTTTCGGTCCTCGTGCTGGCGCTCCTGGTGAGCCGGCGATGGAAGGCGCTCTTCGTCGCGTCCGCCCTCTTCGGCCTGGCCCATACGGGAGGCTGGATCGTCATCGCCTTCGCGGCGGTCTGGGTGGCCCTGGGCTTCGTGTGGCGGAATGGGCACGAGGAGGCCCGCTTCCCGTGGCAGCCCCTCGCCGCGGCGGCCGGAGGGTGGCTCGCCGGCCAGCTCATCCATCCGGAGGTGCCGGCGAACTTCCGGCTGTTCGTGATTTCCAACTTCGTCATCCCGTTCCAGGCCACGGGCGCGGGCGACGCGGCCCTCCAGTCCCAACTCGGCACGGAGATCTCGCGTCCGGAGCTCCCCATCCTGCTGCACCAGTGGCCCGCCTTCATCCCTCCGCTGATCCTCGTGCTCTCGCTCCTGGTCCAGCCCCGGCTGCGCACCCGCGCCACGCTGTCCGTGGGGATCTTGGCCCTCGCCTTTCTCCTCGCCGGCAGCCTGTTCTCTCGGCGGTTTTTTGAGCTCGGCTCTCCGCTGGCGCTGTTCGGCCTGGCCGTGGTGCTGCGGGAGCGGCGGGACAAGGGACTGCCTTCCCTGATGCCCCGCTGGGGCCGGGTGCTCGCCGGCGCCCTCATCGTCGTGGGGGCCTTTTGGACCCTCACCGTAGTCCGTCTGCTGGGCTTCGGCCTCTCGTCGCCCCCCCAGGCGATGGCACAGTGGCTCGGCGAAGAGGGCAAGCCCGGGGAGCGCGTCTTCACGGCCCAGTGGGCGGACTCGGCGCCCCTGCTCTATCACGCGCCGCAGCTCCAGTCCCTGGTCGCCCTGGACCCCACCGCCTTCTACACCAAGGATCCGGAGCTCTTCGAAACCTACGTCCGCATCATCCAGGGCAAGCACCGCGAACCGGCCCGGGCGATCCGCGAGCAGTTCGGGGCCCGCTGGGTGACGGTCTGGAAGGTGCCGGCCTACCGGGCGTTCGCGCTCCAGCTCTTCAACACGCCGGGGAGCCACCTCATCTACAGGGATGACTATTACCAGGTCTACGATCTCGAGGCGATCTGACCTCCTGCTAGACTCGCCGCCATGCGGATCGTCTCCCTCGTCCCCAACGGCACCGAGATTCTGTTCGCAGTCGGCGCGGGCGGGATGGTCGTGGGTGTGAGCCACGAGTGCGACTTTCCCGAAGAGGCCCGGACGCGGCCGATCCTCACCGGGAGCGCGCTCGCGCCCGGGATGAGCGCGGCCGAGGTGGACGCGGCCGTCTCCGCCCAGGTGGAGAGCGGCGAGAGCCTCTACACCCTGGACGAGACGAGGATCGCCGAGCTGGCGCCGGACCTCATCGTCACCCAGCAGCTCTGTCCGGTCTGCGCGGTCTCCACCCAACAGGTGGACGGCGCCGTCCGCCCCCTCCCCCGCTGCCCAGAGGTGCTGTCCCTCGATCCCAGGACTCTCGCGGACGTGTTCGCGGACATCCGCCGGGTGGGCCAGGTCACCGGCCGCGGGGACGAGGCCGCGGCCCTGGTCCGGGACCTCGAGCGGCGGCTGGACGCCGTGCGGGCCGCCGTGGCGGGCCGGCCCCGCCCCCGCGTGCTGGCTCTGGAGTGGCTCGATCCCCCCTTCGCCGGGGGCCACTGGGTGCCGGAGATGATCGAGATCGCCGGCGGGACCGATGCGGTCGCCCGGCCAGGCGCCCACTCCGCCCGCCTCAC
>DASQEB010000356.1:0-13030 GCA_035633875.1 Thermoanaerobaculia bacterium
CGCGCAGGCCCGTCAGTTGCCGGTTCGCCCCGATCTCCGAGGCCGGGACCCGGATCTTGGCGAGCTCTCCCACGTTCGGCGCCGGGGACTCGTGCAGCCGCCGCCAGATCGTTTCCGCCACGAAGGTCCGCTCCTCGGCCGAGTCGTAGAAATCCAGGAGGGGCAGGAGCTTTTCGGAGCTGTCGAGCGCGTTCAGGTTCTGGATCTCCCCGGAGGCGAGCTTCGCCGGGACGTCCGCCAGCGGCCGGGTCACGGCGAGGTAGACCAGGAGCAAACCCAGGAGGACCACGGCGAGCCCGCCGCTCAGCAGCAACGCCTCGCGGCGGCGGGGGACGGGGCCGGGGCGCAGGCCCGGGACGGCGGTCACGGTGGTCTGGCGCTGCCGGCGCTCGGCGGCGGTGCTGCGGGTTACGACCATTGCAAGCTCTCTTTGATTCTGGGACCACGCGTAGAGACGCCCCGGTCGGTGATCGAAATCCTTTCGAAGTCCACTGCCGGCGGGGCGTCTCTTCGGAGGGTACGCCGCCGATCCGCCAAGACCAGACCGAGCCGCCCAGGCGCTCTTCTCCCGGACTCTCCAGCCAGGTCAACGCTGTTCAGAAATAAATGGCCAGGGGAAGCGATATGCCCTCCGAAGAGACGCCCCGCCGTCCCCGTGACCTCCGAAACGGTATCGCCGATCGACTGGGGCGTCTCTACGCGTGCTTCCGTCCTCACAACTCCAGCTCCCACAACCGGAACGTCACCTGATCGAGCTGCGTCTCCGCATCCGCCCGATTTTTCCGGACGTCACCGAAGCCGGGGATCTCGTCGTAGTAGGCGATCGCCTCGGAGAGATGGCCCTGAGCCTGCTCCAGGAGCCGGATCTCCTCGTCGAGATCCTCCGTCCTCTGCGCCCGGGCGAGGAGCTCCCGGCCCCGCATCCGGTAGCCGTCGGCCAGCATGGCCTTCTCGCGCCGCCCCAGCTTGTAGCCCCGGCGGGCCATCTCGCCCAGGGCCTTCTGAAGCTCCTCGAGGTCGAAGCGGTCGTAGGCGTAGATCCGCGCGAGGCCCATGTAGGGGTCCGGCCAGTCCTGGGAGCGGCGGGCCGCCTCGCGGAAGCCGGCCACGGCGTCCCGGCTCTTCTCGTTCGCCTGGTCCCGCTGTCCCTTGGATCGCAGCGACTGGGCCTCGATGCGGTCCAGGTGGGCCTTGGCATAGATCATCCTCGCCCGGGTCTCCCGGTCGTAATCGATGTCCAGGGCTGTCATGAGGTATTCATGGGCCTGCTGCCAGCCCCGCTCCGTGGTGGTGGGGTTGTCCCCATGGTAGCTCGCCAGGATCCGGTCCGCGGCGGCGGAGAGGGCGGCGCGAAGCTCGGTCTTGGTGTCGCTCTGGAGCGGCCCCAGAAGGCTCACCCGGGACACCTTGCGGTAGCGCTCGGCCAGCCCCTGGAGGTTGGGCTCCGCCTGCGAGACCAGGTCGTGCCGGATGTCCTCCATCTCGTTCCAGGCCCACATCTGGCACGCCCCGAGCAGGCAAGCGAGAACGAGGAGGAACACGAACCGGTTCGCCCAGGGCCGCCGGCGGGGCGCCGACTCCGCCACCGGGACCGGCACCGGCGCAGCCGCCACGGCCCCGGTGGGGAGGACCCCGGTGGGGAGGACGATCGGCGCCGGACCCGGCGGAGGCGGCGGGGGGATGAACGGCGCGGTGGTGCGTTGGGTTTCGCCCACCACCGGCGGCTCGGTGCGGCGGGTCCCGGACTCCGGAGCGTCCTCCAGCGGCTTCCAGGTGCGGCGGGTGACGCTCGGGTCCTCCCGGGGCTCCTCCGCGGCCTCGGCCAGAAGGGGCCTGCCGTCCTGAAAGGCTTCCAGGTCCGCCTTCAACTCGGCGGCCGTCTGGTACCGGCGGCCCACCTCGAAGGCCAGGGTCTTGCGGATGATCCGGACAAGGCGCGGCGAGCTGTCCGGCGGCAGGGGCTCGGGAGCCTCGCCGTGGCGGATGCGGTTCTCCATCTCCTCGGCGTTGTCCCCGGTGTAGGGCGGATAGCCGGCCACCATGCGGTAGAGCACCACGCCCAAGGCCCAGAGGTCCGAGTGGAGGTTGACGACCCCCTTCTCCAGGCGCTCCGGCGGCGTGTAGGGGAGGCTGCCGAAGAGGTTCACGGTGAAGCGGCGGGTGTGGGAGAGGTGCTTGGCGATGCCGAAGTCCAGCACCCGCACGCGGTCTCCGTCCTGGAGCCGGATGTTCTCCGGCTTGATGTCGCCGTGGACGATCCCCAGCGCCTTCCGGCCGCCGATCTCCGTGGCGAAGCCGTGGCAGGTCACCAGCATGTCGCAGAGCTGAAGGGCGATCGCCACCGCCCGATCTTCGGGCAGGCGCCGGCCTCCGGCAAGGATCTGGGCGAGGTCCTCGCCGGCCACGTACTCCATGGACACCCAGAAGAAGTCGCCGTCCTGCCCCAACTCGTGGATGGCCGCCACCTGGGGCGCCTCCCGGCTGATCTCCGCCTGGAGGTGGACGCCGTTGCGCTCCGCCTCCAGCATCTCCGGATCGGTCTTGCTCACCCGCGCGATCTTGAGAGCGATCTCCTCCTGCCGCTGGGGGTCCCAGGCGAGATAGACGTCGCCCACCGCGCCGCGGCCGAGAAAGTCGCGGATCTCGAAACGGCCGACGGTCTGCTGGTGGATCAGCACTTCTAGCGACTCCCTCTCGAACGGGTCGGCGGAGTCGTCGGCGTCACGGGAGGCCGCGCGGTGGCCGGCGTCTGGATCGCCTGCTCCCGGGGGAGCCCGCCGAAGGTGTTGAAGAGGAAGTACTCCTCCGCGTTGGCGTCGGTCGCGAGGAGGATGCCCGGCCCGCCGTTGCCCTCGATGCGGTTCTGGATGAGGGAGGGGCGGGCCGTATCCCGGATCTCGATGCCCGGCTTCGGGTTACCCGTGGCCGTCCCGTTCTGGACGATCAGGTTCTGGATGAGCATGGGAGCGGCCTCGTCCGCCACGAACACCCCGCCGCCGGGGTTCTCGCGGATCGAGCTGTAGCGGATCGTGGAGCGGTCCCGGCCTGCGATCTCGACCCCCATCGTCGCGGCGCCGGAGATCTCCACCCGTTCGATCTCGACATCTGAGTCCACCAGCCGCAGGCCCACGGCGAGCGGGGCGTTCGCACCGCCTTCGATCCGGAAGCCGGAGACGCGGGCGTCCTGCACCCCCTGGGCCGCCATCGCCGGGCCGCTCCCCGCGGGCGGGCGGATCACGGCCGCCCGCGGCGTGGGGGAGACGAGGCTCACGCCGTCCTTCAGGTGTACGGCCTCCCGGTACTCCCCGGGGGCGACCTCGATCGTCTGCCCCGGCCGGGCCTGGGCCAGGGCCGCGCCGATCGTGGCGAAGCCGCCGTCCCCGAGCCCCACGCGGAGAACCGTCCCTTCCACCGCGGGCTCTCCCAGGCCGAAGCGGGAGGCCAGGCGGAGGAGCGGCTCGCGGTAGAAGACCCACCCTGCGGCGGCCGCGGCGATCAGGACCAGAAGGAACATCCAGGGGCTCCGGAGGGCATCCCCCAGCCGCTCTCCCGGAGAGCGCCGGGCCTGCGCGGCCTTCCACGGCGACTGGGACCGCATCGGGGCCGGGCGGTCCGTTGTCTCGTCGAGCGAGCGGGCGGTGGGGGAGGGGATGGGGGCCGCGGGCCGGCGGCGCACGCTCCGGGCGAAGCGGTCGCCGAGCACGAGCACCACGGAGATGTTGTCCTTGCCCCCCTCGGCGTTCGCCTCGGCGATCAGCTCGTCCACCGCGGCCTGGGGATCGTCGGCGTACGCCTCCACGAGCTCCAGGATCCGGCCCGAGGTCACCAGGTCCGAGAGGCCGTCGCTGCAGATCAGGAATCCGCTCTCCGGGTCGAAGGGGAACTGCTCGACGTCGATGAACCCCTCCTCGTCCGGCTCGTGCGGGGCCGAGCCCACGTCGCGGAAGATCTCGTTGCGCCGGGGGTGGCGCATGGCCTCGATCTCCGGGATCTCCCCGGCGTCCTCGCGGGCGCCCACGGGGGAGTGGTCGCGGGTGATCTTGCGGATCTCCCCGGGCCGCAGCGCGTAGAGGCGGCTGTCCCCCACATGGCCCACGGTCACGTGTCCACCGTCCAGCATGGCCACGGTCAGCACGCAGGACATGCCGGCCAGCCGTTCGTCCCGGCGGGCCTGGTCGTAGATCTGCTTGTTGGCGAGCGCGATGCCTTCGCGGACGAGCTGCCCCAGATCCGTGGTTCGCCGGGAAAGCCGGGCGCGGAGCACGTCACGGGCGGTCTGGGCCGCCACCTCGCCGGCGGACTCGCCGCCCACGCCGTCGATCACGGCGAAGATCCCGCGGTCGGGCTCGAAGAGGACGCGGTCCTCGTTGTTCTCCCGCTCCCGGCCGGGATCGGAGCCGCACGCCGCGGCCACCCGGGGGGCGCTCGAGACGGGCAACCTACCCCCTCTCCTTGGTGGAGAGCCACACGGCGGCCCCGGCCAGCAGGACCAGGGCCACCAGGAACGCCAGGCGGGCGAAGTAGAGCACGGTCACGGCCGGTCGATCCGCTCGAAGTCCAGGACGACCACCCCGGCGAGGCCGATCCGGGCGCGGTCCGGCAGGTCGACCCAGCGGTCCAGGTCCTTCACCTCGCCATGGATCGTCTCCAGGCTGCGGGGGATGGGCTTGCCGTCCAGGGTCGTCCCGAGCTTGCTCAGATCCTTGAGGCGGAACCGCCCCTCCGGCGTCCGTTGCAGGCGGGCGTGCTCCCGGGACACGTCGGGCAGCGTGTCCAGGCGGAGGTCCACCCACACGTCCGGGGCCTCGCGGCCGATCACGATCTCGCCCTTGGTCATGAAATAGGTCTGCGGCCCCCGCTTGTCCGTGAACGCGATCCGGGCGAGGGCGCCCTGGGAGTCCACCGTCTCCTGCCGGGTGACCATGTCGGTCGAGCCCAGACGCCGGGTGGTGGAGATCCGCCGCGTCTTCGATCCTGCGCCGTAGGTGGAGGAGGGGGGCTGGGCGAACTCCGAGACCACCTCGATGTCGCCCGGCGCGAGGGTTCCGTTCGGGTCCTCCTGGAAGCGGATGTACCAGCGCCCCTCGGCGCTGACGTAGCGCATGGGCGGCTGTTGCGGCTCGCCGTTCCCCTCCTTGCCCTTGCGGAACTGCTTGAGAAGGCGGCCAAAGACCGGGGAGGCTCCCCGGTTCATCCGTTCCAACTCTTCGTCGAGGAGCTTAGCCGCCTCGGCTTCGAGCTCCCCGAAGATCGTCCGCAGGCGGTCGTAGTCCTCGCTGTGGAGGTAGACCTGATAGAGGCTCGGCGCGAGGGTCTTGGTCACCAGCGGTTCCAGACCCTGGCGCATGTTCTCGGCGATGGCGACGATCACGTCCCGGCCCGTCGCTCGGTCTTGCGTCACCTTGGCCTCCTGGAGCATCGTACCAATCCCGGCCGGGGTCCTTCCGACGAGCGGACCGGCCGTTTCGAGTATATCCGTACGCAAACGGTGCCAGGGTGTTGCAAGCGCCGTACCTTGTTCCTGATCCCGCCAGGGGCGGAGGACGCGGCGGCCGGGGAGTCATTGCGGCATGGATGGCGGGTCGCCACGACAGGGGGGCGTCATTGCGGCACCGGGCGGGGGCCGACGGTCACCTTCGCCAGATTCGAGGATCACGACGGCATCCGGGTCAGCTCGATAAAAGATTCTCCAGGTGACCAGGCTGGTTCAGGAGAGGACGGCCGACGCCATGCCGCCGATCGGGTGGGCTGCGGTATCGTCCAGCCAGGAGGAAAAGACGTGCGAGTGATCTCCGTCAACGTCGGGCAGCCCCGGCCCGTGGAGTGGGACGGCCGGACCGTCCTGACCGGCATCTTCAAGAGCCCCGTTGGGGGCCGCGTCCGGATGCGGACGCTCAACCTGGACGGCGACCGCCAGGCGGACCTTTCCGTCCACGGCGGACCGGACAAGGCGGTCTACGCCTATCCTTCCGAGCACTACGACTTCTGGCGCGAAGAGCTCCCCGGGACCGACCTGCCCTGGGGCTCGTTCGGCGAGAACCTGACGAGCGAAGGGTGGGAGGAGTACGAGGTCCACATCGGGGACCGCTTCCGGATCGGCACGGCCGAGGTGGTGGTCACCCAGCCGCGCATGCCCTGCTTCAAGCTGGGGATCAAGCTCGGCCGGGAGGACATCGTTCCCCGCTTCCTCGAAAGCGGCCGGCCCGGCTTCTACCTCCGGGTGCTGGAGGAGGGGGAGGTCGGGGCTGGAGACGCCATGGAGCGGATCCGCGAGGACCCTCATCGCGTCACCGTCGTCGACGTCGTTCGCCTCTACCTCGATCGGGACGGCAGCGCAAGCCGCGACCTCCTCGAGCGCGCGGTCCGGGTCGGGGCCCTCTCTCCTGCCTGGAGGGAGCGCTTCGCGCGGCGATTATAAGGCCGCCGTCCGGGTGCGGCGTACCGTAGAAGCGTATCTCGTGGTATCCTCAGCCGCCGAAAGCACTCCTCGGACATCTCATTCGGCGCGCCTTCAGGAAACCACATATGGCTCAGGACGACTTCGCAGAGGATCCGGAGCTCGAACGCGATCTCCGTGAGATCAACGAAGCTCTCGACGAGTGCGAGGAGGACATCGCCACAGTCGATCGAGATATGACCATTCTCCGGCAGGACATGAGCGAGTTTCTCGGCTTCCTCCAGGACAGCCCCGGTGCCACCGGGGACGATTTGGTCCGGTTGTTCAAGAGGTTTGTCCAGCAGGAGATGCGCTTCCAATCGATCTTGAACCAGTGCATGCTGAAGGACGAGGCCCGCCGCCAGACCCTCGCAACCTTGCAGGATGGCCGGCTGAAAGCCCGCCTTCTGGAGATCTGCGACCGCCGGATCGACATGCTCCGCTTGGCGCTGGAGACCTGCGCGGTGGGCAAGCAGACCCTGCTCGATGTGAGCGACGAACTGGCTGCCCTCGAATCCCAGGGGATGTTCCTCAATCCCTTCTGGGGCGACCAGGTCCACTGAACCTGGGGGTGCCAACCCTCACCATTCCACAGATCCGCAGGGAGCAAGCAGGCGTAGAGACGTTCCCAACCCGCAACGACGGATCGTCCAAAGGCCTCCCCCCGTCCGCTATCGCTCTGCCCTCTGAAGGGCACTACCGGCGGGACGTCTCTTCGCAGGGCAGGCCGCCGCAAACGGCAACACCGGTCTGAAGATCATCAAAAAGAAGGACCAGGCGCCCGAGCGCATCCACGCAGCCGTTGCCGAAGGGGATTGTCGGCAAGCGGGGAATGCCGCAAAGCAAGCTCTCATTGCGGCATTTTCCGCTTGAATTGCTGCAAAGAGAGATTGGTCAGTCGCAATGAGACCTTGACGTGTTCTGTTTCAGCCTTGCAATGGCGCATTCCCCGCTCTCCCAGGATTGATGAGAGCTTGCAATGCCGCAAGACAGCTTTAAATTGGCGCGAAGAGTGCGTCTTCTGATGCGAAGAACAGTTGATTGGTCGCAATGCAAGGACAATTTGCGACATTTCAAACTTGGGAAAGCTTGCTTTGCGACATTCCAAGGAGATCGGCGAATCCGCAAACGGGGGAATGCCGCAACCAGAGTCTTTGAAGTCGCTCGCGAGGTAGTCAACGGGGGTGCGCGGCCTGGTTTGTTGCGAAGTGGATCGTGAGTGTCGCCTTTCGGGTGCACGGTGTTGCAAAGTGCCGCGATCGGGCGGGCCGTCAGGGCCGCGACGACGAATGGAGAAGGAGGGATGACACAGTATGAGTCGGGAAAGGCCGAGCCCGGTCCGGGAGATCGCGGACATCGCCGGTCCTTGACCTCCCGGGTTTCGGCCATCTACTGTCCTCCCGGACCATGCCGGCTTGCGAGGAGATCCGATGAAGCGAGAGGGACACCGTCTCGAGACGAAGTTGATCCACGCCGGAGAGCCCGAGCCCCGGATCGGGGGTGCGCTGGTGATGCCGGTGTTCCAGTCCACTCTCTACGAGACCCAGGACGAGCCGGCCTATCACGACATCCCGTACATCCGGCTCAACAACACGCCCAACCACGCCGTGCTCCACGCCAAGCTGGCGGCCCTGGAGAACGCGGAGGCGGCCCTGGTGACGGCGAGCGGCATGGCGGCGATCTCCACTACGCTTCTTTCACTGCTCTCCCCGGGCGACCACCTGCTCGTGCAGGAGTGCCTCTACGGGGGCACGTTCGACTTCGTCACTCGCGACCTGCCGGCGCTCGGCGTGCCCGTCAGCTTCATCGACGCCGGCGATCCCAGCTCGTGGGCGGAGCACCTGCGGGAGCGCACCCGGGCCGTCTACGTCGAGGCCATGTCCAATCCCCTTCTGCAGGTGGGGGATCTGGCGGCCGTCGCCCGCTTCGCCCGGGAGCACGGTCTGGCCTCGGTGATCGACAACACGTTCGCATCGCCGGTCAACTTCCGGCCGGCGGAGTGGGGCTTCGACCTGTCGCTCCACAGTTGCACCAAGTATCTCAACGGCCACTCCGACATCGTGGCGGGAGCCGTGATCGGACGCCGCGACCTGGTCGAGAAGGTGCGGCACAAGCTCGACCTGCTGGGCGGCTCGCTCGATCCCCACGCCTGTTTCCTGCTCCATCGCGGCTTGAAGACGCTGGCTCTCCGGGTGCGCCACCAAAACGAGAGCGCCCTGCGCATCGCGAGGTTCCTCGAGTCCTCGCCGGGGGTCGCGCGCGTCAACTACCCCGGCCTCGAAAGCCATCCCGACCACGGCCGGGCGCGCGAGCTCTTCTCGGGCTTCGGGGGAGCCCTGAGCTTCGAGCTCGACGGCGGGGGGGAGGCGGCGGCCCGCTTTGTCAAGCGGACGACGCTGCCGCGCCGGACGGTGAGCCTGGGCGGAGTCGAGACCCTGATCACCCGGCCCGCCCGCTCCTCCCACGCCGGAATGGAGGAGGAGGACCGCCAGCGCCTCGGCATCACCGAGAGCCTGATCCGCCTCGCCGTGGGAATCGAGGCCACCGAGGACCTGATCGAGGATCTCGAGCAGGCGTTGCAGGGCTGAAGTTGGGCCGAGGACTATAGCAACCGCAGCTCCAGCGACCGCAGCACCGCCTGGGTCCGGTCCCTGGCGGCGAGCTTCGAAAGGATGTTCGAGACGTGGATCTTGACCGTCCCCTCGGCGGTGCCGAGCGCCTCGGCGATCTCCCGGTTGGTGCAGGCGGCGGCCATCAGGCGCAGGACCTCGGTCTCCCGCGGAGTGAGGGGCTCGAGGAGGGGAGGCGACAGGGGCGGGAGAGTGCTTCGGGCAGCCTCCAGGCCCCGGGCGAGGGATTCGGTGACGGCAGGCTGGAGATAGCTCCCTCCGGCGGCGAGCTTCTCGATGGCTTCGACGAGTTGGGGCAGGGAGACGTCCTTGCGGAGGTAGCCCCGGGCCCCCTTGCGGATGGCTTCGAGGACGAGGGCGCGGTCGTCGAAGGTGGTCAGCACCAGGCAGGGCGGCGCGGCAGCGCGGTCCCGGAGGGCGTCGAGGACGCCGAGTCCGTCCAGCCGCGGGAGGCGGAGGTCGAGGAGCACCACGTCCGGCCGGACCTCCTCAATACGGCGCAGCGCCTCCTCGCCGTCGGCCGCCTCGGCGGCGATCTCCACGCGCGCATCCAGCTCCAGGAGCTTCCGGATGCCGTGCCGGACGAGGGTCTCGTCCTCGACCAGCAGCACGCGGAGGGTCACGCCATCCTCCGTTCCGGCACCAGGGCGGCCACGGAAAAGCCCTGCCCGGGGCCGGTCGCGATCTCCAGCCGCCCGCCCGCGCTCTCCAGGCGGTCCCGCATGCCGGCGAGCCCGCGTCCACCCGTGATTCCCTCGGCGCCGCGGCCGTCGTCCCGGGCCCGCACCTGGATGGAATCCCCCGCGCGCACGACCTCGATCCACAGGTTTTCGGCCCCGGCGTGCTTCACCGCGTTGGTGACGATCTCCTGACAGCAGCGCAGAAGGAGGTGCGCGAGCTCCGGATCGCTCACCGTCAGCCCCTCCGGGAGGGCCAGATGGATGCGCGGGCGCGGGATCTCGCCCGTGAGCGCCTGAAGCGCCCGGTGAAGGTCGATCCCCTCCTCGCGGGAGAGGGTGCCGACGATCTCGCTGATATCCGTGAGCAGGAGCCGGGTGAGCCCCTGGGAGATGCGGATCTGCTCCAGCGCCGGGCCCTCGATCCGATGGGAGGCCACCTCCAGGTTGAGGCTCAGGGCCACGAGGTGATGGCCCACGGCGTCGTGGAGCTCTCGCGCGATGCGCAGCCGCTCGGCCACCCGGCTCCCGTGGGCCAGGATCTCCCGGGCCGCCCGGAGCTCGGCGTTGGCCGCCGCCAGCTCCGCCCGGCCCCGGACCTCGCGCTCGATCACCTCGAAGACGAAGAAGGCGAGGACCTGGAAACCCAGGTATGGCGGCGCGAGAAGCAGCGCCGGCCGGGGGGACCAGTGGATGGAAATGGCCACGGTGAGGAGCACGGACTGGACGGCGATCCACAGCAGGCCCGTCCGCCGCGAAACCCGCGAGGCGAGCTGCATCGCCACGAGGACCAGAAGCGCTCCCTCGAAGCCGTCGCAGAACGTGAGGACGAGGGCCATCACGCACAGCGGCTGGAACGCCAGGAGCGCCAGATCGAAGGCCCGGGATCGCTCCTCGCCGCCCGCCGTCCCCCAGAACGCCGCGGCGAACCCCAGCCACGCCGCGAGCCACACCGCGAACACCCCCGGCCGCTCCACCGGGTGGGTGGAGAAGTGAAAGAGGATCGGCAGGCCCACCATGAGCCACGCCGCCAGTCCTCCCCACCGCAGGAGCCGCAGGTGCTCGCGCGCAACGGCCGGCATGGGAACGATCATAAGCCGGCCGCTGGGGATCGCGCATCGGCCGAACGGCATAGGTCCCGCCTACCCCCGCCGGCAGATGCGCCCGTTCCAGGCTCCCTCTATCATGGCCGGTGAAAGGAGAAGCCATGACGCTGTCCCGCCGCACGATCCTGGAAGGAGGAGTCCTGATGGCCGCCGGTGCCCTCGTGGGAGGACCGTCCCCCTTGCAGAGCCAATCGTCGCCGTCCTCGCAGATCCCCGACCGGGGGCCGCGCCTCGACGACGAGCTGGTCCGCGAGTTCGTCATCGCCGGCCACGCGAATCTGGAAAAGACGAAGGAGCTCTTGGAGAAGCAGCCGGCCCTGGTCAACGCCACCTGGGATTGGGGAGGCGGAGATTGGGAGACCGCTCTCGGCGGGGCCTCGCACATGGGGAGCCGCGAGGTCGCCGAGTATCTTCTCGCGAAAGGAGCCCGCATGGATGTCTTCTGCGCCGCCATGCTGGGCAGAATCGAGATCGTGAAGGCCTTCCTCGCGGCCGATCCGAGCGTCGTGCACCTCAAAGGGCCTCACGGCATTCCGCTGATCCGGCACGCGAAGGCGGGGAAGCAGGACGCGGTCGTGGAGCTGCTGATCGCGCACGGGGCCAAGGTGTAGACGCCCGACGCGTTCTACTCGATCCACTTCGTCATCAGATACCGGTCGTGATCGACGAAGCCCGCCTTGCGATAGAGGCCCAGGGCTTCGTCGTTGTCCCGCTCGACCTCCAGATGGAGCGCCCGGACGCCGAGCTCCCGGCAGGCGGCTTCGGCCAGGGCGAGGGCCTGCCTGCCCAGGCCGCGGCCACGGTGGGAGGGCGCGAGATAGAGCTCGTCGATGAAGGCGTCCCGGCCGCGGAACTCCAGGCTGAACCCGAGAGCGAGGAGGGCATAGCCGACCACGTGTCCGTCATCCTCCACGACCCACAGCCGGCCGAGTTGGGGATCGTCGAGGAGCCGCAGGAGGTTGGTCCGCGTCTCCTCTTCCCGGAAGGGATAGCCGTCCTCGGCATGGAAGGCTTCGACGAGCCCGAGCAGGGGCTCCACGTCGGCGGGGGTGGCAGGGCGGAGGACGGGCATGGTGGGGGATTCTAAGGCATGGGAAGAGGAGATGGAGCATCGAATTCTATGCCGGTAGGCATAACGGGAGGGAGACATGTGGTAAACTTCCGAAAGAAATTATGCGACTCGATCTCGACACCTTTCCCGCCGTTCTCTTGCGGAGACTTCCGAGTCTCGATGAAGATGGTTTTCTCCCACCAGGAGACTACGGGCCGGCTGCCGAGGATTTCGAGAGGCAGTTCGTCAACAACACGCCTCGCCGCGTCAAGATCTATGACGGCTGGAACCGCCACCGGCAAGCCCTCTTGGACGACGCTCTGAAAGCCGGAGCCCGTCAGCTCCTGAACGGTAGTTTCACGACCTCGAAACCCGATCCGGGAGATATCGACCTCGCGGTGGAAGTGCCGATGACCTCCAAGCAACTGCAGGGCGCTGGCCCAGATTCGCCCGTGGTAAGGTTACTGATGGGGCCAGCAATGAAGGATCTGTACCACTGCGACGCATATCCCATCTACTGCCTTCCCGCGGACGATCCGAACCACGAGCAGGTCACGATCGGGGCAATTCGCTACTGGACGAAATGGTTTGGCCGAGCTCGGGATGGGCGACCGAAAGGGCGGGTCTGGGCCTTCGTAGGAGGTTTCCGATGAGCAGAGCGTCGAAGCGGGAGGCTGAGGGCCTCCGTGATGAGATCAAGGACCTGACAGCCTACCTGGAGGGCCTCCCGGAAGAGTTGCGACAGGGTGGAGCGTTCGCTCCTTACGAAGCCCGCCTCGACGAGCTCAAGAGAGAACTGGCTTTAGCCGAGCTCCGCGAGCTCAAGCTTTCGGCGGGTCGTTGATCGAGATTCCGCCGCCGGAATGAGGGGAAGCGGCGGCCCCGAGCGTTCCTCTCCACACGGCCCTCGAAGGCCGTGCCGACAGGAGGAAACGTATGAATTCCCAGCCCCCTCTCCTTCCGCTGCGCATCGCCAACCACAACCAGACCATCGTGCGGCCCATCCGCTGGACCAATCACAACCAGACGGTCGTCCGGCCGCTCCCGATCCGGATCGCCAACCACATACAGGTGGTGGTGAAGCCGCTCCCCACCCGGATCGGCAATCACAACCAGTCGGTCGGGAGGCC
>DASQEB010000357.1:0-12506 GCA_035633875.1 Thermoanaerobaculia bacterium
GGAAGCGTCCGCGGGACCTGGCCCGCACCGTCGATGCCATGATCCCGCGGACGAGCCTACCGCATCGCTGCTCAGGCGGGCGCCGGGACCGGAGACAGGGCCAAGCCGGGCTCGGCCTCTGTCCAGACGATCCAGTCGTTCGCGATGGTGTCGTCGTCACTCATCATCGCCTGCGGGTCCTCCAGCCGGCTCAGTCTCCGCAGCGCGGCCAGCAGGCCACCCTCCTCGGTGGAGGAGACGAACTTCAGGTGAAATTCATGGATATGCATTGGCGTAGCTCTCCCATGGTGGAGGCCCGGAGCCTCCAGAAAAAAAGGTTGATAAAGATACTGCTACGAGGTTTAGGTGTGGGGCGGGTCTGTGAAATACCCTACCATGGTTTCCCCCAAATAGATGACACAGACAACAAAGAAAGACGCGCGTCTGGCCTGTAGGTGTCGCCACCCCCGGCCAAGGGGGACACTCTAACCGATTTTTGTCAAGAACGTACCCCCCTTTCAGGCAACTAATTATCAGAATAAAATTAATATATTGTTATTAGTTCATCCATCGTGAAGACAGCCCAAGGGTGTCAGACAGAGCTTGTGTGACATAGTCGAGACATCGGACAAGCTCTGGCAGAGATCACGGAACGGAACCGGACGAGGCGGCGCCGAGGGGCTCAAGCACGCTCAGCCCGCTCGGGTGGGAGATGCCGGAGCGGAGAAAGCGGGCGAGCTCGCGGCCGGGCAGGGGCTTCAGGAAGAAGTACCCCTGGGCATAGTCGATTCCCAGACGTCCGAGCATCTCCGCGTCCTCGGCGGTCTCCACCGCCTCCATCACCGTGGCGCTGCCGGCGCGGGCGGCCATCTCGGCCGTGCTTTGGACGATGATCTGCTTGAACGGATCATGGGCGAGCCCGCGGCAGAATGTGCCCGAAATCTTGAGGAAGTCGGGGTGGAGGTCCTGGAACAGGTTGAGGTTCGAGGAGCCCTCTCCGTAATCATCCAGAGCGATCTGGAAGCCGCGCTCCCGCAGACGTTGCAGGGTCGCGGCGAAAGCGGTGGGATTCACGATCGTCTGCTGCTCGGTGAGCTCGAGGACGATGCTCCTCTCCTCGATCGCCGCGGCGGCAACCTCCTCGCAGAGCCGCGCCGTGAAGTCGGGGTTGGTAAGGGAGCGCGGCTGGACGTTGAGGAACGTCGTCACTGGAACGCCCAGGTGGCGCACCTGCTCCAGGGCGGCGCGGATGCAGATCATGTCCGCGTCGAACAGGAGCTCCTTCTGCGCGGCGTAGGCGAGGAAGAGGGCGGGGCTTCCCAGGAGGGACCCGGCCGGCCCGCGGGCGAGGCTCTCGACGCCGAAGACCTCGAACTGGGCGCCGCCGTCCCGCAGCTTGACCACAGGCTGGAGGACCGCGTGGATGGTGTTGGCCGCCATGAACTCCTCGAGACGCTCGACGTGCTGCACCTCGCCCTCCGCGGAGAGCTCGCGCCCTCCCGCCAGAGCGGTGCGGCGCTCGAGGAGGAGGTTGCGGAGCCGTCCCAGTCCCTCGGACTTCTCCAGGACGGCGGTCACTCCCAAGACGGCGCAGAGCTCCCGCACCCGCTGGTCCACGTAGCCGGAGAGCACGTAGACCGCGGTGTCGGGGAAGTTCGCGGTGACGAACCGCACCAGCCGCAGGCCGTCGAGCCCCCCGAGCCGGGAGACCGAGAGGTCTGTGACCACGACGTCGAAGCGGGAGCACCGGAGCAGCGCCTCCGCCGCCTCGGTCTCCAGGCAGGTCGTCAGATGGAGACCGGGCATGCTCAGGCAGGCCGCCAGCATGTCGACCACCATCGACTCGTCATCGAGAATCAGAACCCGGAGCACGGCGTTAATTCGCTCCGCCCGGAGATACGAACAAGCCCACGGCCCGGCCGGGGCTCATATCTCCGGAAACAAGTGTTCATTGGGGTCTCCTCCGCTGCTCCAGCTCACGATGAAACCGCCCCGGAGCCGTCCTCGACGGCCGCGAGACCCAGGATCCCCCAGCCACCCGCTCCGCGGAACCGGTGCTTTCGACAACGGAATAGAACTGCTGGAGGGTATCTCGACGCCGCGCCGGAGTCAACGGGAACCGGTAGACTCGCACGATGGCTGACCTCGCGGATCTCTCGCTCCCCGTCCGGATGTTCCTGACCGCCTACCGCTGGCGGCGGATCGACCCGGTCCCCTGGGCCCCTCCCGCCAAGCCTCTTGCGGAGAGCCGGGTGGTCCTGGTTTCCAGCGCCGGGTTCGTCCTGCCCGGACAGGAGCCGTTCGACGACTCGATCCGCGGCGGCGACACGAGCTTTCGGGTGATCCCCGGGGACACGGACCCCTCCGCCCTGATCGACACCCACCGGAGCGGAGCGTTCGACCATGCCGGCCTGCGGCAGGACCCGAACCTGGCCCTTCCCCTGGACCGTCTCCGGGAGCTCGCCCGGACGCGCCGGATCGGTGAGGTGGCTCCCCGGCATCTCTCCTTCATGGGCTCGATCACGGCGCCGGGCCGGCTGATGCGGGATTCGGTCCCGGCCGCGGCGGAGCTGCTCGTGGAGGACCATGTGGATGTCGCCCTCCTGGTGCCGGTCTGACCGATGTGCAACCAGGCCGTGAGCCTGGTGGCGGCGGAGCTGGAGAGGCGGGGGATCGCCACCGTGACGATCCAACTCCTGCGGGAGGTCGCCGAGAAGGTGCGCCCGCCCCGCGCCCTCTTCGTCCCCTTCCTGCACGGTTATCCCCTGGATGCGCCGGGGGAGCCTGAGAAGCAGCGCGCCGTGCTGGAGGCGATGCTGAGGATCCTGGAGGATCCCTCTCTGGTCCCCCCGGCGCTGGTGGACTACGAGCCGGGGCCCGGATAGCTCTTCTCTGTCAGACTGCAACCGCACCCCTCTCCTCCGCTCCCCAGATCCGCCGCGGTCTCCCCAAAACGGGTGCGAAGCCCTGAATCCGAGGCGATCTGCCCTTCAACGGTTCAGCGAGCGGGAGACGAGGCGTTGTTTGCAGAGACGAGGCGATCTCTCCAGAGACGGGGCGATGTCCCTGGAGACGAGGCGAAGCTATGGATACGAGGCGATCTTTCCAGCGACGAGGCGTCTCCCGCTCGGCGAGGCGAAATCTCCAGAGACGAGGCGAAATTCGTAGAGACGAGGCGTCTCCGGCAATCCGAGGCGATCTCTCTGGAGGCGAGGCGAAGTCTCCAGAGACGAGGCGTCGCCCGCCAGACGAGGCGAAATCTCCAGAGACGAGGCGATGTCTCTGGAGACGAGGCGAAAGATGGGGAGACGGCCTGTCGCTGGAAAGATCGCCTCGTCTCTGGAAAGATCGCCTCGCCTTGGGACATCCGGCCCGTCCTGGCGTAGACTCGCCCCACGGCTGAACATCGTTCCGGATCTGCTGCGCGCCGCTGTCCTGCGGGCGGCAGCCTGGCGCCCCTCTGACGGCGCGTGGCCCGGCCGGGAACACGGAGAAAGAGAGACATGAGCACGGACCTGTCGGTGTCGAAGATCCTGGCGAGCCTGGAGGCGCAGCGGGCGCAGCACAAAGAGCGGGAGAACTGGCATGCCGAGCAGGAGGCGTTCCATCGCGAGCAGCGCGCGCACCACGCCGCGGAATACGAGCGCGTGACGCAGAACTACGAAGCCTTCAAGGCCACGGCCGAAACGGCGGCCGACCTCGCGGCCCGCGCTCTCGCCACCGTCCCGGAACCGGAGAAGCAAGAGGAGGAGCCGCCTCCCGGCAAGCCGCCCGTGCGGACCCGCCTCCTGGAAAGGATGGTCGAGGAGATCCCCGTCGGCACGGTCATCTGGCCGTCCTGGCTGGCCGAGGAGGCGAACCGGCGCTTCCCCAAGCTGCTGCCGAAGCCGGTGAGCTTCCGGATGGCCTCGAACGCCCTGCGCAAGATGGTCGGCTGGGGACTGGTCGAGGTCGCCGAGAAAGGCAAACCGCACCACGAGGCCGCGTACCGGAAGGTTTGAGGAGCCTCCCTAGATGAAGTGACGCGACGTAGAGGTGCTGGGGCATCGTCTCAGTTCTGAAAGGCTCTTTGAATCGCGGCGCGGGCGTTCTCCCGGATTGCCAATTCCACCTCCACGGTGGCCAGGCCGGTCGCCTCGCTGACCCCCTGGGCGTAGTAGCCGAATGTCTCGTGGAACGGAGACAACTCGCCGATGCTGCCGTCGATCACGTCGGCACGCTCGGGGTGATGGAGCGGAAAGAGGTCCGCCTCCATGGAGACCCGCATCGACGCGGGGGCATCCGGGAACTGTCCCAGGACGGCCTGACTGCCGATGACGACGATCTCGTCCTCGGCGGTGATGTTTCCCGCGGCGCGGATGAGGTGCTCCAGTTGTTCCCGCGTCATGGCTGTTCGGAGAATCGGTCCCGGGTCTCGCGCCAGATCCTCCAGCGCTCCCGGGGATCGAGGGCGCCGGCAAACGGGGTTGACTGGCGCAACTCGTCCGCGAGCTCGCTGCGTTCGACGAGGAAGGCCGCGATCGTGGAGACGTCGGAGGCCATCCACTCCTGGACGCGCCGGCGCGCCTTCTCGAGGACCTCCGGCTGGTGCCGCAGCTTCTCGGCGATGGCGCGGTGATACGCGACGCTCCGTTCCTCGGCGAGGCGGTGGAGATCCATAGCGGGAAACGGTAACACAGGCGGGGATCGGAGCCCTGGCTTTGGGAGTCTGTCACAGCGGGATCGATTCCGAGAACCGAGCCCCCGCAGGGGGCGGCATCTGAAGAGCCCGGCGGCGTGAGCCCCGGGGAACGGGAGCACCCCATCCATGTCAGAGCCCCCGTAGGGGGCGACACCAGACGCCGAGATGTTGGGTCTCGCCCCCTGCAGGGGCTCTAAAAATGGGGGTGGGGCCTCCTTCCCGGGGCTCACGCCGCCGGGCTCTTCAAATGTCGCCCCCCTGCGGAGGCTGATCCAGGGAGCATCGCAGATTCTGCGTTGGCGTCGGATGGACACGCCGAGTCGAGGAGACACCACCGGAAGCCGGATATAGGACTGGCTCCCAGGAGGTGGTTGCCCGAGACCTGGATTCGCGATAAAGTATGGTTATGACGCAACGGGAACGATTGCACGCTCTGATTGACACTCTCCCCGACGGCGAGCTCCCTGTGGCCCTTCGCTTCCTCGAGTCTCTCGACAAAGAAGGGGCTCCTGCGGGCGGCCCCTGGTCGCTGGAGAACGCCCCGCTCGACGACGAGCCCCTGACTCCGGAGGAGGAGGAAGCCCTGGCTGAGGCGGAACGCGACCTGGCAGCGGGGCTTGTGGTCTCTCATTCGGAGGCCCGGCGGCGCCTCCTCGGTGAATCTTGAGCTTTCAAGTTCGCTGGACAGATCGCGCTCTGAAAGATATGGCGCGCCTTGATTCTGGTCTGCGTCGACGGATCGTGGTTGCTGTTGAGGCTTTTGCAGATACCGCACATGGAGACATCAGACGTCTTCACGGCGATAAGAGCGGCATTCTCAGATTGCGTGTAGGCGACTGGCGTGTGCTGTTCTCACCAGAAGGAGACAAGGAGATACTGGTTCGCCGGGTTCTGCCTCGCGGCAGTGCCTACCGCCCCTAGCGCGGCGTCTTATTCTCCGCAGTCCGTGACGTCTGCGTCTTTGGTTTGAGCCGTGGGAATCTCGTGGGCTTCGCGCGGCTCCAGTCCACATGATCGGGTCGAGCTTGGTGCGGGGACTGAAGCTAAACGCCGAGCCATTTTCGACACCAACAACAGCCCTGCATCGATAAGGTCAACAACCTGCGCCAGTGCCTGTGAGGGGAAGAGCACCTGCCCGACATAGCCCAAGACTTCTGGCGCAGTTGTTCCGACGGCTAGCGGCCTGGGAGCGCATCCAGTCTCTCCTGGATCAACCCTCCGTCCACCTCGGCCGCCCCCGTCCTCCCGAGACGATCTCCACGAGCGCTGATCTCGTGGCCCTCCCGAATCCCAATCGGCGCTGACTTTGCCTCAGACGTGGTCGGCCACCGGCCCAACGGGCCGGGAGAACGGAGCCCAGGGCTGAGGCCGAAGGCCATGCCCTGGGTAGTAGCCAAGCGCGACATCCCCGCGGCCTGAAAGGTCGCGAGAGCCCGCCTTGACAGATGGGCAGATCGGTGCTCGAGTCACCGGCCATGGCTCAATCCCTCTCCAAAATCTACGTTCATCTCATCTTCTCGACGAAGGACCGCGAGCGAGTCCTTCCCGACGAGATTCGCTCCGACCTCCATGCCTACATGGGCGGCACGTTCAAGGGCCTCGGCTGTCCCGCGATCGAAATCAACACCGAGCCTGATCATGTTCACGCTCTGTTTCTCCTGGCACGGACGGAGGCACTGAGCGACGTTGTCGGCCATCTCAAGAAAAGCTCGAACGACTGGCTTCGCAGCCAGGGGCCGCAGTTCGCGAGCTTCTTCTGGCAGGCGGGATTCGGGGCCTTCTCGGTGAGCCAATCGCAAGTCGACGACGTTCGGGCCTACATCCGCAACCAACGCGAGCATCACCGGGTCAAGTCGTTCCACGAGGAGCTCCGTGCGTTTTTCAAGGCTTATGAGGTCGAGTTTGATGAGCGCTATGTCTGGGATTGAAGGCTCTCGCGACCTTTCAGGCCGCGGGGTTTGATGTCTCTCCTGACCCAGGGCATCGGCCTGTGGCCTCAGCCCTGGGCTCTGCTCTGCCGGCCCGTTGGGCCGGGCTCCCCCTACTCCTCCTCGTACGTAATCTCCATCCGCCGGATCTTCATCGCCGACACGAAGATCATCAACGCCGCGAAGATCAGCAGCCCCGGAACGGCGAACCACGGGTTGGGCGCGTCCGCCAGCATCGCGAACGGTCCCTCGGACACGGGCACCGGGCACAGGGACTGGAGGTAGTGGATGACGCTCGCCTTCTTCAGAAGGGGCGGCAGGAGGAAGTGGATGGACTCCCAGCCGAAGACGGCGAGGGCGGGGATGGCGGGGCTCTTGAAGAAGAAGCCGAAGAAGAGGAAGACGGCACCGTAGCCGACGCAGGCGAGGAAGGTCACCAGGAGGTAGGCCGCCAGGTGGCCGAAGCCCGGGCCGCCGAAGAAGAACTGGCGGACCCCCGCGCTCTCGTGGGGCACATAGGCCAGGATGAAGTTGACCACCGTCGAGAGGCCGAACAGGAGGAAGGAGACGAGGAGGCCGGTCAGGAACTTGGCGGCCACCAGGAGCTCCCGCCGGATCGGCGAGAGGAAGTAGTAGTGGAGGCTCCGGTCGAGCGTCTCCCGGCGGATCAGGCCCCCGAAGATGGAGACGCAGGCCAGGAAGATGACGATCCGCAGGATGAAGGCCTGATAGAGGCCGGCATAGAAGGTGGTGGCGTCGGAGATGTCGCTCGGGTCCGCGACGGCGGGCGGGATTACCGCGCGCAGGGTCATGATGAACACCGGCGCCAGGGCCAGCAGGACGAGACCCCAGGAGCGCCGGAAGCCCTTGCGGAAGTCGAGGCGCATGATCGCCAGGATCTGACGACCCCATTGGTTCCAGGGCAGGCTGGTCCGGGCAGGCATGGCTGCGCTCGCGATCTCGCTCATGATTTCTCTCCGTTGGAGCCGATGAGGTACTGATAGACGGCGTTGACGTCGGCGTCGGCTGGCGCCACTGCTTCGACCGCGAGACCGCTGTCGAGAATTATCTCATTCAGGACGAGGTGGAAGCGATCGGCGTCCCGGGTGCGGACGAGGAGGCCGCCGCCGTCGTCGACGATCCGCGCCTCGACCACGTGATCCTGCTCGAAGACCCGGGAGGCCAGGAGCGAGGGCCGGTCGCAGCGGACGAGGACCTGGACGGGGTGCTCCTCTTCCATCTCGTCCCGCACCTCGCCGATGTCCCCCTCGGCGATGATGTAGCCGCCGTTGATCAGGACGACCTGGTCCGAGATCAGGTCCACCTCGTGGAGGATGTGGCTGGAGACGATGACGTGGAGCCCGCCGTCCGCCAGCTCGCGGAAGAGGCCGATGACCTCGGCGCGGGCCATGGGGTCGAGGCCGTTGAGGGGCTCGTCCAGCACCAGGACGGACGGCTCGTGGGAGATGGCCTGGGCGAGGCGCACGCGCTGGCGCATGCCCTTGCTGTAGGCGGCCACCTTCTTTTTCGCCGCGTCGACGAGGCCGACCCGTTCCAGGGCCTTCCAGGTGAGGGTGTCGGCCTCCTTGGCGGAGAAGCCGTGGACCCGCAGGTAGGACTCGATGAACTGGTAGCCGTTGAGCCCCGGCGGGAAGGAGTCGTACTGGGTGGCGTAGCCAACGTGGTGGAAGAGCTCCTCCGGGTGGCTCGCATCCATCCCCAGGACGTTGATCCTCCCCCGGGAGGGCTGGATGAGCCCCACCATCAGGTTCATCAGGGTCGTCTTGCCGGAGCCGTTCGGCCCCACGAGGCCGGTGATCCCCGGCGGGATCGACAGGTTGACCCGGTTGACCCCCAGGACGTCGCCGTAGAACTTGGAGACGTTCTCGAAACTGACCCGGCCGTTGGGGGGAGCCGGCCTTGCGGCAAGGGTTTCGGCGATCATCGCACCACCTCGTACGCCCGGATGCGGCGGGAGAGGAGCCAGAGGCAGAGCAGGGCGGCGGCGGCGAGCGTCGTCCAGGCAGCCCCGAGGGGGAGGACGAGGGACTCATCCATCACATCCAGCCCGAAAAGGGAGGCCCAGACGTTCTGCGTCGCGGTCCACACGGAGAGCATCAGGCCCCACCGGGGCTCCAGGTCGAGGGCCTCGTTGAGCGCCTGGGCGAAGCCGAACAGGACGAAGAAGACGATCAGCATGGAGATCCGCGCCACCGGCTTCCACTTCACCAAGGCCGAGATGGCAAGGGCGATCAGCGAGAGCACGAGGATCCAGATCCAGCTCGCGGCGAAGATCGCCCAGGCGATCCGGATGTTGTCGGCGATCCAGCCGGCTCCTTCGAGGTATCCCTGGAAGAAGAAGAGGAGCAGGCCGGGGATCCAGGTGATGGCGGACATGAGGATCATCAGGACGGACATCTTGCCCACCACGTACTCGGTCCGCGTGAAGGGGCGCGAGAGGTAGAGGGCGAGCCCGTTGTTGCGCAGGTCGGGAGCCACCAGGGCCGGGCCCACGAGGAGGGCCAGGACGAAGCAGAGGTCGGCCTGGCGTTCGAGCCCGAAGCGGAAGAAGCGGGCGTCGATGGGCAGCGCTTCCTTGAGCTCCGCGAGCGGCAGGTTGAACATGTTGAGCGCCGCAATGTTGTGGTGCAGATAGATGATCAGCAGCCCGGCGAACGGCAGGGCGAAGCAGAGGGTGAAGAACGCCACGAACAACCGGCTCTGGAACACGTCCCGGTAGGCGTAGCGGGGGATGATGAGGAAGCGCGACCGGGCGGGGGTCAGCTCCCCCCGGTACGTTCCGAAGTTGCGCTCATACACGGCCATGGTCGCGGACCTCCGTCTCCATCGCCTTGAGGAAGATGTCCTGCAAGGAATCCTTTTTAAAGTCGAGCCGGCGGATCTGGACCTGCCGCTCGGCGGCGAGCCGGTAGAGGTCGCGGATCTCGACGCCCTCCGGCAGCACGATCTTCATGCGCTGCTTGGAATCCCTCGCCATTTCGACGCCGAGGGCTTCGACGGCGGCGGCGAAGGAGGCGTCGTCGCCCCCGCGGACCTCGAGATCGAGGAATTTGCGGTTGGCCCGGCGCTCGGCTTCGAGATTGCAGTAGCTGGCGATCCGGCCCTGCTTGAGGATCAGGACCTCCTCGCAGCACTCCTCGACGTCGCGCAGGAGGTGGGAGGAGAGGATGATGTTGACCTCGCCGGTGTCGCGGATGTCCTTGACCAGCCGGAGCATGCGCTCGCGGGCGTCCGGGTCGAGCCCGTTGGTCGGCTCGTCCAGGAAGAGGAGCCGGGGCCCGTGGATCAAGGCCTGGGCGAGCTTGGCCATCTGCTTCATGCCGAGGGAGTAGGTCTCCACCTTGCGGTAGCGCGCCTCGCCCAGTCCGACGTAGAACAATGTTTCATGGGCGCGCTCCAGGGCGCGCTCGGAGGGGAGGCCCGAGAGCTCGCCCATCATGCGCACGAACCGGACGCCGGTCATGCCGTTGATGAACGCGTCGCTCTCGGGCATGTAGCCCATGAGCCCACGGATGGCCCGCGTTTCGGTCTTGATGTCGTGACCGAAGACGCGGGCGGTCCCCGCGGACGGGGGGTGGAACCCGAGAAGGGTGTGGAGGAGCGTGGTCTTGCCCGCTCCGTTCGGTCCCAGGAGGCCGATGCAGCGGCCGGAGAGGGAGGCGTTCAATCCTTGCAGGATGGGACGCCCCCCGAACCGGACCTCCAGGCCCTGGAGCTCGACGATCGGTTGATTCTCGTTCATGGCCGTCTCTCTCACTCCAGGGCCCGGGGGACTACCGGGCCTCCAGCTCTTCGTAAGCCTCCGCGTGGCCTTCACCCATCGCGCCCACGAGGCTGCCGAACCCGGCGAGCGTGCCGAGGTTGAGCCCCAGGGGATTCTGGTTGCTGCCGGCGAAGACGATGCGGTCGGTTTCGGCGTAGGCGTAGTACAGCGTGGGGCCCTGGCTGAGGAGGAAGTTCTTGATCGCCTCGGGACCGCGGGCGCCCCCGCCTTGACCGTTGCCGCCGGGGATGAATTTGGACGCCGACTCGGCGAGCGGCGCGAGGTTCTGGTAGACGAGGGCCGAGACGTTCACCTGGCCGTCCGGACCCAGGAGGTCGCGGAACTTGGCCGTGGAGGCGATGGTGACGCCCGACTCCCGGCTCTGGATCGCCCGCTCGAGGAGCGCCCGGCTCGGGCCGATCACGATGTAGCCGTCCTCGTAGACCCAGTAGAACGCGAACTTGGGCTCGGTCGACTGGATCGAGTAGTACGTCCGTCCGCCGGCACCTTCTTCCACGAGCCGGACCTGCTGGCCCTGGCCGTTGTTGCGCAACTCGTCGTTGATGTGGGCCACGACCTTCTCGAACGTCTGCTGAAGGCGCGCCGGGTCGTAGACCTCGGCCACCAGCTTCCAGGAGGGCTCGGGCAGGACCGGGCCGTCCACGGCCATGGCCACCTCGCCGCCGTAGGCCGCAGCCAGGTCGTTGCGGAGGTCGATGCCGTGCTCGCGCCGGATCTTTTCCATCTCGGCGCCGAACTCGGGGTTGATGGCCAGCAGCTCGTCCACGATGCTCACAGGGTTCTTTACGACGAACGCGCCCACAAGGTTCGCGTCCGGCGTGAAGAAGGAGAGGGTCCCCATGGGCGCCGGGGCGGCGAGCCAGGAGGCGACACCCCGCCGCGGCTGGTCGAAGGTCAGGGCCGCACGCGTCTCGGCCCGGCCGTCGATCTCCCGGCGATTGACGATGAAGTGCTCCATGTCGAGGATGCCGAGGCGCTCGGCTTCCTGCCGCTCCTCCTCGGTCTCCTCGGACCGCTCCTTGGTGATCAGGGTGTTCAAGTCGGCCGCGAACAGCCAGCCGGCTCCGTCCTGATAGTCCTGGGCGATGCGGCCGTGGAAGACCGTGCCGGTGAACGGGTTGGCTCCGCCGGCCGCGATCGCCGCCACCTGCTGGAGGCGCGCCGCGCTGGGGGTGGCCACGAACAGGCCGTCGCCGATCCAGAGGAGAAGACCCTCGGTGTCGGTGGCGGTCGCCGGGTCGTCCACGATCCGCAGATCGTCCTTGCCCTCGCGGCCGTTGATCTCGGCGATCTCCCGCTCCAGGCTGGCGCGGAAGGCGGCCGCATTGGTCACCTCGGCCAGGAAGACGGGCTCCTCGGCCTCACCCTCGCCGCCCACGGCCACCACCATCTCGGGACCGAGGTTGGCCCCCAGGTCGCCGATCTTCTGGATGATTTCGCGGAACTTCCCCTCGTTGCCCGTGGAGCCGAGAGAGTCCTTCCACCACTTGGCGAGGGTCGGGCTCTCGGCGATCCGCTGGTCGAGGATCTGGTGCGTTTCGGACAGGCTCGCCGCCAGGTTCGGCAGGGCAATGTAGATCATCGTGCCGGCCGGGGTGAGGTCGAGCAGGCGGGTGGAAGACCGCAGGCCCGGCCGCTCGACGCGGGCGTCGATCTCCTGGCCCAAGGCGGTCAGCTCGGCGAGGAGCTGCTGGTACTCGGCCGCGTTGCGGCTCCAGGCGATCTCCTGCTTGACCGACACCGGCTGCACGCTCGGGTGGGTCGCCACCTGGTTGCCCGGATGGAGGATCGAGTCCTTGCGGGCCTGCTTGACCCGGACCTCGCCCTCGACCACGGACACGCGGGTGCCCTTGGTGCCGTTGTTGACGGAGAAGATGGTGCCGGTCACCGAGACCAGGGCGTCCCGGGTCTCGACGAACAGGTGGCGCTGGCGCTGCTTGGCGGCCCGGACGATGACCTTGCCGCGCTCCAGCTCGATGGTGTTGCCCTTGCGGCTGGCGTCGAGGACGAAGCTCGCCCGCTCGGCCATCTCGATCGTCGAGCCGTCCGCCATGCGCAGCAGGGCCGTCGAGCCCTTGGCCGTGCGGACCACCTCGCCCTCGTCGATGCTCTC
>DASQEB010000358.1:0-3814 GCA_035633875.1 Thermoanaerobaculia bacterium
GGGAGGCGACCCCGAAGGGCGCCTCCCGTTTTGTTTTGACCTCACCCCTGTCTTCCTCTCCCATCGCCCTCCCTTCCCCCGGGAGAGGGGGGACGGTGGCCTGGGAGGTGGTGCCGTGGAGTGAGGCCGTCACTTCAGGGAATCTGCAATAGGACGCAATCAGGCCACCGTCGCTCGAGTCTGGCAGTGCCGCCGGCATGGGTCCCCCCTCTCCCGGTCGGGGGGAGGGCGACGAGAGAGGGGGACAGGGGGTGAGGTCCTAGAAGAACGGCCGCGCCACCGGCACCCACGCCGGCAAGACCGCCGCCCGCTTGCCCTCCTCCTTCTCCCACTCCTCGCGGGTCTTCACCCGGATCGGCTCCAGCTTGCGCTTCTCCAACTCGCGGTTGACCGCGGCCAGGTCGCCCGTCTGGATGGATTCGAGCTTCGCGGCCGCCTCGTCGATCTCGGCCTGGAGGACCGTCACCTGGTCGAGCTGCGACTTGCTCGGCCGGCCCTCGTAGCCGTTCACGCCGCCGTAAAGCGCGCCCAGCCTCTCGCGCAGCAGGTCGTCGCTCGCGGCGAACACCCCCCCTCCCTCGCCCTGGACCGCCAGCGTGCCCGCGAAGCTCTCCACGGTCTTAACCAGTGCCTCCAGACGGCCGCGGAGGCGGTCCCCCTTGGGGAGGGCCTCGGCCCGCTTGGCCGCCTGGTCCTTGATCGAGACCGCACTGTCGGAGATGTAGGCCAGCCGTCCCAGCATTTCATACAGGGTCATCGCCGTCTGCTGCTGGAGCGCGCGGTCCTCCGCCGTGTGCTTCGAGCGCGGGTCCGGCACGAGCTGGATCTGCTGGCTGTAGGTCTTCTCCCCCTGGGTGAGCTTGACCGTGTAGGTGCCGGCCGGCACCCGGGGGCCGAAGAACGCGAACGGCAGGACCATCGACTCCGACACCGGGACCTTGGGGGCCTTGAGCCGCATCGGCCAGGCGACCCGGTTGATGCCGCGCCGCTTGCCGCTCGGCAGGTCGGCGATCTTCTCGCCCTTGTCGTCGAACACCTCGACCTTGAGGTCGCCGATCACGTGCCGCTTCTTCAGGTAGTACGTGATGATGCCGGCCTCCTCCGGGTTCAGCCCCACGAACTCGTCGTCCCCGGGGAAGTCCTGCACGGCGGCCGGAATGACCATGGGGGATGGCCGGGCGTCGAGCATCACCACGTCGGCCTCCAGGGCCTCGCGGGTGAGCTTGCGCAGCGGCGTGATGTCGTCCACGATGAAGACCCCGCGGCCGTGGGTGGCCACGATCAGGTCCGACTCCCGGGGGTGGATGGCCAAGTCCCGCACCGCCACCCTGGGGAGCTTGCCGGTGAACCGGGCCCAGCGGGCGCCGCCGTCGACCGACACGTACAGGCCCAGCTCCGTGCCCACGAAGAGCAGGTCGGGGTTCGCCGGATCCTGCCGGACGACGTGGGCGTACCCGGCGTCCTTCAGGGTGTCCCCGCCGAGTTGCGTCCAGGTCGCCCCGAAGTCCGCCGTCTTGTAGACGTACGTCTTCATGTCGCCCAGGGCATGCCCGTCGAAGGTGACGAACGCCGTGGCCTCGTCGTGGGGAGAGGCCTCGACGCCGGAGACCCAGGTGAATTTCGGGACGCCGGGCACGTTGCCCACCACGTTCGTCCAGGTCTTGCCGCCGTCGCGGGTCATCTGGACGTTGCCGTCGTCGGTCCCCACCCAGATCACCCGGGCGTTCTTCGGCGACTCGGCGATGGCGTAGATCGTCGTGTGGTTCTCCGCCGTCGTGTTGTCGGGGCTCAAGCCCCCGGACTTCTCCTGCTCCTGCTTCTTCGGATCGTTCGTCGTCAGGTCCGGCGAGATCTTCTCCCAGGAGTCCCCGTGATCGCGGGAGCGGAAGAGGAACTGGGAACCGAGGTACATCGTCCCCGGCTCGCTGGCGGAGAGGTGGATGGGCGTGTTCCAGTTGAACCGGTAGCTCGGCTCGCCCTTGCCCGGAAGGGGCTTGATCTGCTTGTTCTCGCCGGTCGACAGGCGCAGGCGGGAGATCTCGCCGCCCTGGTACTCGACGAACACCAGATCCGGGTCGTCCGGCGCGCGGAAGGCGTAGAAGCCGTCGCCCATGCCGATGTTGCGCCAGTGGCGGTTCTGGATTCCCGCGGTCCCCCGGGAGGGGCCGGCCCACGAGCCGTTGTCCTGGAGGCCGCCGTAGACGTTGTACGGCCACTCCATGTCGTAGCTGATCCGGTAAAACTGCGAGACCGGCAGCGCCTTGACGTGGCGCCACTTGTTGCCCTTGTCGTAGGACATGTAGACGCCACCGTCCGTGCCCAGGATCAGCTCGTGGGGGTTGTTCGGGTTGATCCAGAGGGCGTGGTGGTCGCTGTGGACGCCGCCGCCGAAGCCGCTGAACATGCTGTTGTTGAACGACTTGCCGCCGTCGGTGCTCACCGTCAGCGTGAGGCCCGGCTTGTAGACCGTGTTGAAGTCCGTGGGGTCCACCTCCAGGTGCGAGAAGTAGAACGGCCGCGCCTGGATGTTGAACGAGGAGTTGACCTCCCGCCAGCTTTCCCCCACGTCGTCCGAGCGGTAGAGGGCGGTCTTCTTCGCCTCGACCAGCGCGTAGATGACGCTCGCCCGCGAGGGGGCCACGGCCACCGCGATCCGCCCCTTCTCCCCCTCGGGCAGGCCCTTGGTCAAGGGGCGCCAGGTCTCGCCGCCGTCGGTCGACTTGTAGAGGCCGCTCCCCTTGCCGCCGGAGTTGAACGTCCACGGCTGGCGCCGGAACTGCCACATGCCCGCGTAGAGGATGGACGGGTCCTGGGGATCGACGTCCAGGTCCGAGCAGCCGGTCTCGTCGTCGACCGAGAGCGTCTTCTTCCAGGTCTTGCCGCCGTCCGTGGTCTTGTAGACCCCCCGCTGCTCGTTGCTGTTCCAGAGGTGGCCGGTGGCGCAGGCCCAGACCGTGTTCGAGTCCTTCGGGTGGACCCGGACCGCGGCGATGCGCTCGCTGTCCTCCAGCCCCACCCGCTGCCAGCTCTCGCCGCCATCGGTCGACTTGTAGAGACCGTCGCCGACCGACACGCTGTTGCGGGTGCACGACTCGCCGGTGCCGACCCAGAGATTCTTGCTGTTCTGGGGATCGATGGCGATCGCGCCGATCGACTGGATGTGCTCGTCGAAGATCGGCTTCCAGGTGATGCCGCCGTCCTTGGACGTCCAGACGCCGCCGCTCGCGGCGCCAACGTAGATCGTGAGCGGGTCCTCGGGCACGGCCGCGATCGCCGAGATCCGGCCGCTCATCACGGCCGGACCGATCGAGCGCGCCTCGAGGCCCCCGAAGGTGTAGGAATCAATCTCGACCTGGGCGCGGGCGGCAGGCTGGGTGGCCAGGGCCAGCCCGGCAGCCAGGACGAGATTCGCCTTGGTTTTCCGGTGCATGGGTGTTCCCCTTTGAAAGCGATGGATGATGTCTGGGAGGTAGGGGGGCATCCTGCCGTCGGGGCGGTCCTCCGTGGCCGCCCTGCTTGCTTCGACCTTCCCCCACCCAGGGCGGCCACAGAGGGCCGCCCCGACCAGACACCAGGTCAGCGCCTGCGGGGATGCTCCGCCCTACACCTCCTCAGGAGACAGCTACTGCTTGACCGCCTCGGGCTTCTCCACCTTGGGCATGGTGAAGCGGTCCGTGGGGAGGTCCGGATTGACCTCGATCTTTTCGATCGTCATCACCATGCCGCCGGGCATGCCCGCTGCCTTCTGCTCCATGGAGTGGGGGAAGATGACGCCGCCCACCTCCTTGTAGTTCCCGAGCATGGTCTCGCCCTC
>DASQEB010000359.1:0-4952 GCA_035633875.1 Thermoanaerobaculia bacterium
CGCCGGGCCATCGTGGCGCGCTCGAACCCCGAGGCGATCTTGATCAGGGTCGGCTCGCTGAAAGCCCCGGCCATGAAGCTCATTCCCACCGGCAGACCGAACACGAAGCCGGCCGGCACGTTGATGAGCGGATAGCCTGCCACCGCGGCCGGGCTGGAGCTCGCGCCGAGGAAGTGGTCGCCGTTGACGAGGTCGGTGGTCCAGGCCGGAGCGCCGGTGGGCGCCACGAGGGCCTGAACGTTGTGCTCGGCGAGGGCTGCGTCGATGCCCTCCGGGCCGGCGAGCCGGTGCCCTCTTTCGAGGGCCGCGAGGTACTCCTCCTCGGTGAAGATCTCCGCCTCCGCCAACTCGAACCACTGCTGCCCGAACCACTTGAGCTCCCGGTCGGCGTGCTCGAGATTGAACTCGATCACGTCCGCCATGGTGCGGACCGGCACGCCCGTGCGGGTGGCGAGATAGGCGTTCAGGTCCCGCTTGAACTCGTAGACGAGAACGATGATCTCGGCGAGATCGGCGTTGAGCTCGTCGATCGTGGGGATCTCGGCCTCGTCGACGATCACCGCGCCGGCGTCCCGCATGGCTTCGAGGGCCGCCTCGCCGACCGCGTCCGTCTCCTCGCTGTAGCCCCAGAAGCCGCCGCCCCGGGGCACGCCGATGCGCACGCCCCGGAGCCCGTCGGGATCGAGGAACTGCGTGTAATCGTTATGGAAATGGCCGGCGCTCGCCTGCGTGGCCGGGTCGCGGGGGTCCACACCGACCAGGGCCCCGAGCACGGCGGCGGCGTCCGCCACCGTCCGGCCGTGGGGGCCGACCGTGTCCTGCGTGTGGGAGATGGGGATGACGCCGGCCCGGCTGGTGAGGCCCACGGTCGGCTTGATGCCCACGACGCCGTTGGCGTGGGACGGGCAGACGATCGAGCCGTCGGTCTCCGTGCCCAGGGCGGCGGCGGCGAAGTTCGCCGAGACGGCCGCGGCCGAGCCCGAGCTCGAGCCGCAGGGGTTGCGGTCGAGGATGTACGGGTTCTTGGTCTGCCCCCCCTTGCCGCTCCAGCCGCTGGAGGAGCTGAAGCCCCGGAAGTTTGCCCACTCCGACAGGTTGGCCTTGCCGAGGATGATGGCGCCCGCCGCACGCAGCCGCGCAGCCACCGTGGCGTCCCGCGGAGCGGGCGCGCCCACCAGGGCGAGGGAGCCGGCCGTGGTCATCATCCGGTCCCCCGTGTCGATGTTGTCCTTGAGGAGGATGGGGATGCCGTGGAGCGGCCCGCGGATCCCGCGGTTCTGGCGCTCCCGGTCGAGCTGCCGGGCGATACGCCGGGCGTCCGGGTTGACCTGCAGGACGGAGAAGACCCTCGGCCCGCTCTGATCGAGAGTCTCGATGCGCTCCAGGTACATGTCGACCAGGATCCGGGCAGTGAGGCCCCCCCGGTTCATCGCCGCCTGCAGCTCGGCAATGGTGGCTTCCACCAGCTCCTGAGCCGGCTCGTTGAGAGGGCCGGGGGTCTCCTGCGCCGCGGACGCGGAAGCGTTCAACAGACCCGCCACGGGCGCGCCGGCTCCCGCGATGGCACCCCACCGCAGGAAAGTCCTCCGGCTGACCTCCCCCTTCTCGTCCTTCACTTCGGGCGCGGACTGGTTCTCTTCAGGGGAACGAGTTGGCATGCTGGTCTCTCCTTTGGAAGGCTGCGAAATGAGATTCGCAGGTGCATTTTAGATCACACGGAGACTGAGTTTTCCAGAGGGGAAGGCCGCCGGCGGGAACCGGCGGCCGACAGGGCTCAGTTGGTGGCGCAGCTCAACAGCGAGCCCGCGTTCGCGCAGATCTGCCGCATCTGCGTCGCGGAGTTCAGGCACTGCGAGCTGGAGACGCCGCCGAAGTGATGGAGGCCGATGATGCGGCCGGTCCCCGCATCCATGATCGGGGAGCCGGAGGAACCGCCCTGGCTGTCGCAGCTATACCCCATCTGGCTGCCGGAGGTGGCGCCGCCGTAGGAGGCGTTGACCGTGGCCACGTCGCAGCGCAGGCTGAACGCCGAGTCCTTCCAGAAGCCGATCCGCTTGAGGCCGCCGCCCGGATGCTGGGGGAAGTTGATCGCCATGCCCAGGGTCGGGAGCTTGCTGGTCGCCACGTACTCGCCCCAGGTCGCCTCGGGGTTGCCCTGGAGGGTCAACAGGGTGTAGTCGAGCCCCGCGTGGGTCCGCAGGAACGTCCCCCCGGCATAGTTGGAGGCGGTCGCCTGGGTCGTGCCGGTGCAGGTGGTCGTCTGGTAGTTGAACCGGGCCTGGACGGTGTTGACCTCGGTCTGGGTGTCGACGCAGTGGTTGTTGGTGACCAGGGTGTTGGCGTTCGATCCCGCCACCAGCCAGCCGGTGCAGACGAAGCTCGAGCCGCCGCTCTGGTAGGAGAGGCGGGCGACCGGCCTCGTGTTGATGATCGAGTGGCAGGCCACGTTCTGCCGGCCGTCGGTGCCGCAGAGGACTTTCTCGACCGGCTCCTCTTCCTCCAGGGGGACGGTGCCGTGCGCAATGCGGTCGATGGAGAGGCCGAACTGGCCTCCATGCCCCTTGATCGGCTCGTTCCCCGCGTGGAGCTCGACGATGGCCGTATCCCCCTCGACGATGAACGACCACTGCTCCCCGTTGCCGTGCAGCCCCTGGCCGGTGTAGGTCCAGTACTCCGCCCCGTCGGGGCTCGCGACGCTGACGTAGTCGCCATCCGGCAGGTTCAGCTTGCTGAAGTGGACCCGCAGGAACGTGGCGCCCGGAGAGACGATCGTCTCCGACCAGACGACCGGGCGGTCGGCTCCGCCGCGCGGGTAGTCCTTGGGAGTCGCGGTTTCGTAGGGCAGCTCGTGCCCGACCTTGACCGGCTTCTGGGCCAGGGCCGGAGCCGCGGCCAGCAGCACGGCCATCGCCGCTCCCATCGTCATCCAACGAAGGTTCCTTGCTCGCATGGGTGCCTCCTCGATCAGGGCTGGCTCCATGCCAACCCTGTATGACGGCTCCTCTCGGGCAAGGGGCTCGAGAGGCTCCAAGCGAAGGCGTCAGAGATCAAAGAACGTCTCTACTTGGAGAAGTACGGGAGGAGGCGATCGCGTGACAGAAATGGAGAGGGGCGGCCCGGCGGGGCCGCCCCTCCAAGCCGTCTCTTCGAGGAGGACGAGGTCCTAGTCGTCGACCTCCACCTTGAGCGTCCGGGCCACGATGGCGCCGTCGGCCTGGCGGTCCCCCCGGCCCTCGGCGCGGACCGGGTCTCCGGCCGCCACCGAGCCGGCCACCTGGGAGAGGGTGAAGAGGTCGCCCCGGTTGCTCCACTGGGTCTGGCCGTTGACAATGACCCGGGTGCCGTTCGCCAGGACCAGGGTCTGGCCGTTGACCGCGGTCACCGCGGCCTCGAACTCGATGCCGGCGCGGGGGCGGTCGTCGGGCCGGTTGTCGTTGCCGCGGCCCCGGCCTCCCCGGTTATCGTTGTTGCGGTCGTCGTTGCCGCGGCCACGGCGGCCCCGGTTGTCGTCGTTGCGGTCGTCGTTGCCCCGGCCGCGCCGGTCGTCGCCGGCCTGGTCGTCGCCGCCCCGTCCACGGCCGCGGCTCTCGTCGGTGACCGCGGTCAGGGACGAGGCGGCGGCGGCGGGCTGCTCCAGATCGTCGAGCCCGGGCTCGGTGGGGCTGGAGTTCGAGCAGGCGACGGCTCCGAGGGTGAGGGCCGAGAGGGAGAGCAGGGTCAGGCGGGAGAAGAAACGATGACGAGCCATGGGGGCCTCCTTTTTTGTCTCTTTGGGTTTGAGCGGGGAGTCGGCTCCCCGCCCATCATGTCCTCGTTCCTATGAGACAGGTCTCCACCATTCCGGGAACAACTTTCTTCATGGCGGGTCTCTCCGCCTTGGCCCTCCTCGCCGCCCCGCTCGCCGGGCAGTCCATCGAGGAGGCGTTCGAGCTCCACGCCGCCGGGCGGCTCCCGGAGGCACTCCGGGCGTACGAAACCGTTGCCCGCTCGACCGCGACCTCGGACCTCGCCGTCGCGGCCACGGCGCTCAACAACGCCTGTGTGATCCGGATGGACCTGGGGGATCTCCGGGCGGCGCTCCCGGAGTGCGAGAAGGCTCTCCGCCTGCGCCGGACGGGGGGAGACGCCGTATCCATCGCCGAGACCCTCGACAACCTGGGGCTGGTGCTCCAGTCCCTGGGGCGGCCCGAGGAGGCGGAGGAGCGCTTCCTCGAGTCCCTCGGCATCAGCCGCAGGCTTGGGGACTCCGAAGCGGTGGCGATCACGCTTGGGAACCTCGGGGCTCTCGCTCTTTCCCGGGGCCGATACTCCCGGGCGATGCGGCTCTACACCGAGGCTGCTGAGATCGCGAAGCGGTACCGCGACGAGCCCTGGGCGGCCGAGCAGGAGGAGATCGCCCGGGTCAACCAGGGCGTAGTGATGGAAAAGGTGGGCGCCTACCGCGAGGCGCTCCAGCTCTATCGAAAGCTGGCGGCGGAAAGCCGCGCCCTCGATCCCCGACGGCGGGCCGCCCTCCTGGTCAATGTCGGGGTGATCTACCGCAATCTGGGAGATCCGGTGAGCGCCGTGGTGTCCTTCCGGGAGGCGGTCACGGCCTATGAGGAGACAGGCGACCTCGCGGCGCTGTCCAACGCCTGGCTCAATCTGGGCATCGCGCGCCATCTGAACCTGGAACGTCCCGAGGAGGCCGAGGCGGCCTTCCGAGAAGCGCTTCGGCTGGCCCGGGAGAGCGGAGACCGGACGGAGGAGGTCCAGGATCTCTTCTATCTGGGGCGCCTCCTTCTGGATCAGGGACGGCTCGCCGAGGCCGGGGAGGCTTTCCGCCGGTGCCTCGCGGCCGCGGAGGCGAGCGGGTCCGCCGAGGGGAGATGGTCGGCGCGGGAGGGGTTGGGGCGGATCGCCGCGGCGCAGGGAGACCTGCCCCAGGCCCTCGGCCACCTGGAGAAGGCTCT
>DASQEB010000360.1:0-9206 GCA_035633875.1 Thermoanaerobaculia bacterium
AGCCAGAAGTAGAGGGTGAACGGCAGGGCGGAGCCGATCAGCGCCAAGTAGAGAAGGGCGAGGACCGATGGAGTGTCGAAGGTGACCGCGCGGTCCGCCTCGATCATCAGGGCGAGGGGCCCCATCACCAGCGCAGTCATCCCCATGGGAACAGCGGAGATGGAGAGCGGGTGGATCCCCTCCCCCCACCGCTTCACGATCACGCTGCCCAGGGCCGCCGAGATCGGGCAGACGAGCATGACTGCGGCGGCCAGGGCCACCTTCGGACCGCCCAGCGCACGGAAGTCTTCCGAGAAGATCACCGCCACTCCCGCGAAACCGATCAGGATGCCCACGGCGCTCGCCGCGGTCAGCCTCTCGTCCGGCAGCACGAAGTGCGCGATCAGGGCGACGAACAGGGGGAAGGTGGCGAAAAGCACGGCGGCGAGGCCCGACGGCACCCACTGCTCCGCCCAATAGAGGACGCCATAGGCAATGACGAACGTGAGGAACGTATTTGAGATCCACAGGCCCCGCTCGCGCCGGCTCCGGCCCAGCGTCACCCCGAACACCCGGACGAGGGCGAACAGGGCCATCGAAGCGATGGCGAAGCGGAGGGCCACGCCGGTGACCGGCGGGATGCCCCGCAGGCCGATACGGATCGCGGCCCAGGTGGTGCCCCAGATGAGCACCATCGCCACGAGGGAGGCCCAGGTGAGGAGGCGTGTGGGCTTCAGCTACGGATAGATCCGATAGAGCATCCGCGGGTACGGGATCGTCTCGCGGAGGTGGGTCAATCCCGTCATCCACGCCACGAAGCGCTCGATCCCCATGCCGAAGCCGCTGTGCGGGAAGGCCCCGTACTTGCGGACGTCCAGGTACCACTGGAACGCCTCGACCGGGAGGTTGTGGTCCTGGATGCGCTGCAAGAGCAGGTCGTGGTCGTGGATCCTCTGGCTGCCGCCGATGATCTCGCCGTAGCCCTCGGGCGCCAGCAGGTCGAGACCGAGCACCACGTCGGGGTTCTCGGGGTCGGGCTGCATGTAGAACGCCTTGAAGGACGCCGGAAACTTGGTGACCATCACCGGCCGGTCGAACGTGCTGGCGAGGATCGTCTCCTCGTCGCCGCCGAAGTCGTCCCCCCACTGGATGGGGTTCCCTTCGCGGTTGAGGATCTGCACCGCCTCGGTGTAGGTGATCCGCGGGAAAGGGGGCACCACGGCTTCCAGCTTCGAGGTATCCCGCTCCAGGATTTTGAGGTCCTGCTTGCAGCGATCGAGGACGCGGGCGACCAGGTAGCCGACGAACTCCTGGGCGAGGTCGCACAGGCCCTCGAACTCCAGGAAGGCCACCTCGGGCTCGACCATCCAGAACTCCATCAGGTGGCGCCGTGTCTTGGACTTCTCCGCCCGGAAGGTGGGTCCGAAGCAATAGACCTTGCCCAGGGCCGCCGCCGCGGGCTCGAGATAGAGCTGGCCGGACTGCGAAAGGTAGGCCTTATCGCCGAAGTAGTCGGTCTCGAAGAGGGTGGACGTCCCCTCGCACGCGGCAGGGGTGAGGATGGGCGACTCGATCAGCGTGAACTCGCGCTCGTAGAAGAAGTCGCGGATCGCCTGCTCCACTTCGCTCCGCACCCGGAGCGCCGCCCGCTGGCGGCTGGACCGCAGCCACAGGTGCCGGTGCTCCATGAGGAACGCCGTGCCGTGCTCCTTGGGAGTGATCGGATAATCCTGCGTCAGGGACAGGATCTCGAACCCGTTGGCCTGGATCTCGACGCCAGTGGGCGAGCGCTTGTCCTCCTTCACCGTGCCCCTGATCCGGACGGTCGACTCCTGGGTGACCCGCTCGATCTCGGCCCACTCGGCCTCGGAGACGTCGTTGCGGCCAGCCACGGCCTGGACCACGCCGCCGGTGACGCGCACCTGCAGAAAGGCGATCTTGCCGCTCGACCGCTTGTTGTCGATCCAGCCCCGCAACTCGACCTGCTGGCCGATGTGGCGGGACAGCTCACGAATCGAAGTGACGGGTATGGGCTCGCTCATGGGGGCGGGATTGTACTCTACTTCTCTTCCTGCTCCGGCAACCTGGACAGCGCATCGGCGGCGGCCCGCTGCTCCGCCAGCTTCTTGCTCGGTCCCTCCCCGCGGCCGGCCAGCTCCCCGGTCAGCCAGCACTCGACGGTGAAGGTCGTGCTGTGGTCTGGCCCGGACGAGCCGGCGAGGCGGTACTCCGGAAGCTCCCAGCCCAGGGCCTGGGCGACCTCCTGGAGCTGGGTCTTGGCGTCGGTGACGAGGAGCTGCTGCGTCCCACCGTCGGTCGCGGCCGTCTCCAGCATCGACAGGACCGCCGCCCGGGCCACCTCCAGTCCACCATCCAGGTAGAGCGCTCCGAAGATCGCCTCCATGGAGTCGGCGAGAAGCGACGACTTCGTCCGCCCGCCTGAGCGGTCTTCTCCCACCCCGATCTTGAGCGATTCCCCCAGCTTCAACTCCTCGGCATGCTTCGCCAGGGTGGTCCGGCTGACGAGCTGCGCTTTGAGCTTGGACAGCTCCCCTTCCGGCAGCTCGGGATAGCGATGGTAGAGCCACTCGGCGGTCACCACCCCCAGGACCGAATCGCCCAGAAACTCCAACCGTTCGTAATGTTCCGGCACCCCCTGCTCATTGGCGTACGAACGATGGGTGAGGGCGAGCTCCAGGAGATCGGGGTTCCTGAAACGATGGCAGAGACGCTTTTCGAGAGGCGTCAGGGGACGGCGACCGAAAACCATGGAGGGCAATGGTAGCAGTGTCTCTAACGCCGCCCGAACCGCCGCTCCAGATCCGAATCCGTCATCTGCAGCACGATCGGCCTCCCGTGGGGGCAGGCGTAGGGCTGCTCGGCCGCGAACAGCTCGGCGACGAGGGCCTCCATCTCGGGGGCGGAGAGGGGGTGGTGCATCTTGACGGCCGCTTTGCAGGCCATGCTGGCGGCGAGGGAGTCGAGGATGTGGCGGCGGAGGTCCTCGGCCGCCGCTCCCTCATGGCCGTCGGAGGCGAGGGCACGGACCAGGCTTTCGGCCTCGTCAACGGAGAGGATGGCGGGGACGGCGGTGAGCGCCAGGGTATTGCCCGAGAGGGGCGCCACTCCGAAGCCGTGCTCGTCCAGGCCGGGAGCGAGCTCGATCAGGCGCAGGCGCTCGGCGGGGCCGAGCTCCAGGAGAACCGGCGTGAGCAGGTTCTGCACCCGTGCACGCTCGGAAGCCAGAGACCGGCGTAGGCGCTCGTAGAGGATGCGCTCGTGGGCCACGTGCTGGTCGATCAGATACAGGCCGTCCGGCCCTTCGAGGAGGATGAGCGTCCCCTTGTACTGCCCGAGGAGCCGGAAAGGGCGCGCCTCGCCCGAGCGCCCGGAAAGGGGCACGATCGGCCGCTCCATGGGCGAGTAGGACGGGGTCGCCAGCCGGGAGGACGGCGCCGCGGCGGGAGGCTCAAACGTCTCCGTCCTTCCGGCCTCCGGCCGCTCCTGGGGATTCCAGACGCCGGAGACCCGCACCTTCTCCCCGAGCCCCTGCCAGGCGAAGGGCACGTACGGCTCGGCTGTCGGAGAGCGCAGGGGCGCAGGCTCCTCCCCGCGGGCGCGCTCCAGGGCCCGGCGCAGGGCGTCGTAGATCCGGTCGAGCAGACCGGGATCGCGGAAGCGGACCTCCGCCTTCTGGGGATGGACGTTGACGTCCACGTCCTCCGGCGCGATGTCCAGGAAGAGGAAGAGGGACGGGAAATCCTCGCTCCTCCACTCCTCCCGCACGGCGCGGTAGAACATGGCGAGCACGGCCCGATCGCGCACCAGCCGGCGGTTCACGTAGACGAACTGGCGCCGGCCCCGGGAGGTCTCTGGAGTCCCCACGAAACCGCGGATCGCCTCGCCTTCCCGTTCACCCTCCTCGGGAATCGCCACGAGGTCTCCCGCAAGCTCGCTTCCGAAGATCTGCCCGATCCGCTCCAGGGGGCCGCTCTCGCCGGGGGCCGCGAGGGCGTCCAGCAGCTCGCGGCCTTCGTGGAACACCTGGAACTGCACGTCCGGCCGGGCGAGGGCGTACCCCTGCACCACCTCCAGGCAGCGCCGCAACTCGGTCTGGACGGCCTTCAGGAACTTGCGCCGGGCCGGCACGTTGAAGAAAAGGGAGCGGACGTCGATCGTGGTGCCCCGGGGCCGGGAGAACGGCTCTGCCACCCGCACCCGCCCCCCCTCGATCGCCACCCGGTGGCCGTCCCCCGGCTGCTCGGCGGTCGTCAGCTCCACCCGGGCGACCGCCGCGATCGTGGCCAGCGCTTCGCCCCGGAAACCCAGGGTCGCCACCCGCTCCAGGTCCTCGAAGCTCGCGATCTTGCTCGTGGCGTGGCGGTCGAAGGCGAGCAGGGCGTCGTCCCGCCCCATGCCCACCCCGTCGTCCGCTACGGAAATCCGCGCCTTGCCACCCCCTTCGAGCTGGACCTCCACGATCCCTGCCCCGGCGTCGAGCGAATTCTCCACCAGCTCCTTGACCACGGACGCCGGGCGCTCGACGACCTCGCCAGCGGCGATCTGGCTGACCAGGTGGTCGGGGAGGAGGTGGATCCTGGACACGGGCCAGGATTCTACAGGGTGGGAGAAGTCGCGTATGGGCGATATGGGATTGGAAGGATCACTCCACCGTCTTCGCCGCCGTCGCTTCCTCTCGTTCGCCGCTGCGCTCCTCGCCGGCCTCCCGCTCCGGGGAGGTCTCGAGATCCCACGTGAACGACTCGGTCGTCGCGTACTCGCCCTCCCGGCCGTAATCGTAGTGTCCCGCCTCCGGATCGGGGACAGGCTCGTCGCCGGCCCGGTCGGTGTCGACGACGTGGACCGCCGCCTCTTCGGGGCTCAGCTCCACGTTGTCCTCCATCCCTCCCTCGGGACCGTACTCGTAGCTCCTCTCCTCGTCCCGCTTGGGTCCGTGGTAGATGTCTTCGCTGTATCCGTAACTCCGTTCGGAATCGTCCATCGGAAAAACCTCCTTCGGAGGTCGTTCCTGCAAGGAGCGGGCCGGAAAGGGGGGTCCCTGGGGCGCAGAGCGCCCCAGGGAGACTCAGGGCGTCGTCGTCACGCGTGCACCATGGCTGGAGCCGGGGCCGCCGCAGGCTGGGCGGGCTCGGACCTAGCCTTCTTCTCGGCGGCGCGCCGGTCGAGGCTCGCCCGGGCGGCGGCGAGCCGGGCGATGGGCACGCGGTAGGGCGAGCAGGAGACGTAGTCGAGACCCACCCGCTCGAAGAAGTCCACCGACTGCGGATCGCCGCCGTGCTCGCCGCAGACCCCGAGGTGGAGGTCCGCACGGGTCTGGCGGCCCCGCTCGCAGGCCAGGCGGACGAGCTGGCCCACGCCCTCCTCGTCGATCGACTGGAAGGGTTCGCACGGCAGGATCTTGGCGTCCACGTACTCCGGCAGGAACTTGCCGGCGTCGTCGCGCGAGTAGCCGAAGGTCATCTGCGTCAGATCGTTCGTGCCGAAGGAGAAGAAGTCGGCGTGATGGGCGATCCGGTCGGCGACCAGAGCGGCCCGGGGGACCTCGATCATGGTGCCGATGAGAATGTGGAGGTCCATCCCTTCCTCCTGGAGCACCCGCTGGACCGTGGACGCCGTCATCTGCCGCAGGCGGATCATCTCCGTTTCCGTGCCCACGAGCGGCACCATGATCTCCGGCCGCACCTTGATCCCCGCCTTGGCCCGGGCGCAGGCGGCGCGAACGATGGCCTCCACCTGCATCTCGTAGATGTCTGGCGCCGTGATGCCCAGACGGCAGCCGCGGTGGCCGAGCATCGGGTTGGCCTCGGCCAGCGACTCGGCCCGGGCCTGGACCTCGGAGGCGTCGACTCCCATCTGCTCCGCCAGCTCCCGCAACGCCTTCTCCCCGTGGGGCAGGAACTCGTGAAGCGGCGGGTCGAGGAGGCGGATCGTGATCGGTAGCCCTTCCAGGGCCTCGAAGATCCCCTCGAAGTCCTTCTGCTGCATGGGCAGGAGCTGCGCGAGAGACTCCGTCCGCTCCTCCCGGCTCCGCGCCAGGATCATCCGGCGCACCCAGGCGATGCGGTCCTCGGCGAAGAACATGTGCTCGGTGCGGCAGAGGCCGATCCCCTCGGCTCCCAGGGCGCGGGCCACCGTGGCGTCGTGCGGGGTGTCCGCGTTGGTGCGGACCTTCATGCGCCGCTCCTGGTCCGCCCACTCCAGGAGCTTGAGGAACCCGGCCGCCGCCGGAGAGGTGGCGCCCGTGCCTTCGAGCAGCGCCCGCAGCACCTCGGACTGCCGCGTCGCCAGCGCCCCTGCGATCACCTCGCCGGTCGTGCCGTCGATCGACAGCTCATCCCCCTCGCGGAACACCTTGCCGGCCACCCGTACCTCGCCGGCCTTCTCCACGACCTCCAGGTCCCCGGCGCCCACGATGCACGGCTTGCCGAGCCCGCGGGCGACCACGGCCGCGTGGGAGGTCATGCCGCCGCGGGAGGTGAGGATGCCCACCGAGGCGTTCATGCCCACGATGTCCTCGGGCGAGGTCTCGGCCCGCACCAGGAGCACCGGTCCGGAGGCGGCCATCACCGCCGCCCGGTCGGCCGCGAGGGCGATCTTGCCCGACGCAGCGCCCGGGCCGGCCGGCAGCCCGACCGCAAGAACGGTGGCCTTTTTCTTCTGCTCGGCGTCGAACTCCGGCGCCAGCAACTGGGTCATCTGCGTGGGCTGCACGCGCTGGAGAGCCTCCTGCGGGGTAATCAACCCCTCCTCCACCATCTCGATCGCGATGCGGACCGCCGCGGGCCCCGTGCGCTTGCCGGCGCGGGTCTGGAGCATGTAGAGCTTGTCGTGCTGGATCGTGAACTCCACGTCCTGCATGTCCCGGAGCTCCCGCTCGAGACGTGCGCAGATCTCCTGAAGCTCCTGGTTGGCCTGGGGGAAGTCCGCGCCGAGGCCGCCCTGGCCACCTTCCCCGACGATGGACTTCGGCGTGCGGATGCCCGCCACCACGTCCTCGCCCTGGGCGTTGACCAGGTACTCGCCGAACACCCGCTTCTCGCCGGTCGCCGGGTTGCGGGTGAAGGCCACGCCCGTGGCGCAGTCCGCCCCGCGGTTGCCGAATACCATGGTCTGGACGTTTACCGCCGTGCCGAGGGTGTCCGAGATGCCCTCGATCTTGCGGTACTCCCGGGCGCGGGTGTTGTTCCAGCTCTGGAAGACGGCGCTGATCGATCCCCAGAGCTGCTCGCGCGGCTCCTGGGGGAACGGCTTGCCGCACGTCCTTTCGATCAGCGCCTTGTAGCGGGCCACGACCTCGCGCCACGACTCGGCGGTGAGCTCGGCGTCGTTGGCCGCGCCCTGCTTCTTGCGGGCCTCGGTCAGAATCTCCTCGAAATCGTGATGCGGCACGTTCATCACCACGTCGCCGTACATGGTGAGGAGCCGGCGATAGGCGTCGAGCACGAACCGGGCGTCCATGCCGCGGGCGATCCAGGTCTCCACGGTCGAGTCGGAGAGACCGAGGTTGAGGATGGTGTCCATCATCCCCGGCATGGACCGCGCCGAGCCCGACCGGACCGAGACGAGGAGCGGGTTCTCCGGATCGCCGAAGCGCTGGCCGTTGAGCTCCTCCAGCTTCCGGAGATGCTCCTCCACCTCCCGTTCCAGCCCTTCCGGATAGGAACCGCCATGATCCTGGTAGAACGTGCAGACTTCCGTGGTAATGGTGAAGCCCGGCGGCACCGGAATCCCCAGCCGGCTCATCTCCGCGAGACCCGCTCCCTTGCCCCCGAGGAGGAGCTTCTGGGATCCATCCCCCTCCGCCGAACCGCCACCGAACGCGTAAACGTACTTTGCAGGCATGTCGTGTCCTCCAGACTGCGCGGCCCACCCGAAAGGATAGAGCCCAGACTCCCGCCAACCCCGTATGGGTGGGTAGGACGTATATCCTCGCCTAAACGAGGGCTTCCGTCACCTCCCTGAGCGCTCGGAACATGCGCGCGAGGTCGTCCGGCCTGTAGTGGGCGTTCAGTCCACTGGGGTTGGGCAGCACCCACAGCCGCGTCCTCCCGAGGCCCTCCGGCTGGTCTCCCAGGGCGGCCCCGGGCCGTCCGAACGCCGTCCGGAAGGCGCCGATCCCCAGCACCGCCAGCACCTGCGGCCGGAACCGCTCCACCTTCTCCGCCAGCCGCCGCCCGCCCTCGGCCAGTTCCTCCCGGGTCAGCTCCGCCGCCGTGGCGGTCGCCCGGTCCACCACGTTCGTGATCCCGTAGCCGTGCCGCAGGAGCTCCCGCTCCTCCGAGGGATCGAGCAGCCGCTCCGTAAACCCCGCCGCATGGAGGGCGGGCCAGAACCGGTTGCCCGGTCGGGCGAAGTGATGCCCCACCGCCGCCGTGTAGAGACCGGGATTGATCCCGCAGAAGAGGACCTTGAGGTCCGGAGCGATCACGTCCGGCACGGTCTTCCCCGCCGCGGCGAGGAGCTCCTCAGGGGTAGGGCAACGGGGCTTCATGGCAAAAAGGACATCAAGGACTTCAAGGACCCAAAGGACAACAAGGACAGGGGCATGTCCTTTGAGTCCTTTGAGTCCTTTTGGTCCTTTGTCTTTCTACCTCACCGGGAAGATCCCCTGACCCGGCGTCATCACGTTGTCCGGATCGAAGGCCCGCTTGGCGGCGAAGAACGCCGGCCAGAGGGGGCCGTAGTGCCGGATCCAGTCCGCCTGCGTCTTTGGCACCGAGCCCACGGGATACTGGAAGCCTCCCAGGAGCCTCGCCCGCTCGAACAGACGGCGGTTCTTCTCGATCAGCTCCGCCGACCGGTCCGGCGTTGGCGGGATGGCCGTGCGGAGGAGGTCGAAGAGGAAGAACCGCTCCCCGGGGGGCACGCGCAGGAAGGGGGCCCGGAAAGGCTCGCCCCGGTAGGGGTAGATGAGGATCGGCCCCTGCCCCATGTCCGCCGGATCGAGGCTGTCCAGCGTCTCCCCGATGAAACGCTCCGCGTGGGCTTCCGGCAGGAACATGTCGAACCACGGGTGGGGGAAGAACCAGACGCCGATCTGCTGAAGGAATTCCACCAGCGGCGCCAGGCGGTTCAGGTAGTCGAAGTACGGCATGTCCCGGGCGGTCTCAGCCCCCGGCAGGAACTGGAGCCCCGCGAGCAGGACGGCGTCGTCCGGCTCGCCGCCCGGCGCGAAGCCCTTGGTGGCCTCGATCGTATAGAGATAG
>DASQEB010000361.1:0-40375 GCA_035633875.1 Thermoanaerobaculia bacterium
CGCTCCCGAGCTGGTGGTGGAAGTGATGTCTCCCACGGATGCCTGGAGGAAGGTCAGGGAGAAGCTCCAGGAGTACTTCTTCGCCGGGGTCCTCCGGGTTTGGGTGGTGGTCCCGAAATCGCGCCGGGTTCTCGTCTACCGGTCCCCGGAGTCGTTCGTGGAGCGAGGGGTGGGGGAGATTCTCCGGGACGAGGAGCTGCTCCCGGGGTTTTCCCTTCCCATCGCTGACCTCTTTAGTCTCTGATCTTCCCTGTCTCGCAGGGAGTTGGCGGGGCACCTTGCTTTTAGGAGCGGCGGGAGTCGCCGTTTCGAAAGGAGGACCCCATGAGCCGGTTTCGAAGGTATTTTCTCGCAGGTCTGATTTTCGGGCTGGTTGGGTGGCTGGGGACGCCCTTCGCGTCCGCCTGCACGGTGCAATGCGTTTTTGTTTCGCAGGAGCCGTTTTGCATGCGTTGCCGTGACGTCGGTGAATACACCGGCGCGACCTGCAGGAACTCCGGCACCTGCGGTTGCTTTTACACCCAGAACACCTGCGGGCTTGCGGCGAACGGCATCCAGGCGGAGACTTCCTTGGCGGATCTCGGCCTTCTGCCGGAGGCTCTCCAGTGCCCGGCTCTCCCCGCCACGTCCGGTGCGGAGACTGCTTCGCTGCTGGTGAACTGAGGCTCCTTGAATTCCCCGGGCGGCCCGAGCGCCGGGCCGTCCGGCCTACCCCGTGAGCCGCCGGTAGAGCTCCACGTACTCCCGCCCCTGAACGTCCCACGAAAAATCCTTCGCCATCCCGTTCTGCATCAGCTTTTCCCAGGCCGGGTGGGAGTGGTAGGTCGTCAGGGCGCGGTCCAGGGCCCAGGCGAGCCCGCCGGCATCGAAGTGCTCGAAGACGAAGCCGGTGCCGGTGTTGGTTTCGGGATCGAAGGGCTCGACCGTGTCGGCGAGGCCGCCGGTCTTGTGGACGACGGGCGGGGTGCCGTACTTCAGGCTGTACATCTGGTTCAGGCCGCACGGCTCGAAGCGCGAGGGCATGAGGAAGATGTCGGCCCCGGCCTCGATCCGGTGGGCGAGCTTCTCGTTGAAGCCGCGGTAGAACCAGGCCCGGCCGGGGAAGCGTCCGCTAAGCCCCTGGAAGAAACCCTCGTACCGGTCCTCGCCGCTGCCCAGGGCCACCAGGCGGAGATCCCGGCTGGCGAGGAACGAGGGAAGGACGTCGAAGCAGAGGTCGAATCCCTTCTGCCAGGTCAGCCGCGAGACCACGCCTACGACGGGCGCGGCCGTGCGCTCGTCGAAACCGATCTCCCGCAGCAGGGCCCGCTTGCAGCTCCGTTTGCCGGTGGGGTCAGGCGCCGAGTAGTGGTAGAAGAGGTGGGGGTCCGTCGCCGGGTCCCAGTCCCCGTAGTCCACACCGTTCACGATCCCCACGAGGCGGTTGCTCCGGGAGCGCAGGAGCCAGTCCAGGCCGAAGCCGTGCTCGGGCGTCTGGATCTCCCGGGCGTAGGTGCGGCTCACGGCCGTGATCACGTCGGCGTGGAGGAGACCGGTCTTGAGGAAGTTGAGCCGGCCGGCCGCGAGGTCTCCGCCGTCCAGCCAGTGGGTGTGGCTTGCCAAGCCCAGATCGCCCACGGCCTCGCCCGGGGCGATGCCCTGGAAGGCCATGTTGTGGATCGTCAGCACCGTCCGGGTGTGGTCGAAGAGGCGGTCCCAGGCATAGAGCGTCTTCAGGAAGAGGGGAGCGAGAGCCGTGTGCCAGTCGTGGGAGTGGATCACGTCCGGCCCCCAGCCCATCCGCTGGCAGCACTCGAAGGCGGCCCGGGTGAGCGCGGCGAAGCGGAGCCAGTCGGCCCAGTCGCCGTGGAAGATCCCCTCGTGGTCGTAAAGCGCCGGGCAGTCGATGAAATAGACCTCCACGTCGCTTCCAGGGAGCTTCGCGGTGCGGGCGGAGAAGGTGAAGCGCCGGGACCCCAGGGAGAGAGGAACGTCCTGGATGAAGTCCACCGGGACGAACGTCTCCTGCCGACGGGCGATCTGCCGGTAGAACGGGAGGAAGATCCGCACGTCGTGGCCGTCCCGGCCGAGAAAACGGGAAAGCCCCGTGACGACGTCGCCCAGGCCTCCCGTCTTGGCGAAGGGGGTAACCTCGGCCGCGACCTGGCAGATGTTCAGGGGACGCACGTCAGATCACCGTCCCGGGTGGGATCACGGCGTGCTTGTGGATGATGATGATGCCGTCGCGGATCGTGTAGTGCTCGCTGTCGGCGTTCTGCACCCCGTCGGCGTTGATCAGGCGGCAGCCGTCGCCGATGCGGGCGTTGAAGTCGAGGATGGCGTTGCGGATATGGCAGTCGTGGCCGATCCCCATGCGGGGGAGTCCGTCCGGGGGCTCGTTCTCCCAGGCGTCGGCGCCCATCATGACAGTCCGCTCGACGACGGAACCGGGGCGCACGACCGAGCGGATGCCGATGATCGAGTCGGTGATGCGGCTGGCGGACAGGATGCTCCCTTCACCGAGGATGGCGTACTGGACGAAGCACTCGTTGACCTTGGTCCCGGGCAGGAAACGCGGGTGCGTGTAGATCCGCAGCTCCGGGTCGTAGAGGTTGAGCGGCGGGAGGGGGTGGGTCAGGTCGAGATTCGCCTGGTGGAAGCTCGGGATGGTGCCGATGTCGGTCCAGTAGCCGTCGTAGGGATAGGCGTAGACGTTGTACGTCGGAAGGGCCTCAGGGATGACCTGACGGCCGAAGTCCAGGGTGGAGCTGCCGATCAGGAGCTCCTTCAACACTCCTGTCCGGAAGACATAGATTCCCATGCTGGCGAGGTAGGAGCCAGCGGGAGCGGGAAACCCCAGGGCGGCCTGCGTCTGCTCGTTGAGGGCGAGGGCGTCGAGCTGCGCCGGATCCTTGGGCTTCTCGACGAATTCGACGATCCGGCCCGAGGGATCGAGCTGCAGGATGCCGAAGGCGGAGGCCTCCTCGCGCGACACCGGCTTGACAGCGATGGTCAGGTCGGCCTGGCGGTCGCGGTGGGCCTGCACGAACTCCCGGATGTTCATCAGGTAAAGCTGGTCGCCCGAGAGAATGAGGACCTCGGGGGGATCGGGCTCGGCGAGACGCGGCAGGCACTGGCGCACGGCGTCGGCCGTCCCCTTGTACCAGTCCTGGCGATCGATGGTCAGCTCGGCCGCCAGGATGTTGACGAAGCCGCTGGAGAAGGCGTCGAAGCGATAGGTCTGGGCGATGTGGCGATGGAGGCTCGCGCTGTTGAACTGGGTGATGACGAAAATGCGGTCGATCCCGGCATGCAGGCTGTTGCTGATCGGGATGTCGATGAGGCGGAACTTCCCGCCGATCGGCACCGCGGGTTTGGCGCGGTGGCGCGTCAGGGGCCAGAGCCGAGTCCCCTGCCCGCCGCCGAGAATGGCTGTGACCACCGGCTGCATAGGTGCCCTCCTGTAGAGGAGTGGCTATCTTACTGGAAGTGGCTAGAATGGCGGGCGTGAGCCACCTTCGCCGCCCCCTCCACTGGGACTTCCTCGGCCGCATGCACTACGCCGAGGCCGTCGAGCTCCAGCACGCCGTCCAGGGTGCGCTCAAGCGGGGGGAGGGACCGGAGCATCTGCTGCTCCTGGAGCATCCGCACGTCTATACACTGGGGCGCAATGCGGATGCGTCCGACGTGCTGGCGGATTCCGGCTGGCTGCGGGCGCGGGGGGTGGAGGTCGCCGAGTGCGACCGGGGGGGGCAGGTGACCTACCACGGGCCGGGTCAGCTCGTAGGGTATCCGATCGTCAACCTGAGCCCGGACCGGCGGGACGTCCGGCGCTACGTGAAGGATCTCCAGGAGACGCTGATCCGGACGTTGGCCGACTACGGGGTCCGGGCCGAGCCGCGCGAAGGGCAGGCCTTCGTGGGGGTCTGGGTGGAGGAGGAGAAGATCGCCTCGATCGGCGTCCACCTCTCCCGCTGGATCACCACCCACGGCTTCGCTCTGAACGTCTCGACCGACCTGTCGTACTTTGCCGGAATCATCCCCTGCGGCCTGCATCAGGTCCGCCTCACCTCCATCGAGCGCCTGACGGGGAAGGCCCCCGCCCTCCCCGAGGTCGCCTCGGTGTACGCCCGCCACTTCGGGGAGATCTTCGACCGCGAGCTGGTCGTCGCGGCGCCCCCACTCGTCCAAGCGGCCCGGTAGATGCCCAAGGTCACCCTCGGCCTGAACGCGGTCATCGTGGCGGTCACCGAGGAGGTCCCCCGAATCCTTACCGTCCGCCGCACGGCCCCTTCCGGGAATTCCGAGGACGCCCTCCCTTTCGGGCCTCTGGAGCCGGAGACGGACCGCACCCTGGACCTGGCGTTGCGCCGCTGGGTGCGGGAGCAGACAGGCCTCGAGCTCGGCTACGTCGAACAGCTCTACACCTTCGGCGACAGCCACCGCGATCCGGCGGAGACCCGGGGCGGTCCGCGGGCCGTCTCGGTGGCGTACCTCGCCCTGGTACGGGAGGTCTCCGTCGGCCGGGAGGCCCACTGGCGGGGCTGGTACGACTTCCTCCCCTGGGAGGACTGGCGCTCCGGCCGGCCGGAGGTGATCGACCGCGCCATCGCCCCGGGCCTCGATGCCTGGGTCCAGAGGGCACCGAAGCGCCACGCCCGGCAGGAGCGGCGGGAACGGGCCGACATCACGTTCGGCCTCCGGGGGGTCGCCTGGGACGGGGATCGAGTGCTCGAGCGGTACGAGCTCCTCTATGAGGCCTACCTCGTCCCCGAGGCCTGGCGCGATCGGACCGAGACCGGAGGGGCCGCGGAAAGCAGGCGCCCGGCCCCGCCCGAGCCGCCCCGGGATCTCCTGCCGGGCCTGCCCATGGCTTTCGATCACCGGCGCATCCTCGCCACCGCCCTCGGGAGGCTCCGCGGCAAGATCAAATACCGGCCGGTCGTCTTCGAGCTGCTCCCCCCGACGTTCACCCTCCTGCAGCTCCAGCGGGTGGTGGAAGCCCTGGCCGGGGTGAGGCTCCACAAGCAGAATTTCCGCCGGCTGGTGGAGCACGGTGGGCTCGTCGAGGGCACCGGCCGTCAGGAGTCCCACACCGGAGGCCGGCCCGCCGGGCTGTTCGTGTTCCGCCGCGAGGTGCTGCGGGAGCGTCCAGCGCCGGGCGTAGGCCTGCCAGGGGTGCGGCGGGCATAGGGGCGAGGCAGAATTTTCCGGCACGGATTTTGTTTACTTCAGTGGACTGTGACCGAGCCGCCTGAGAGCGTCACCTCCGTCACAGGCTTGACAGAGTGAAATACTCACTCATAGCATAAGCGTCCAGGCCGGCCGAGCCGGCCCTTTCTTATGACGCTGATATGCTCAAAATGAGCATAGGGGGAACGGATGATCGAGACTTCCCGGCCGACCTCGCTGGACTACACCCCGGAGATCGCCCGCGCGACCGCTCCGATCTACGAGCGGATGCGCGCGGTGGTCCCGGAGGCCGAGTGGCCTGTCTTCGCGCCCTATGTGGCCGCGATCAACGAGCTCAAGCGGCAGAGGAACGCCGTCATCCTGGCGCATAACTACCAGACGCCCGAGATCTTCCACGGGGTGGCGGACTTCGTGGGCGATTCGCTCGCCCTGGCCCAGCAGGGGGCGAAGACCGAAGCGGACGTGATCGTGCTGGCCGGGGTCCACTTCATGGCCGAGACGGCGAAGATCCTGTCGCCGGAAAAGACGGTGCTGATCCCGGATCTGGAGGCGGGGTGCTCCCTGGCCTCCTCGATCACCGCGGCGGACATCCGTCTCCTGCGGCAGCGCTATCCCGGCGTGCCGGTGGTCACGTACGTGAACACCTCGGCCGAGGTCAAGGCGGAGACGGATATCTGCTGCACGTCGGCCAACGCGGTGGCGGTGGTCGAGTCGCTGGGCGTCGACCGCGTCCTTTTCCTGCCGGACGAGTACCTGGGCCGGTACGTGGCGTCCCAGACGGACGTCGAGATCATCCTCTGGAAGGGTCACTGCGAGGTCCACGAGCGCTTCACCGGGGAGCAGCTCCGGGCCTACCGCGAGGCCCAGGGGGGCGAGATCGAGATCCTGGCCCACCCGGAGTGCCCGCCGGACGTGCTGGCTGAGGCCGACTTCGTGGGCTCCACAGCGGCCATGATCCGCCACGTGGGCGAGAGCCGGCCGCGACGGGTGGTGATGGTGACCGAGTGCTCGATGAGCGACAACGTGGCGGTGGAGTTCCCCGACGTGGAGTTCGTCCGCCCGTGCAACCTCTGTCCGCACATGAAGCGGATCACGCTCCCCAAGATCCTCCGCTCGCTCCAGACGATGGAGCACGAGGTGACGGTGGACCCCGCGGTGATCGACCGAGCCCGCCTCGCTCTCGAGCGGATGCTCGCCGTAGGCCGGAGGGAGGGCAAGTGACCGGCCGTCTCCTCCCCGGCCGCTTCGACGGCGTGCTCCGGTCCGACGTGCTCGTGGTAGGCACCGGCATCGCGGGGCTGACCGCAGCCCTCGGCTGCCATCCGCTCCGGGTGACGGTGCTGACCAAGGCCCGCCTCGGCGCGGGTGGATCGAGCCCGTGGGCCCAGGGCGGCATCGCCGCGGCCGTGGGGCCGGACGACGCCCCCGCTCTCCATGCGGCCGACACTCTGGCCGCTGGGGCCGGGCTGAACGATCCCTTTGTGGTGGACCTCCTGACCCGGGAGGGGCCGGAGCGGGTCCGGGCGCTGCTGGACCTGGGGGCCCGCTTCGACCTGGACGAGACCGGCGGGCTGGCGCTCGGCCGGGAGGCCGCCCACAGCCGCCGCCGCATCCTCCATTCCCGGGACGCGACCGGCGCGGAGATCGTCCGCACGCTGGTGGAAGCGGTCCGCCGCACGCCGGAGATCCGGGTGGTGGACCGGGCCTTCGCCGTCGACCTCGTGGTCGAGGGCGGAGACGTAATGGGGGTCTGGGCGATCCACGAGGACGGCCGCCGGGTGCTCCACCTCGCCCCTGCCGTGGTGCTGGCCACGGGCGGCCTCGGCAGGCTCTATCTCCATACGACCAATCCCAGGGAGGCGACGGGGGACGGGCTGGCCATGGCTGCCCGGGCGGGCGCCCGTCTGGTGGACCTTGAGTTTGTGCAGTTCCATCCCACGGCGCTCGCCACCGGCGCCGACCCAATGCCGCTCCTGACCGAGGCGCTGCGCGGCGAGGGGGCGGTCCTGGTCGACGGGGAGGGGCAGCGCTTCATGGGCGAGGAGCACCCCGACCGGGAGCTCGCTCCCCGGGACGTGGTGGCCCGGGCGATCTGGCGCCGGCTGATGGCCGGATCGCAAGTCTTCCTCGACGCCCGCGACGCGGTGGGCAATTCTTTCCCGGACCGCTTCCCGACCGTGTACAACCTGTGCCGCGAGCATGGGCTCGACCCGCGCGTCGAGCCCATTCCGGTGGCTCCGGCGGCCCACTACCACATGGGCGGCATCGCCGTGGACGAGGCGTGGAGGACATCGCTCCCCGGCCTCTGGGCTGCCGGCGAGGTGACGGCCACCGGCGCCCACGGGGCCAACCGCCTGGCGAGCAACTCCCTCCTGGAGGCTCTGGTTTTCGGCGCCCGCGTCGCGGAGGACCTCCAGGCCCGCCTTCCCATGGCCCGGACCCCGCGGGGGACGGGCTGGGGGGCGGCCGGCGTCTCGTCCCCGAGTCTCTCCGCCCCGGGGGACGAGGAACTGATCACGGCCGTGCGGCGGTTGATGTGGGAGAAGGTGGGGCTCGTCCGGGACGGCGCCGGCCTCGCCAGCGCCCTGAACGAGCTCGAGCATTTGGCCGCGGGCCATTTCCGGGCGGCGGGGGAGGCGCGGAACCTCCTCGGCGTGGGACGGCTCGTGACCGCGGCTGCCCTGGCGCGGCGGGAGAGCCGCGGCGGTCATTACCGCACCGACGTCCCGCATCCCGATACCGCCTGGCGGCGGCGCCTGTTCCTGACCGCGGCTCCGGACGGATCGGTCCGGCTGGAGGTCCCGGTGGAGGAACCGGTCCTGGTCGCTGCCGGAGGGCGCGGGGCGTGACGGTCTGCCATCCCGCACCCCTGTACCCGCTTACTTATGAGCCCATCGTCCTGCGAGCCCTTGAGGAGGATCTGGGGCGCGCCGGCGATCTGACGAGCGACGCCGTCCTGCCACCGGGGCTCGAGGCGACGGCGAAGATCGTGGCCCGCTCCGCCGGCCGCATCGCCGGTCTGCCGGTGGCCGTGTCCGCCTTCCGGCTGCTCGATCCCTCTCTCGAGATCGACTGCCAGGCCGCGGACGGCGAGGATGTCGAGGCGGGCTCGTCCCTCGCCACCATCCGCGGCGCGGCACGCTCGATCCTCTCCGCCGAGCGCACCGCCTTGAACCTCCTGGGCCGGCTCTGCGGCATCGCCACGGTCACCCGCGACCTGGTCGCCCAGGTGGCCCCCCACGGCGCCCAGGTCGTCGACACCCGTAAGACCACCCCGGGCCTGCGGGTCCTGGAGAAGCACGCCGTGCGCTGCGGCGGCGGGCAGAACCACCGGTTCGGGCTGGACGACGCGGTCCTCATCAAGGACAACCACATCGCCCTTGCCGGGGGGATCCGCCCCGCGGTGGAGCGCGCCCGGCAGCGGGTGGGGCACATGGTGAAGATCGAGCTGGAGGTGGACTCCCTGGATCAGCTCCGGGAGGCCCTCGACCTCGGTGTTGACGTGGTCCTCCTGGACAACATGCTCCCCGAGACCCTGCGGGAGGCGGTGCGGATGGCCAGGGGGAAGGCCGTCACCGAAGCCTCGGGCGGCATCACGCCAAAGACCGCCGCAGCCATTGCGGCCACCGGCGTCGACCTTCTGTCGGTCGGCTGGCTCACCCACAGCGCGCCGGCGCTGGATGTGGCGCTGGATGTAGCGGAAAGCTGAAGGACGAACACAGACAGATACGGACCAGCAAGGACAGAGGATACGAAACGTCTTTGGTCGTCCTTGTTTGTCCGTGCCGGTCCGTGTTCTTCAGCGCGCCGTTACAGCCCAAAGTTGCACAAATCGTCCGCGCGGATGGCGGCGTGGCCCGTGCTGAAGCGCCCTTCGGAGGTCATGACCACGCCCACCCAGCCCTGGGCGTGGGTGCCGTCGCGGTGCCAGAGGTCGAGCAGAATCCAGCCGGAACCCCCCTGGAGGGGGAGGGACTTGCTCCCGATCTGGACCTTCTGGGTGGCCAGGGGGAAGGCGTTGCTCTCGGGGATCTCTGCCGGGTTCTCCTCTTCGTCGAAGGCAACGAGCTGCATCTCGCCCAGGCGGGACCAGTTCGGATGGACGCCGCAGGCTACCGGGTTGGCCTCGGGCTTGCGGTTGTCCCGCCAGACGACCAGGCCGGTGCCACCCGAGATCAGGCCGTCATCGAGCAAGCGGGCGTAGTACAGGCTGGAGAGCGGGGCGCGGTTGTCTCTCGAGTCGAACCCGGTATAGCGGCCATAGAAAGTGTAGTCGCCGGGAGAGAAGACATCCGCATCCGCCAGGATGTGCACGGCAGGCTGGCTGTTCGCCGTCCTCTGCCGGGCACCCACCCAGTAGACGTCCCCCCAAAGGACGTTGGAGTTGCTCGCCAGGCCCTTGCCTCCGTCAGCGAAATAGGCCGGGTCCGCGGGGGTGTTGACGGTGCTGGAGATGCTGGGCGGGGTGCATCGGTTGACGGTGTCGACCGTGATGTAGCCGGTGGCCACCGAGGCTCCCGCCCGGCCGCTTCCAGCGCACTTCCCGGCCTGCCTCCCTTTGAGCGCGCGTCCGGTATGGGCGGCACGGAGCCAGGCCTGGTCCCGGACCTGGAGGTTCGCGGAGACCGCCGCAGTGCTGCAGCTTGCGAAGCCGTCATCGTCCTTGGAAAGGGACCCGACGTTGCTGACCCCGGACCCCGTGACGGGGAGCGTGCCGCGCAGCAGGTCCCGGACGTTGAGGCTCTGGACGTCGAAGCCGGTCAGGTAGATGTCGAACGCCAGGGTCGGCACGCCCCAGTCGGTCCACAGGACCACACGGGCGAGGGCCGGCTTGGCGGAGGCGTTGTTGACCGAGAACAGGGTGGTCTGGCCGTTTTCGTCGTCGACATTCACCTCGAAGTACGGGATGAGCAGGGTGGCCGCCGGCTGGTTCGCGACCCGGCAGTTGCCTTCGAGCACTCCGGCCGAGGCCGGACCAACCGCTAGAGACACCACGAGCAACGTGAGCCAACTATATCGAAACCACATGGGCGTAATCTCCAGAAGTCACTGAGGGCGCAATACTTAGCTCTGCCTGCAGGTCGACGTCCCACCCTCTCTTCTGGTCTTGAATGCCAGTTTCATGCCAATTCTTCTCACACGACTCCGGATAGACTAGCCATCCATGAGCGAGACCCTGGTTCAAATCGGACAGCCTCGGACCACGCCGGCGGATCGCCGCGAGGGCAGGCCCGAGTGGCTCCGGATCCGCCTGGCGACCCCAGCCTCTTATCACCAGGTCCGCAGGCTGGTGGATCGTCTCAACCTCCACACCGTCTGTCAGGAGGCCCGCTGCCCGAACATCTATGAATGCTGGGGCGAACACGGCACTGCGACGTTCATGATCCTCGGCGACATCTGCACCCGCCGGTGCGGCTTCTGCGCCGTCACCTCCGGCAAGCCGGCTGCGGGCGTCGACCCGACCGAGCCCGGGCACGTGGCGGAGGCCGTGGCGACCATGGGACTGCGGCACGCGGTGATCACCTCCGTGGACCGCGACGACCTTCCCGACGGCGGTGCCCGGCACTGGGCCCGGGTCGTCGAGGCCATCCACGAGCGCAACCCGGGTACGGCGGTCGAGGTGCTCACCCCCGACTTCCGGGGCGTTCCCGACGCCCTCGACATCGTCCTCGGCGCCGCTCCGGAGGTCTTTTCCCACAACATGGAGACCGTGCCGCGTCTCTATCGGCGCGCCCGGCCGGGCAGCCGTTACGACCGCAGCCTCGCCTTGCTGGCCGAGGCCTCGCGCCGCCGCGATGCGGGCGACTACGCGGGCCGGATCAAGACCGGCATCATGGTGGGGCTGGGCGAGACTCCCGGCGAGGTCTATGCCACAATCGAGGACATCCGCGGCGCGGGGGTCGAGATCCTCACCCTCGGCCAGTACCTCCAGCCCTCCCCGAAGCACCTTCCCGTGGACCGCTGGGTCCATCCGGACGAGTTCGCGGCGTACCGCGAGCACGCCCTCGGCCTGGGGTTCGCCCACTGCGAGTCCGGACCTCTCGTGCGCAGCAGCTACCACGCCCACGAGCACGTCCGGTCCGCGCCGGTGGATTAACGCCCCGATTTCCATGCCCACCGAACTCTGGTGCCGCCGGCCTCCCCTCACAGGTGGCGGCGGGTTTGTTGGCTGGACAGGGGACCTCCGGAGTGGTAGTGTTACTACTAAGGACTCCCAAGTGCCAGATCCAAGGTCCCTTGCCCGTCTCCTGCCGAAGCCGCTGCTTCGGAGGTTTGCACGCCTGGCCTGGCGTGGCGTGCATCCCTCGCTGGAGGCCTTGGAGCGTTTTCTACGGGGCCGGTCGTCCTCCTGGGAGACTCTGGCGATCGTTTTGCACCTGGTCCCCGGATGCCCCCGCTGCCGGAGGATCACGGCGGCATTCTGGGAGATCGGGACTCCGCCGGACGACCTGCCGGAGGAGGTCGCCCACCGCTTCCGGTACGACGGATTGGTCGACCGGGTGCTCTCGAACCTGCGCCACGCCCACGCGGATCTCCTCGCGCAGCAGAATCAGGAGACCGGGCCCCGCGCGCTCACTCTCCAGAGCCCCCCTACGATCAGCACGAACCCGATCCCCTCCACCCAGCCGAACCTCTCACCCAGGAACGTGGCCGCCAGCACGGACGTGACCAGCGGCTGCAACGTGCTGTACGCCGCCACCAGGGCAGGGGAGGAGCGGCGCACCGCCCAGGTGTTCACGGCGTAGGCGAGCACCGTCGCGAAGAGGACCACATAGGCCACCCCCAGCCAGGTGGGGATGGAGACCTGCGCCAGGTCCAGGCGGGCGAGCGTCGGGCCTCCCACCAGGAGGACCCCGGCGCCGCCGAGAAGAAATGACCAGGCGATCAGCGTCCGCCAGGGGATGCGGGCCAGGACCGGCCTCTGGAGCACCAGGAAGAGCGCATAGCAAAGGGCGTTCAGGAGGATGAGCCCGTTGCCGAGCACGGTCCTGCCGCTGGTGGAGAAGCGGAAGGGGTTGACCAGAACCAGCGCGCCCGCCACCGAGAGGAGGATCCCCGCGAGCCGGCGCGGCCCGATCCTCTCGATCCCCAGCACAGCCGCGGCCGCCACGGCGAAGACGGGGAGGGAGGTCATCAGGATCGAGGCGTTCGTGGCCGTCGTGCGCTGAAGCCCGATGATGAAGAGGATCTGATTTCCGAACACGCCGAGTGCGCCCAGGAGGGCGAGGACGGGGATGTCCCGGCGCGAGGGGACGAAGCGGTCGTGCCGCCAGGCCAGCATCGCGAGGATCGGCGTCGCGAACGCCACCCGCAGCCCCGCCAGGGCCAGCGGCGGGAGCTCCGCCAGCGCCGCCTTGGCCACCACGTGGAAGCCGCCGAAGGAGAGCTGGGCGACGAGGAGAGCCAGGTGGACGCTCAACGCCGTCGCCCCGGCTCTCGGCGGGGCGGGGGCGGCGTCGACGGCGGTCTGTTCCATGGCGGAAGGAGGATATGCGATTCCGCACCTTTGCGCGGACCGCCCGGAACCGGATAGAATCCCTGCTTGTGACGGTGCGCACAAGCCATCCGCCCGCGCCCGCTTCCCGAACCTCTACTGCAAGCGAGGATCGATGATCGACACCGCTTCCGGCATCCGCATCCGGCCCGCCGACGAGCTGGACATCAGTGCGATCGTGGGCATCGACGAGAAGATCAGCGGCCAATACCGGCCGGAAGTTTGGGAACGGAGGATGGGTTATTACTTGCGGCGGGACCCGGAGTCCTCCGTCGTCGCCGAGGTGGACGGCAAGGTCGTCGGGTTCATGCTCGGCGAGGTCCGATCCGGCGAGTTCGGTCTGGAAGAGCCCACGGGCTGGATCGAGGTCCTGGGCGTCGATCCCGGCCATCGCGGCAAGGCCCTCGGCCGGCGGATGGCCGAGGCGATGCTGGAGCACTTCCGGAGACAGGGCGCGCACACCGTGCGCACGCTGGTCGATGAGGAGTTCAGGGAGATCGGCGACTTCTTCCGTTCCGTCGGATTCGAGCCCTCGAGCCTTCGGGCGTTCGTCAGGCCGCTCTGAGATGCGGCAGGCAGGAGAGAAAGCAGGATGAACACGAGGACGACCACCCTTCCCAAGCGGTTCCATGAAGCCGTCCTGAAGTGGAAGGATACCTACCTTTCCGACTACGACTATCTGCTCGAGAACTGGCAGAAGCACTTCCCCAACGAGCCCCAGTTCCAGCTCTGCGCCTACCGCGAAATGGGCATGTGCACCGAGATCGAGTGCGGCACCATGAAGGGGAAGCCGAAGTTCACCCGGGCCGCGGACATGCTCCCCGAGCAGGCTCACCATCTCCATGGCGCGATCCGCGCCCAGGCGTCGACCGAGTTCGGCTCGATCCAGCAGCACCGTCTCACCCTCGCCCGGGCCCAGGACGAGGAGGAGCAGTTCTGGATTCTCCGCATGATGGCCGAGGAGCTCCGCCATGGCTATCAGATGCTCCACCTCCTCGTCGAGGACGACTGGAGCTCCGTCTCCAAGGAATCGACGTCCGACATGCTGGAGGAGATCCTCTCGATGAACACCGGCTCCCACGTCCTGGGGGCCTTCAACATCGACTTCGACTCCTTCGTCGACAACGTCGTCTTCTGTGCCCTGATCGACCGCGTGGGCAAGTACCAGCTCGCCATGCAGAAGATCTCGGCCTACCAGCCGATGGCCGAGAGCATGCCCCAGATGCTCCGCGAGGAGGCGTTCCACCTGGCAGCCGGCGTCGTGCCCATGCGGCGCTGGGCCACCGCGGCCGCGCGTGGGGACGTCTACGTGACCATGGACGACCTTCAGAAGGCGATCAACAAGTGGCTCCCCCGCGGCCTCGAGATGTTCGGCGACGAGCGGGGCGGCGGCACCAACGTGAAATACGGCCTCAAGCCGATGAAGAACGCCGAGGCCCAGAGCCAGTACTACGACGAGGTCTCGAAGCTCGTCCGCGACCTGAACCTCCGCTACCTCCGGGCGCGGGTCGAGAACCTAACCCTCCCCGACTCCGAGACGGTCCTCGACCGGATCCTGGCCGGCGAGACGGTCGAGGGAGTGCGCCGGGAGGACCTCCTCCACATGCCTCATCCGGAGTTCTTCCGCCGCCGCGGCATGCACGCGTTCAAGATGACGGGCTTCGCGGGGGAGGCCTTCGACCAGCCCCAGGACTACCTCCGGCACTTGACGGCGAACCTCCCGGAGTCGTACCGTGCTAGTCGCGACTTCAGGGACTACGTCGAGGCCCTCACCCAGGTGGCCGGGGGCACGCTCAAGCCGGAAGAGGCTGCGGGCCGCATGCCCAGCCTGCGCCGGGTTGGCGGGGCCTGCCCCTGCTCGAAGTCGGTCCGCTGGGTGGTCGACGAGCCGCGGCCGGTCGAAACGCCGGCCGCCCAACCTGCCATCGCCTGATCCGCGAGATCCGGCCCGACATGCAGCCACTTGCGAGGGGCTTGAGATGAGTGCGTTCAACCACCTGCTGGTCTCCACCATGCCCCTCGTGCCCAAGCCCGTCGTCGGGAAGGTCGCGTCCCGCTATGTCGCCGGCGAGTCGCTGGACGCCGCCATCGCGGTCGTCCGGACCCTGAACTCCCAGGGGGCCATGGCCACCATGGACGTCCTTGGCGAGGAGGTCTCGGAGCGGGAGAAGGCCCAGGCCGCCGTCGAGGAGTACATCCGCGTCTTCGACGCCATCGACAAGCACCGCCTCGACTCCAACGTCTCGATCAAGCTCACCCTCCTCGGGCTCAAGATCGATGAGGGCTTCTGCCTGGAGAACGTGGACCGCATCGCCTCCGTGGCCAGGAAGTACGGCAACTTCGTCCGCATCGACATGGAGGACCACACCTGCACGGACGCCACGCTGCGGATCTACCGCGAGCTCTTCGCCCGCTACGGCAACCTTGGCGTGGTCCTTCAGGCCTACATGCGCCGCACCCTCGCCGACATCGACACCCTTCCGGAGCAGGGCGGGAACGTCCGCCTCTGCAAGGGAATTTACGTCGAGCCCCGCCGGATCGCCTGGAAGGGCTACGACACCGTCCGGCACAATTTCGTCCAGGCTCTGGAGAAGATCATCGCCCGCGGCATCTATCCGGCGGTCGCCACCCACGACGAGTACCTCTGCTGTGCGGCCAGCGCCCTCATCGACAAGCACGGTCTGAAGCGGGACCAGTACGAGTTCCAGATGCTCCTGGGGGTGGACGAGGAGCTGCGCCGCATCCTCATCGACTCCGGCCACCGGCTCCGGGTCTACGTCCCCTACGGTCGCGACTGGTATCCGTACTCCATGCGCCGCCTGCGGGAGAACCCCGAGGTCGCCCGGCACGTCATGCGGGCGTTCCTGGCGGGGAAGTAGGTTTGACGCTCCTTCCGGACGGGTGGTAGGCTGAATCTCCCGCCTAGTCAGGCCGACTCCTGATGCGCGACAGCTCAGGCCGGGGAAGAGGGACTGCCCAAACCTCGATGCGGAACCCCATGGACGACCGTCACCGCTCCGACTCCCGCGAGCTCTACTCCCGGGGGGACACCGACACGGACGACATCGACCTGTCGGCTCTCCACGAAAGCGGGATGACGCAGACGTTCGAGAACGCCACCCGCGAGCGGGCCGAGCGCCTCGCCCAGGCCGAATCGGAAGCCGACATCATCCTCATCGCCCATCCCGAGGGCCAGCGGCTCGGCTCCCGCTTCCGCCTCTCGCCCGGCACCACCCTGGAGATCGGCCGCTCGGCCGCCGTGGGCATCAGCCTCCCGGAGGTCATGTCCATCTCCAGGAAGCACGCCCGGCTGCGCTACATCGGACCGGTGGTCACCATCGAGGACCTGGGGAGCACCAACGGCACCTACGTCAACGGCCAGCCGATTCACGGCAAGACCGTCCTGCGCAGCGGCGACCGCTTCCAGACCGCGGCCGTCCACTTCAAGTTCCTCCACGAGGCCGATGTGGAGAGCGCCTACCACCTGGCGATCTACGAGCTGGTGGCCAAGGACGGCCTGACCGAGGTCTTCAACAAAAGGAAATACGAGGAGGAGATCCAGCGCGAGTTCGCCCGGGCTGTGCGCCACCAGCGCCCCCTGTCGCTCATCGTCTTCGACCTCGACGAGTTCAAGACGATCAACGACTCCTACGGCCACCTCTGTGGCGACTTTACGCTGAAGCAGGTGGCTTCCCTCGCCCGTGACCTCGTGCGCCCCGAGCAGACCCTCGCCCGGGTTGGCGGGGACGAGTTCGTCATCGTCTCCCCTGAGACCACGGCCGAAGGCGCGGAGGCCCTGGCTGCCAAGCTGCGGGACCGCATCGTGGGATTCGACCACCGCTACGGCGACATCCGGATCCCGGTCTCCTGCTCCTTTGGCGTCGCCGAGCTGGACAAGGCAATGACCATCCCCCAGGACCTCTACCACGCCGCCGACCACGCCCTCCTCCTCTCCAAGCGGAGCGGCAAGAACCGGGTGGCGGTCTACACGCCGTAGCTCCTCACTTCCTCGTCTGGGTTCCGCCGTCGACCAGGTGCCGCCGTACGAACTCGTACAGCACCGCGCGCTGGTAGTCCGTGTTGGTCTTCTTCTGGAACCCGTGCCCCTCGTCCTTGGCGACGATGTACCAGACCGGCACGTTGTTGGCCCTGAGCTTCGCCACGATCTGGTCGGACTCGGACAGCGGCACGCGCGGATCGTTTGCCCCCTGGGCGACCAGCAGCGGCCGGCGGATGCGGTCGGCCCGGTTGGCGGGGGAGATCTCCTGCAGGAACGCCTTCATCCTGGGATCGCGCTCGTCGCCGTACTCCTCCCGGCGCAGGTCGCGGCGGTAGTCCTGTGTGCTCTCGAGGAACGTCACGAAGTTGCTGATACCCACCGAGTCGAACCCGCAGCAGAGACGGTCGCTGTAGTGGGTCAACGCGGCGAGCACCATGTAGCCGCCGTAGGAGCTGCCCGCCACCATGACCCGGGACGCGTCCAGGTCGGGCTGGGTCTTGATCCAGTCCAGGAGGGCCCCGATGTCCTTGACCGAGTCTTCGCGCAGCATGCCGTTGTCCAGCTTGAGATAGCTCTTGCCGTAGCCCGTCGAGCCGCGCACATTGGGGTAGATCATGGTTACCCCCAGCTCGTTCATCAGGTAGTTGAAGCTGCCGAGGAAGATGGGCCGCGACTGCCCCTCGGGGCCGCCGTGGATTTGAATGTACACGGGATAGGGGGGCTTGAAGCGCTCCGCCGACGGCCGGTAGACGAAGGCCGGGATGGTCCGGTTGTCGAACGTCGGATAGCGCACGAGCTGGGGCAGGGCGAACGTCTCCGTGTTCAGCCCCCCGGCCTCGCTCGCCGTCCACCGCTCGAGCCTTCTCGAGTCCGCGTCGTAGCTGTAGATATCCGACGGGGAACGGGCCCAGCTCAGCGAAAAGCCCACCTCGTGGCTCCCCGGGCGGAAAGTCGGATTGGAAGCGACGCCGGCCGGCAGCTCGGGCGACGACAGCTCCCGGCCCGTGGCGCTGTCAAGGAGGCGCAGCCTGCTCAGCCCGTCCTCGTTGACGAAGAAGGCGAGGATCGTCCCGTCTTCTGACAGGTCGAAGTCCTCCACGTCCCACGTGATGTCGCCGGACAGCACTGTGGAGCGCCCGCTCTCCACGTCGATGCGGACGAGCCGCATGGTCTCGCTGTCGCGATCGGTCGTCGTGTAGACCGAGCGGCCGTCCCGCGACCACTTCGCGCCTCCCAGCGAGACGGTAGGCTCTCCCTGGCGCGGGCGCGGGGTAAGGGAGTGGAGCTCGCCGCTCGCCACGTCCACCCAGTGGAGGTACGACTCGTTCGCCGAGATGAACTCGAGGAGCAGCAGCCGGCGGTTGTCCGGGCTCCAGTCCATGGGAAACCACGAGCCCTGGACCTCCGCGACCCGCCGCTCGCTCCCGGGGGTCTCCGGGTCGACGACGTAGATGTCGAAGTCACGGCCGTTGCGGGCATTGCCGCTGAAGGCCAGGCGCTTGCCGTCCCGCGACCAGGCGAGCGCCTGGTGCCGGTGCTTGCCATCGGTGAGCCGGCGGTTCGTCCCCGTCCTGCGATCGAGGAGGAAGACCTGATCGTTCTCCGAACCGCCCTCGCCGATCAGGTAGGCGATCTGTCCCTGCGGCGCCGGCCGGTAGCTCCCGTCCTCCACGGGCTCGTCGAAGAAGGTGAGCTGGGTGCGCGCTCCCATGGGCGTGGCCACTTCGTGGAGCTGGACGGCCTCCGCGAAGCGGGTGCGGATCAGGACGCGCCGCTCCGTGGGATGCCAGTCCACGAACAGGGCGGTCCGGATGTTCTCATAGGGCGTGAGATCCCCAACCTGGTTGAACGCGATCGGTGGCACCCCCTGCGCCACGATGCTGGCGGGAGCGGCCAACAGGTCCGGCGCGGGCTCAGCCGCCACGGCTCCGTGAAACGTCGGCAGCATGAACAGAACAGTGAGCAAGAGGGACCGGACAGGGACGACTCGTAGGCTCATGGCGATCTCCGAAGTGGACATTCTCCTGGAAACGGCTACACTGCGCGGGAGAGCTCTGCCCATGAAAAACTTCTATAGCTGCGAACGCTGCCCCGCCTACTGCTGCTCCTATCCCCGGATCCCTGTGACGAGCTCCGATGTCCGTCGCCTGGCGCGGTACCTCGGCCTGTCACCCGAGACGGTGGCCCGGAAGTTTACCAAGAAAGGCGAGGAGGACGGGGAGGTCATCCTCCGCCACCAGCCGGACAAGACCTACGGCACCATCTGCCGCTTCCTGAACCTGGAGACCCGGCGCTGCACGGTCTACGAGGCCCGGCCCGCCATCTGCCGGGAGTACCCCGGCACCTGCCGTTGCGGCTACTACGACTTCCTCAGCTTCGAGCGGCGCGTGCAAGAGGACCCCGATTGGGTCCCCTCCACCTGGAACGGCCCGAAGAAGTAGGGCAGATTCGCGGCGTCCTCCCTCGGGGACGCCGCTGGACTCTCCGGGCATCGGATCCCGCCGGAAATACGGAGGCCGGGGGGCCGGAATGAATTTTGCGAAGCATTCCTGGCGAGATCCATATGATTCCCTGAGAGGAGGGAACGTGCCAAAACAGGTTCGTGCCGTTCGCATTGGAGTCCTGGCCTTCATCTGTGGTTTGTGTCTGGCCTCTCCGGGCCTTTTCACCGCTCAGACCCCGTCCGAGGTCCCGCCCCGTGCCGGGGGAGACACCATCGAGGTCGAGCTCAAGATCGTCCCCTTCTACGCCGTCGACGCCCAAGGTCGTCCCGTCTTCGACCTGAGATCCGACGAGGTCGAGCTCCGGGTCGGGGGCGAGACCGTTCCGGTTTCGAGCTTCGACCGCTACAGCGCGGTGGGCGCGTGGTCTGGCGCTGAGGCTGCCCCCGCCGCGCCGGCGCAGTCCGCGGCGCGGAACGTCTTCCTCCTGTTCGACGCCAGCTTCTCCACACCGAAGGGCCTGATCACCGGCCGCAAATTCGCCTCCGGGCTGATCGAGCGGCTTCCCGCCACCGACCGCCTCACCCTGCTCGTGAACGACCCCAGCATCGGTTTCAAAAAGCCGGTCGGGCCGGTTCCTGCCGATGATCAGGGGAAAAAGAAGGTGATCGCGGGGATCAAGGACATCCAGCCCGAGGTCCGGCGCCTCAACCTCGCTGCCGTCGCCGACATGGGACCTCCCTCCACCGGGAACACCAGCAAAGGGCAGCCCGCGCACCAGCTCAACCACGTCTACGATTTCACCAACGGCTCCGCGCGCGGCGAGTACACCAACTACGCCCGCGAGCTCGCCGAGTCTCTCGGGGTCTTCGCCTCCGATCTGCGCCGGATCCGCGGGCCGAAGCTGCTCCTGGTCTTCTCCCAGGGGGTCGACCAGTGGCTCTACTTCCAGGGGGATTCGGGATTCGGGGTGGGCAGCTCCGAGACCACCCGGGTCGACACCCGCCGGCAGAGCGCGCTCGTCTCCTTTTTCGAGGGCCCGCTCCAGGCCTTGGCCGACTCGGGGGCCATGTTCCTTTTCATCAACACCGACAAGGAGCACGTCGAGGCCGACGCCGCCCTGCGCCACATATCAGACAGCGTGGGAGGCCTCTACCTCGAAGGACCGGCGGGCGAGCAGCTCGAACGGCGCGTCGCCGCCTCCACCTCTGCCTACTACGAGGCGGGTTTCCAGCCCACCCGCACCCTTCTGGACGCAGCCCGGGCCGATGTCGAGGTCGTAGTCCACCGGCCGGGCGTCAAGGTCTGGGCCGCCTCCTCGGTCAAGACGCGGGAGGCCTACGGCGCCCTGAGCCCGCAGGACAGGAAGAGGATGATCGTCGACCTCGTCCTCGGCGGACCCGAGGCTCAGCGTGCCCGCCTCCCTGTCGCTCTCGGCCTCACCGAGCTCGCCGGCAAGGCCACGGGCCGCGTCGACTCCGACCGGCGCATCCTGCGCTTCGAGATCGACTGGCCCCGCGAGGCCATCCAGCAGACCGTAGACCTCTACACGGTCGTCCTAACGCCGCCCGCCGAGGGCAAGAAGCCCGAGATCATCCAGTTCGACCTCCAGGAGAGGATCCCCGCCGCCGCCTACAGCGCCATTGAGACCTCGCTGGAGGGAGCGGACGCCTACGTCTGGGGTATGGTCGCCATCGAGCCCGCCAGCGGCAGGACCTGGTTCCGTCGGCTGATGATCGATCCGGGCAAGGACGCGAAGTAGGGACCCTGGAGATCCGGCGAGACCCGAGGTGGCCTTGCCCGCCTCGGGCCTTCACCTGCCGCCCTCGTGAAGGGAACGGCTACGGAAATCCATCCTGAGCTCCGGCGGGCTCACAAGGCGGATCCAGGAGCTCGAGGGCTCCGCTTAAATCCTGCCCCGGTCTCCAGCGTGGAATCGAGCTTCTCTTGCAGCAGGGCTTCCTGCAGAGAAAAGACCGTATCGATCAGAGCCCTCATCCTCTGATGCGTCCTCGAGGAAAGGAGGGAGAGATCGTCCGGCGAGATGTTGATTTCTCCCAGAACTCGCCCTCCGTCGATCGTTCGTCCTCGACGGTCGAGGAGGTCTTGCAGGTAGAAGAGTCCCAGAGGGGTGACCTCGAGCACAGTGAGGATCTTCGCGAGGGAGTCGAGCTTCGGAAGCTCTTTCCCGTTCTCGTACTTGGAGAGTTGGCTCTTCCCGATGCCGGCCTCGCGAGCCACCTGTGCCTGGGTCTTCCTCCGGAGCCCACGAAGCACAGTGATGGTGAGCCCCAGATGTCCGAACATGTGCATGCAGAAGAAGGCTACGTGCTGCGGGGCCCGCAGGGAATCGGTTCGAGAGACGTAAGTCGCTCTGTAGGAGAGAGTTACGGAACTTTCAACGGCAGAGCGGCAGGAACAGGAGTTCCCGTTTCCCGGAACATGGTGGAGTCTGCCCATGATGGAGTCTGCCCAAACAGCACCCGGCTGGACAAGTTGTTTCTTCACCGGAACTTTCTGGCCGGACACCTTTACTCAGGACCGCTGCAAGTGTCGCTTCTGGAACGCTGGTGTAGAATCCCGCCGGTAATGACAACCGACGATCTCCGCCGTTATGGCCTTGTTCTGGAGGAGCTCATCGCCTCGAAAGCGATGAGCAAGCGGGGAATTGAAAAGGCGCTCGGCTGGGGGCGGGGGACACTCACCAAGATCCTCCAGGGGAAGAACGAGCTCAAGGTCGGCAGCCTTCTCGAGATTCTGAGGGCGATCGGCGTCGCTCCCCTCGATTTCTACGTCCTGGTGCACGGGGAGGCGCAGGCCGACTCCGGCCGCTCTCCAATCGTGTCGCGGATCCTCAAGTCCTTCGGTCCCCCGCAGGGTGAGATGGAGCCCCTCACCCTGCCGCGCGATCTCAGCCGGGGAGAGCTCGAAGGGATGATCGAGGAGGTCGTGCGACGGATTCTCGCGGAGCGCGCCTGAGGGCCTCCGTGCCTACCCTTGAGACAGCCGGCCGATCTGCACGGCCGCCCGCTCCACGGCCTCCACGATCTCGCTGACCATCGCCCGCTCCGCTTCGCAGGCCCGCCGCAGAAGGATGAGTGCGAGAATCGCTTCCCGTCCCACCCCCAGCGAGCGAAAGGACTCGATGAGCTCCTCCGCCAACCCCTTGATCTCGGCAATCCGACCCTGGGTCAACCAGAGGCGGGCGAGATCGAGCGACACCATGCTTGCGGGGAACAGGAGGCCGGCTTCGAGGAAGCCTTTCCGAACGTCGAGGAACGTGATTTCCGCGGCATCGGTTTCCTCTAGCCCTGCGGAGACCCTCCCCTCAACCCAACGAAGCCGCAGCAGGTTCAGACTGTTCTCGGCCGTGCCGTAGAGCGGCTTGATCTCGCTCAGAAGGCGCCGGACGAGAGGGAAGAAACCGAGCTCGGTCGCGCAGAGAAGGAGGTTGTGGATCCCAGCGAGGAGGAGTCCCGGCTCGGCCCGGGAATCCAGGAGAGACAGCGCTTCGAGGTTTACCCGTAGCGCTCTCTCCGGATTGCCGCTGTCTTCGGTGACGAGCCCGAGCTTGAGGAGCACGCGGGCCGCAAGGTTGTTCTCCCTCTGGTCACGGTAGAACACGACGACCCGATGAAGCAGGGCGAAGGCGTCGTCGAAGCGGCGCCGGTACCAGAGCAGCGACGCCGTCCGCTCGGCGATCAGGGCGAGGAGCCTCGGATCGTGGCTCCCCTCCTCGAAGCACTGAACCGCCCGCGACAGGGCGTGATCCGCCAGATCCAGGGCGTCAGCGATCCGGTAGGCGTTCCCGAGCTCCGCCCAGACCCGAGCCTGGAGGTCGGCGACCTGCTTTCCCCCGTGCACAAGGGGATCCAGGGCCTCGGCGGCGGCGAGGGCCAACTCCGCGAGATGAACCATCCCCCGCGGGTCGTCATACCGGCGGGCGTGACTTCCCTCCAGAAGGACACCTATCCTCGAAATCTCATCCGCAGGCTCGGACACGCACTCACCCCCCTTGTCGTCTTATTGTCTCACAAACGGCCCCTCTTGAAGAGGTGCTTTCACATCTCGGCGTGATCCCCAAACTCTACGGATTGCAGGTGCAGCCCGCAGCAGGCATGGCGCAGCGTTGTCCTCGGGTCAATACTCATGCTGCACTTGAGCTGAGCTCCTTCGTCCCGGTCAACGGGTAGCGGGGCCACACGCCGCGCGATCCGTCCGCGGACCACTCCCTTAAGGACGACATCTGCTCGGGCGTAATTACGGTGTGCAACGGCAGCCTGCCGTGGGCATCGTGCACGGCTTTCCGTCCGGATCGATGCCCGCGCTGCACTTGAGCTGGACGCCCTCCTCCCAACCACCGGGCCGGGCCGCCAGACGCCTGGCGATCCACTCTCGGATCATTTCTCCGAAAGACGGCACCTCCCGCACGAGAGCAGGGCGGCCCCGGTCGGGCGCGGCCTCCCTTCCAGCCGCTTCGGTGGCGGCGGTGAAGAGGACAAGGCTCAGACAGACGACCACCAGGCGAACGATTTGACGAGACATGGGCGCACCTCCTCTCGCGGCAGCGGCAGAAGCCACCATGGCGTCGCCGTTCCACGAGTCCGAGGCTCCTATTGTGGGAGATTTACGTGCAATTTGGTACCCCTTCTCTGGAAATTCATCTTGCGATTCGTGTTTTCGACCTGTCCAGCGAGAATCTCTGACTTACTGTCAGCCAGCGCTGCCAATTCGTCAGCACAGGGTTGACAAACGGGCAGCGCCTGCCTGATCATCTCGGCTCATGCGGAAATTCTCCCGAGCTGCGCTCGCTGCCGTCGTCGGTCGCCGGATCCGGCGCTTCCGTGAGGAACGAAACTGGAGCGTCCGTGAGCTGGCGACGGTTCTCGAGATCCCGGAACAATGGATCGAGGACTACGAAGCAGGTCTCCGGCTTCCCCGGACCTACACGCTGTACCGCCTAGCGGACATCTTCCAGGTGAGCTTCGCCAGCCTCCTTGCCGAAGATCCCCCCGAACGGCCGCTCGTGGACGACCGGCTCCTTGCCGAGCTGCGCCGGATCCAAGAGCTGGACGTGGACGACCGGCGAATCCTGGCGGAGTTGCTCGAAGCGGTCACCGTGGGGCTGAAACGGTTTCGAGAGGCACGACGAAGGACTAGCGTCTGACCTGGGGCCCGTCACCTCCGGGCCCTCCACCCCCTTCCTCTGCTAAGATCCCCTCGTCCGAGGTATCGTCATTCCGTGATCGAGGTCTGACCCGCGCCGATCCGCCCCGTCGTGCTTCGCGAGATCCACGTTCGCAACCTGGCCGTCCTGGCCGAAGCGTCCGTCGAATTCGGGCAGGGCCTGAACGTCCTGTCCGGCGAGACGGGCGCGGGCAAGTCCATTGTGGTGGACTCCCTGGCCCTCCTGGCCGGGGCTCGGGCGAGCACGGAGATGGTGCGGACCGGCGCCGAGGCGCTAACGGTCTCGGGCGTGTTCGAGCCCGAGGGAAACGCCTGGCGGCAGCTCCTCGAGGAGGCGGGGGTAGAGGTGGACGGCGGCGAGGTGCTCGTCCGTCGGGAGATTTCCAGGAGCGGGCGCAACCGCGTGTTCGTCAACGACCAGCCGGCCACGGCGCGGCTGCTCTCGGATCTCGCGCCCTTCCTCCTGAGGATCCACGGCCAGCGGGACGAGCTGGGGCTGGTCGAACCGGACCTCCAGCGGGCCATGCTGGATCGGAGCGGCGGCCCCGAGGCCGAGGCGCTCGCCGCCCGGGTGGCTGGCGCGTTCGACGAATACTCCCGCCTAGCCGATCGCCTGGAGCGGCTCACCGGGGACGACCGGGCGCGGCGCGAGCGCGTCGACCTCCTGCGCTTCCAGGCCGGGGAGATCGACGCCGCGAAGATCCGGGCCGGTGAGGAGGTGGATCTCCGGGCCGAGCGCGACGTGCTGCGGAACGCCGAGGCCATCACCCGCTCCCTGGGCACCGCGCTTGCGCTCCTGTTCGAGGAGGAGGGTGCGGCTGTGGAACGGGTGGCGAAGAGCCAGGACCTGCTCTCGGAGGTGGAATCCTGGGAGCCCCAGGCCCCCGGATGGATGATGGAGCTGGAGGAGGTGCGCATCCGGATCGCGGAGCTGGCGCGGGGCCTTCAGCACCGGTTGGACGGTCTGGAGGCTGACCCGGCGCGGCTCAACGCCGTGGAAGACCGGCTGGCGCTCCTGGAGCGGATCTGCCGCAAGCACGGCCTGGACACGGCCGGCCTTCTCGCCCGGCGGGACGAGATCGAGACGGAACTGGCCGAGCTCGAAGGGGACGCCGCGAACCGCGAGGAGCTGGAGGCCAGGGTGGCCGAGGCCCTGTCGAAATACCGCGAGGCGGCCCTGGCTTTTTCGAAGGCCCGGGAGGGGTGGGGGAGGGGGTTGGTCGAGCGGATCCAAGGGGAGCTCAAGGACCTGGGGCTCGCCAAGGCCCGCCTCGCCGTTTCGCTGGAGCGCCGCCGGCGGGTGGGGAGCCCCCTGGTGGTGGAAGGCGTCGAAACGGACTTCGGCCGCGAGGGGTTCGATCAGGTGGTCTTCCTCTTCGCTCCGAACCCGGGGGAGGAGCCGCGCCCTCTCGCGAAGATCGCCTCGGGAGGCGAGCTCTCCCGCATCTCCCTCGCTCTTCACCTAGCGGCCCGAGGGGAGACGGAGAAGACCCGTCCCACCCTGGTCTTCGACGAGGTGGACTCAGGCGTCGGCGGCGCCCAGGCCGCAGCCCTCGGAGCCAAGCTCCAGCGCCTGGCCAAGGGCGGGCAGATTCTCGCCGTCACCCACCTTCCCCAGGTGGCCTCCCACGCGGACGTCCACTTCCGGGTGAGCAAGCGCGTGGAAGGCGGGCGCACGAGCGTGCGCGTCGAGGAGCTCGCGGAGAAGGCCCGCGTGGAAGAGGTGGCCCGCATGCTCGCCGGCAAGGAGATCACGGACCTCTCCCTCTCCCACGCCCGGGAGCTGATCTCGGTGGCGGCGCGGAAGAGGAAATAACATCGGCCTCGCGCCCCCAGGGCGCTGTTTGGTTAGCCCAGGGCGGAAGCCCTGGGCAACGGGAGGCGCGTGCCGTCCCCTCGGATCATGCCGTTCTGGAACTGGCATGAGGCGTTCCGCCCCCACCCCCGCCGAACGGCGCCCTGGGGGCGCAATTCATTGAGTGATAATCTCCGGTGCATCCGTGAAGTCCCCCATCCCCTTCTGGCACCTCGGCGATCCCGTCGCGCCTCTCCGCGACCTCCTCCAGCGGGGCGGCGTCCTCGCGATCCCCACCGAGTCGAGCTACGGGCTGGGGGCCGATCCCCGGAACCCGGCGGGAGTCGAAACGGTCTACCGGATCAAGCGGAGGGAGGCAGGGAAGCCCCTTCCGGTGGTGGTGGCGGACCGGGCGCAACTCGGCGGCTTGGGGATCGATCCCGGCCTCCCTATACTTGACGCCCTCTTTGCCTGCTGGCCGGGGCCGCTCACGGCGGTCCTCCCCCTGGCACAGCGCCTGCCGGCCTCGGCCGGGGGGAACCGGCTCGCGGTTCGGGTTCCGGGCCACGCCGGGCTGCGCGCGCTCCTGGCGGAGCTCGGGCACGGGCTCACCGCCACGAGCGCCAACCGGAGCGGCGGCGAGCCGATGCTGGACCCGGCGGAGCTCCGGAGTCTGCTGGCCGGGGAAGAGGCGGTGGTGGTGGACGGCGGCGTGCTCCCTGGTGGCCCGCCGTCGACGTTGGTGGCAATAGAAGAGAGCGGCCCCGTGGTTCTACGGACAGGGAGTTACCCTGTCGACCGGCTGCGCGAGCTGCTGGACGAGCTCGGCAGACAAGAGGAGAGGCAGTCATGAAGCACTCGTGGATCCACGTCGCGGCGGCGCTGTCCGCCCTTCTCGTCCTGGCTCTGCCCGCTGCCGCCGGCGAGGCGCAGATGCCGACGCCCGACAGCGGCGCCACCGACGCGCTGTTTCGGGACGCGCAGCCCATCATCTCGGTCTCGGAGGTCCGGCGCGGGCAGACGGGATACGGCCTCACGGTCTTCGCCGGCACCGAGCCGGAGCGCTTCGACGTGGAGGTGATCGGGGTCATCCGCAACATGAACCCGGACGTCAGCTTCATCCTGGCGCGCCTGACCGGCAAGGGGCTCGAGAGAAGCGGCGTGGCCCGGGGCATGAGCGGCAGCCCGGTGTACATCGACGGGAAGCTCGCCGGGGCCGTGGCCTTCAGTTGGCCGTTCCCGAACGAGGCCGTCGCCGGGATCACGCCCATCGAGGTGATGCGCCAGCTCTCGGGCCTCAAGCCCGCTCCCCCGGCCGTGACGACCCCGCCGCCGGTGAAGATGGCCGACCTGCTGGCGGGCCGGCAGCCCAAAGACCTCCTCGAGCGCCAGCTCGGTGGTCTCCAGTCCCGGTTCCTGAACGGCGCCACGCCGAGCCTCCAGTGGGCCGCCTCGGGTTTCGGCGAGAGATCTCAGGGGCTCCTGCGGCAGTTCCTGGGCAACGTGGCCCCTTCGGGGAAGGCCCTGCCCGGGGATGCGGCCGAGGATCTGGTGCCCGGCGGCGCCGTGGCCGCGGTCCTGGTGGACGGCGACCTGAGCATGGCCGCCTACGGCACGGTGACCGATCGCTACGGTGACCAGGTCCTCGCCTTCGGCCATCCGTTCCTGGGCTTCGGCCCGATCCGCGTGCCCATGGCCACGGCGGAGGTGGTAACGCTCTTCTCCAGTCAGGCCGACTCGTTCAAGATCTCGAACGCCGGCCGCATCATCGGGGCCTTCGAGCAGGACCGCCTCGCCGGCATCCAGGGCCGCATCGGCGCCGAGGCGCCCATGGTGCCCATGGTGCTCCGCGTCAAGGGGGAGACCGTGCATGAGTACAACGTGCGGCTGGCCGACTTCCCCGAGTTCATGCCGCTCCTCGTGGGGAGCACGGTCCTCGCAGGCCTGGAAGCGGCGAGCTACTCCCAGGGAGCCCAGGGGATCGATCTGGTGGCCCGCCTGAAGCTGCGCGAGCACGGGGATCTGGAGATCCGGCAGAGCTTCGACAGCGACAATGCTGGCACGGAGGCGGCGGTCCACGTCCTGGGCATCGTCGACTACCTCGTTCGCAACCCGCTGGAGCAAGTAGATCTGGAGGGCGTCGAAATCGACGTGGAGCAGTCCCGGAAGCCGCGGGCCGCGGATCTGGTGGGCGCTCACGCCGACCGCACGGTGGTGCGGCCCGGCGAGCGGGTCCACCTGAACCTCGACCTCGTCCCCTACCGTGGGGAGCGCTTCCGCCATTCCGTGACCGTCGATCTGCCGGAGGACCTGCCGGCCGGCCGCTATTCCCTGCTGGTGGGAGACGGCGCGAGTGCGGACGCCGCCCGGCTCTCCCTGGAGCCGGCCGAGCCGGTGTCCATACACCAGGCTCTGGAGCGCCTGCGCTCCTTCCACTCGCGGCGCGACCTCGTGGTCCTCGGCGTCTACGCCGGCGCGGGCCTCTCCGTGGGAGGCGAGGTCATGCCGCGCCTGCCCGGCTCGGTGCGGTCCATCTGGAGCGCCGCGGGCTCCGGCAGTGCGGTGCCTCTGCGCACCACCATCGCCCAAGAGGAGCGCGAGTCCCTGAACGTGCCGGTGAGCGGCATCGTGCGGATCGATCTCGAGGTGCGCCGGCGCGAGCCGGTGGAAGGCGAAAAAGCGGGCCAGCCGGCCCGGCCCGGAAGTAGCGGGGGCGCGGCGGAGACGGCGAAGGCGCCAGCCGCGTCCGGTGAGAAAGGACGGTCATGACGACGAGGTTCAAGGTTCTTGCCGCGGCGCTGCTGCTCGGCGGCTCGCTGGGGGCCCTCCCGGCCGAGGGTACGGCTGTCCGGATCTTCCAGACCCAGAGCCAGGCGGGCTTCCTCGCCGGCACGCTCGAAGGGGTCAGCGTCGACTCCCTCGGACGGATGGAGCTCGCCCCCCGGGCCGAGCGGGTGACCTCGCTCTCTGAGCCCTTCCTCCTTTCTGCCGCCGTCCATCCAGACGGATGGGTGGTGGGGACCGGCAACGCCGGCAAGGTTCTCAAGATCGATCGCAAGGGGGCCGTGACCGAGCTGTTCGCTGCCGACGAGCCCGAGGTCTTCGCCGTATGGGCCGATTCCGACGGCACGGTCTTCGCCGGTACCTCCCCCAACGGCAAGGTTTACCGTATCCCCAAAGGGGGTAAGGCCGAGGTCTTCTTCGCTCCCGGTGAGGTCTACATCTGGAGCCTGAACCGGGCCAGAGACGGCTCTCTGCTGGTCGCCACCGGAACCCAGGGCAAGATCTTCCGGGTCTCCGCGAAGGACCAGAGCGAGGTCCTGTTCGACAGCGACGACACCCACGTCCGCGCCGTCGAGGTCCTGCCGGACGGCGACGTGCTGATCGGCACGGCCGGCGAGGGACTGATCCTGCGGATCGGCCGGGACGGCCAGGCCCGCACCCTCTACGATGCCGAAGAGCCCGAGGTCGTGTCCCTGATCTCCGCTCCGGACGGTACCACCTACGCCGGCGTGGTCGCTTCCGAGGCGAGCCTCGTCGACCTCTCGAAGACCCAGCCGGCAGCCCAGGGCAGGCCCGGAGAGCCCCAGGTGAGCGTGACCGTGGAGGGCGAGGCCGCGCCTTCGGGAACCGCAGCCTCCGGCACGCGCCGCGAAGGGACCAGCAGCCCCCGCAGCCAGGTGCTCAGCCTCTCGCCGGCTGGCGTCGTCGAGAGCCTCTGGAGCTTCTCCGACGAAACGGTCTACGACCTCCTGTGGCACGACGGCCGCCTCTGGGTGGCTACCGGCCTCGAGGGCAAGCTCTATAGCTGGGCCGACGCCCAGATGCTCCTGGAGAAGGACGTGGACGAGCGGCAGGTCGTGACCTTGCTGCCGGGCGAGCCCGGCCCGGCGTTCGCCACCACCAACGCCGCCGCCTTCTACCGTGTGACCGAAGGGACCGAGAAGAAGGGCACCTACACCAGCGCCGCCCTGGACGCCGGCCAGGTGGCCCGCTTCGGGAGCTTCCGCTGGCGCGGCGAGAGCCCCAGGGGCGCAGCGGTGCGCTTCTCCTTCCGCAGCGGCGTGAGCGCCGAACCGGACCGTACCTGGTCCTCTTGGACCGAGCCCCGGGAGGGGAGCGAGATCTCCCTCGACGCGCTGCCTCGCGGACGCTATGTCCAGTGGCGGGCCGAGATGGAGGCTGGCAACGGGGAGTCGCCGCGCCTCTACGCCGCCGAGCTCTCCTATCGCCAGGAGAACCTGAGCCCCAAGATCGCCTCCCTCTCCGCCCTTGACCCCGGGCAGATCCTGGTGCCCGCCAACTTCAATCCCTCCAACCAGGTCTTCGAGCCGGCCAACCCCAACCGAGAAGGGATCTTCACCACGCTCGCGCCCTCCAACAGCGATGACGGCGGGGGCCGCACCAAGCCGCTCTGGAAGAAGGGTTTCCAGACCCTGCGCTGGAACGCCTCCGATCCCAACAACGACTCCCTCCTCTACGCGCTCTCCTTCCGGCCCGCCGGTCCGGACGGCAGCGCCGAGGGCGGTTGGCTCCAGGTGATCGAGGACCTCCGGGAGGACTACTACAGCTTCGACGCCACGGCGCTGCCCGACGGCGTCTACCGCTTCCGTCTCACCGCCTCCGACCGCCCCTCCAACGAGCCCGAGGCCACCCTCGTCAGCGAACGGGTGAGCGACCCCGTCGTGATCGACCACACGCCGCCCTTGCTGGTCCGGACGGAGGAGGACAAGTCGAACGGGACGAATGGGACGAACGGAGGACGGATGCTGCGGGTCACCGTCCGCGACGCGTCGAGCCCAATGCGGGAGGCGGTGTACAGTGTGAACGCAGGGGAGTGGAAGCCGGTGCGCCCGGCGGACGGACTGATCGACGGCCGCACGGAGATCCTGCTGATCGAGCCCGGCGAGCCGGGGAGTCTGGTGCTGTTGCGGGTAACCGACGCCGCGCACAACGTGACGACCTTCAACCTCACCCAGGGCCAATGACCAAGCGGATCGCCGTCTACCCGGGGTCCTTCGACCCCATCCACAACGGGCACCTCGACATCATCGAGCGCTGCCGCACGATTTTCGACGAGGTCGTGATCGCCGTCCTGTACAACGAGGTCAAGAAGCCGCTGTTCACCGTCGAGGAGCGCATCGAGGCGATCCGCGAGATGGTGGGGGACACCTGCCGGGTGGAGAGCTTCTCCGGCCTGCTCGTGCACTTCATGGACCGTGTGGGCGGCAACGTCGTCGTCCGGGGCCTGCGCGCCGTCTCCGACTTCGAGTACGAGTTCCAGATGGCGCTCATGAATCGGCGGCTGAATCCGCGGGTCGAGACCGTCTTTCTGATGCCCAAGGAGGATTACATTTACCTCTCCAGCCGCCTGGTCAAGGAGGTCTTCGCTCTGGGCGGCGACCTGAGGGGCCTCGTGCCCGACCCCGTGATCGCGCGCCTCCGGCAGCGCCTCCACCCTGGCACGCCGGCATGAGCATCGATCGCTTCCTTATCCGCTTTCCCAAGGTCGAGCTCCACGTCCATCTGGAGGGGGCGATGCGCCCCTCTGTGCTGATGGAGCTCGCCCGGCGCAACGACCTCGAGCTACCGGCCCGGGACGCCGCCGACCTCAAGCGTTGGTTCAGATTCCGGGACTTCGAGCATTTCGTCCAGGTCTACCTGACCTGCTCGCGGGCGCTGCGCAACCCGGAAGACTTCCAGCTCCTGGTCCTGGATTTCATGACCGAGGCGGCCTACCAGAACGTTGCCTACATCGAAGCCCACTTCACCATTTCCACGCACTTGACCAACGGGGCCGACGGAAGCGAGGTCCTGGACGCCCTCGTCGAAGCCATCGCCGAAGGGGAGAAGCGCCACGGGGTCGTCCTCCGGCTCATCCCGGACATTGTGAGAAACGTCGGTATCGAGCTGGCGGACCGCACGCTGGAGTGGGCCCTCGCCGGCCGGGAGCGGGGCGTCGTCGTGGCCCTGGGGCTTTCCGGGAGCGAGACGCGTTTCCCCAACGAACCCTTTCGGCCACACTTCGAAAGTGCGAAGCGGGAGGGCCTCCACTGCGTGGCGCACGCGGGCGAGCACGCCGGCCCGGACTCCATCCGCTCTGTCCTGGAGGTCTGCTCGGCCGAGCGCATCGGCCACGGCGTCCGAGCGGTGGAGGACCCGGAGCTCGTCCAGGAGCTGCGGGCCGCCCAGATCCCCCTGGAGGTCTCTCCGACGTCCAACACCTGCCTCGGCGTGGCGCCGGACCTCCCGAGCCACCCCTTCGACCGTCTCTACCGGGCGGGGGTTCTCCTCTCCGTCAATTCGGACGACCCGGTCTTCTTCAACACCAATCTCACTCGCGAATATCTCCGCCTGCACCAGGCGTTCGGCTATACCCCCGCCGAGCTCGCCGGGCTGGCGCTGGGGGCCTTGCGGCAGTCCTTCCTGCCGGAAGCGAAAAGAGCCGCCCTGGAGGAGAGCTTCCACCGCCAACTCGACAGCCTGGGCCGGGAGCTCTTTGGAGCCCCGGTCGAGCCGCCGGTGAGCTGACCCCTACTCCCCCAGCGCCCAGACCTCCATTCCTAGCGTCCGCGAGAGATGGAGGAGGTGCTCGACCCTCTGGAGGAGATGCAACAGCCCCGTCCAGCCGAATTCCTCCCCCAGACGGATGTCGTTCAGCCCTTCGAGCCCCACCCAGGGCGGCGGCTCTGGAACCTCCCGCCGCCGCACCCGCGCCGCCAGCTCCGCTACCTCCCGTTCCAGGGCCACCCGGACCTGCTCGTCGACCGGTGTATCGTCCGAAGGATCGAAATCCCGGAACCGCCGGAACACCGGGAATCCATCCAGAGATGAAAAGTATTCGAGAAGCTCGTCGTCCAGCACCACAAAGGATTCCTGAAGAAGGTTGCCGTCAGCGTCCGCGAGCTGAAGGATGAGAGACATCGGGTTAGCCTATCCCAGCCGGAATCCGGCATGGTTGACACAGGCAGGGCGCGATGCATATTGTGAGGTAGAAATTTTGAACAGCGTCTGATTCCAGAACAAAACCGCTCCTCAGGTCGATGCACAGGTTGTCCGATGTCCCAAGCCTCCGGTCTGTTCAGTGGTGGGACTGAGCGCCCGGCCGGTCCCCCCGCGGCTTCCGGGACTCCTGCCATGAGCGACGACGATCTCACCTTCCGGCTCATCGAGCAGATCCAGGCAGGGGTGGATGTCGACGAGAGCTTCCGCCGTCTCCACGACCTGCACTACCGCCGGGTCCGCAACCACTTCCTCTACAAAGGTTTCTCGCCCGAGGAAAGCAGGGACCTCACCCAGGATGTCTTTCTCCGGGTCTTTAAAGGTATAGGCGGCTTTCGAAGGGAGTCGCGGTTTGAGAAATGGCTGTTCAAAATCGTCCACAACCTCCTCAGCAACGAGGTGCGGGGACGGCACGCCGAGAAGCGGGAGAGGAAAGAGACCTCCCTGGACGCTGCGAAGGAAGACGAATCCATCGGTGCGGCGATCGAAATCCCGTCCCAGGATCCGAGCGTGCTGGACGAGGCCGTCGAAAAGGAACGGCTCCAGGCTCTGCGTCAGGCCCTGGCCGGCCTGCCGCCCCAGATGCGCCTCTGCTGCGAGCTGCGCTATGTGAAAGGTTTCAAGTACCAGGAGATCGCAGTGCTGATGAAGATCTCCATCGAGACCGTCAAGGCGCACCTGCACCAGGCACGGAAGCGGCTCATGGACAAACTGGGAGACCCGGGGGGAGAGGGCGGGAGGAGGGCTAGGGAGCACGACCGTGGCTGACGAGACACAGGATCTGGATCGACTGTTCGAGCGCCTGGCGCGGGAGGGGGGGACTCAGGGAGATCCCGAAGAGCACCCTTCCGTCGACACCTTGGCCGCCTATCATGGGAACGAACTGTCTCCGGAGGAGGACGCCGGCATTCAGGAGCACCTCGCCTCCTGCCGGCGTTGCGCGGAGATCGTGCTGGACTTCGCCAGCTTTCTGGCCGAGCCGGCCAGCGAGCCGGAGGTCGCCAGTCTGGAGATGGCAGCGGAGTCGAGGCGGCTGCAGGAGCGGATAAAAGCCGAATCCGAGCCTGCCTACTCGCGCGCGAGTTGGCGGCACTGGCCTGCCATTGCTGCGGTCCTGACGCTGGTTGTGGTGGGGTTCTATTTCGTCTCTCAGCCGGACCGGTCCGTCACGACTCTCGATGCTGTGGGGGCTCTTCGGGGAGGGGAGGTCGAGGTCGTTCCGCTGTCCCACGATCTGGTCCTGCTGAACAACTCAGGCAGCTCCTTTGAAGAATACAGGGTGGAATTCGAGGAGGTTTCCAAAAACAGGGTGGTCCAGGTCTCCGGTCTGCGGGAGGACCGTCCCTCGGAGGTGCTGGTCCGGGTTCCTCGACGCAAGTTGGAACCGGGCAAACACGTAATCAATCTCCTGGGGATTCGGGGGGACCAGGAGTACCACGTCGGCACCTACCTCGTCGATTTCCAGGGCCGCTGACACTCTCTCCGGGACCTTGCATTGGCCTCGTCCCTGTTTCAAAGGTAGAATGAGCCACCGTGTTTTGAGCTGAAGTCATCAACTCCTCTGTCCGGAGAACCCTCCGTACGGGGTGGCCGTCATCTGGCGCGAAGGCAATTCCCTTCAAGGATGGGAGGATCGATGATCAGCCCTCGTGGCCGGATTGTGCTCTTGGCGCGTCTGGCGGCGACCTGCGCCGCCTTCTACTCGCTTCCTTTCCTCGGCAACGAGCCGCGGTCGCTTCCCTTCTCCCCGGTCGGGGGCCCGAAGACCCAGGGACCTCCGAAGCCCCCTCCTCAACTCAAGGACCCACAGGATCGTTCTCTCCAGAAGATTCACAAGCGGGAGATGCACCTTTACCGTTTCCACCTCGAAACCGGTTGGTTCCTCCTGTTCGTGGTGGAGCAGGAGGGAGTCGATCTCGCCGTTGACGTTTACGCTGAAAGCGGGAAACACCTCTTCCAGGTCGACGGCCTCAACGGGAAGCGCGGCCCCGAACCCGTTCCTCTCCTGGCGGAGACTCCAAGCTCGTTCAATGTGCAGGTCTCGACGGAAGACACAGAAGGAAGGTACCGCGTCCGGATCGACAGACGCCGCCCGGCCACGGAGGAGGACCGGGCCTGGGCTGCGGGGGCGCGGGCCTATTGGAGGGGACGGCATCTGGCGAAAGAAGAGGCTCCGGCCGAAAAGATCGAGAAGAGCTTCCAGGAGGCGCTGCGGCAATGGGAGAAGGCAGGGTATCTGGCGGGACAGGGAGACGCCCTGTACAAGCTGGGGGACCTGTATTCCCGGAGCCCTCGCAAGGAGAGCAAGGAGCAGGCTCTGACGGCCTTCTCCAGGAGCCTCGTCCTGCATGGAAAGACGGGCAACCGCCGGCACGAGATCAACGCGCACAACGCGATCGGAAAGATCCTTGAAGACCGCGACCTCGCGGCGGCCGAAAAACACTACCGCACGGCTCTCGCCCTTGCCGAAGAGATCAGGGATGACGCCGCGAAGGCGGCTTGTCTATCCAATCTCGGGTCCGTATTGAAGAAGAAAGGTGATTATGCCGAAGGGCTTGCCGCTTTTAGGAGCGCTCAAGGGCTCTGGAAAAACCTTCGCGACACGGAGGGGCTGATCAGAATCAACAACAAGATCGGGCGTCTATATATGGATCTCGGAAGCTACGACGAGGCGCGCGAGCATCACCAGCGCGCCTGGAAGATGCTCGAGACGGTGGATTGGCCGCAGGAGAAGGCCGTCACGTCGACCCATTTCGGAGATCTCTATCTCTTCTCTGGAAACCCGAGGCTGGCCATGGTCTGGTACTCCCGCGCCCTCAGGATCAGGGAAAGGGATCCCAAGGACGAGGCCACCCTCCTGAACAACCTCGGGCAGGCCCACTACCGCAACAAGAAGCACCACAAGGCCGCCGCCTCCTACCGGAAGGCGATCTCTCTCTTCCAGCAGCAGGGCAGGCCTAGAGACCAGGCCGTTGTTCTGGTCAATCTGGGCTGGATCTATGGTACGCAACGGCAGTTCAGTCACTCGCTTGCCGCCTATGGGAAGGCCCTCGAAATGGCTCCCAACGATCCTTGGGTGAAGGTGGGGGCGCACTTCGGTGCGGCCTGGACCGAACACCGGCGTGGGAATCTCATCGCGGCGCAGCAACGCACGGAGACAGCGATCGAAGTCATCGAAGCCATGAGGGGAGACATCGATCGCCCGGAGCTCAAAATCTCCTTCATGGAGAGGATGCAGGATGTCTATGATTTTCTCGTCAGCATCCTGATGGAACGTCACGGCCGGGAGCGCCAGAGGGGATTCGACGTCCAAGCGCTCGTGGCGAGCGAGCGGGCCCGGGCGCGGTCCCTGCAGGAAGGGCTGAGCGGCCTGATTCAGCCTCCACAGCTCAGCGTGCCATCCATCCAGAGACTCCTCGGCCCGGACACAGTCCTCCTCGAATATTTTCTCGATGACGTTCGGAGCTATGTCTTCGTGGTGACCGCAGAGCTCTTCACCGCGGTTCCCTTGCCGGGAAAGGAGACAATCGAGCCCCTGGTCAGGAGGCTCCACCTGAACCTGAAGCAGAGTCATAAGCGAGAGCACAAGCTGCCGGCGTTGACAGAGGCCCGCAAGTTGAGCCGGACTCTGCTCAGCCCCGTCTTGGACAGGATCGGGGAGCGGCGGATCCTGGTCGTCGCTCCCGCGGTGCTCCAATATGTTCCGTTCTGGGCTCTCCCGGACCCGAGATTTCCGACGTTCTCCCGGGAGGACGAGCGGTGGCCGAGGCCGGTGATTGTGTCGAACGAAGTGGTCGCCGTCCCGTCGGTCGCGGTGCTCGCCGCGCTCCGGGAGAGGGAGGTTGCCCGGAAACCGCCTTCCGGTGATCTGGCGTTGCTGGCTGATCCCGTCTCCAGTTCCCTCGACGAAAGACTTCCCGCCGGGACCGCGAAGGTGAAGGAGGAGCAAGACGTGAAGCTCCTGAGACTTCAACATGCCGAGGACGAGGCGCAGGCCATCCTGCCTCTCTTTCCAAAGGAGAAGACCTTGGTGGCGATGGGGTTCGATGCAACCCGGGACCTGGTCCTGAAGGGGCGTCTCGGATCTTTCCGGATTGTTCACTTTGCAGCTCATGGCGCCACGGATTCGAACGATCCCGCAAACTCCGCGATCGTGCTCTCGCGATTTGACCGCCAGGGCAGGCGCATGGAGGGCCGGCTTCGGGCCGCCGACATCGAAGACCTCGATCTCTCGGCGGAGCTTGTCGTCCTGAGCGCCTGCGGAACCGGCCTGGGACAGGAGTTCCGAGGCGAGGGGCTCGTGGGGCTCACCCAGGCATTCTTCTCGGCGGGAGCTCCCCGCGTCGTCGTCACTCTCTGGGATATCAACGATGAGTCGACGGCCGAGCTGATGAAGAGCTTTTACAGCCGGTTGCAGAGCGAAGGGCCGGCGTCGGCCCTCCGGCATGCCCAGATCAACATGTGGAAATCACACGGCTGGAGTGCCCCGTCCTACTGGGGCGGCTTCGTGCTCCAGGGCGATTGGCGAAGATCGCCCTGACAGGTGCCGAGGAGGCCAACTCCCGAGATCCGAGGCTGCCGGTTGTGCGAGCCTCGAATCAGAGGTCCGGACACGCTCTAAACATGGTTTCTCCTTCCGGTGTCTTCCTTCCTCGGGTGCGAGAGGAAGCGAAAGGCAGAAATGGTTTCCGTCTTTCGCTGTCCAGCGCCCCCGCGGACTTCAACGCTCTTCACCCAAAGGAGGAAAGTATGTCTCAGTCCATGGGCCCGAACGATGATCCCGTCTACCCGGCCGACGATCCGCGGGAGGACACCAAGACGCCCACCTCGGGCTCGGGGGAACCGGTCGTCCAGGTCACCGATCCTCCCAAGGGCGGCGGCGACGGAGACGATTCGATCTGAAGGACGACAACGATGCCGGACCGGCGGGACGCCTCTCTGCCGGTCCACTTTCGCGAACGAGGACGATTTCGTGAAAAGATTCTGTCTGCTTGCCTTCGCCGTTGGCCTGTACTACGGGGCTGCATGTGGTCCGGGCTCCCAATCAGATCGATCCTTTGATCAGATCTGCGATATGGTCCAAGGAAAAACCGCTGCCGAGGTGGAGTCTCTGCTCGGAGTCCCTGATGTGAGGGAGGAGATCCTTGAGGGTGACGAACGCTGGGTCTGGTGGAATTACACATTTCTCGACGGCGACAACTATCCCCCGGAGATGAGGGGGAGGATCGTGCACCTGGAGATCCTGTTCCAGAACCCTGCTCCTCTGAAAGCGCAACGCCCTTCCTACTCCGAGTGGCGTCTCAGCGATCCTCTTGCCGTAAGCTACTCGCTTCCCGCGCCGAAGATCTGAATCTGTGATTCAATGATGCGAAAGGAGACCGCCGCAATGACCTCCAATCCCGACGCCCGGAATCGCTGGGGCCTCCTCATCGGGATCAACCAGTACCCCTTCCTTGGCCTCCAGAGCTACCTCAAAGGGTGCTTGAACGACGTCGAGGCGATGAGCAAGACACTCATGGAGCAGTTCGGGTTTCCGCAGGAGAACCTGACGATCCTCCGGGACCGAAAGGCGACGCGGGCCGGCATCATGGCCGCCATGAATGCCTTCGCCGAACGGGTGGGAGAGGACGATGTCGTGGTCTTCCACTACAGCGGCCACGGCTCGCGGATGCGCGACCTCAACGGCGAGGGAGAGGACGGCATGGACGAGACGATCGTCCCGCACGACAGCGGCCGGAGCACCGAGAACCGCGACATCCGCGACGGCGAGATCTACGACTGGATCCTCCGGCTGACGGAGAAGACCCCTTACGTCACCCTGATCTTCGATTGCTGTCATTCCGGCTCGATCGTCCGCGACGCCTTCGGAGAGCAGTCCCGCTCCGTCCCCCCCGATCTCCGGGTACCGGAGGGGTTCTCCATGCCGTCCGTCTCGGCTCGGACCCGCTCCGTCTCGGTGGCGGGCCCCAAAAAGGGACCGAGCGGTTGGCTTCCCCTGGGCGAACGGTACGTCGTGCTCGCGGGGTGCAGCCACTTCGAGAGCTCCTACGAGGTCAAGGTCGGGCATGAGGAGGGCGCCCGCCATGGCGCGCTGACCTACTACCTCACCCAGGCGCTCGCGGAGGCGCGATCGGGGAACACCTACCTGGACATCTTCGAACGAGTCGCTCCCCGCGTCACATCGATGTACCAGTTCCAGCACCCCCAACTCGAAGGCGCCCGGGACCGGGAGATCTTTGGAATCCGAATGATCGAGCCTATGAGGTTCATTCCGGTCCTGGTGCGGAACGGAGCCCAGGTGTCCCTGGGAGCCGGGGCTTCCTGCGGGCTGACGGCCGGGTCGATCTGGGGTGTGTACCCGTCCGGGACGAAGACGGAAGAGGGAGAGACGCCTCTCGGAGAGGTGGAGCTCACCGCGATCGGAGCCGTGACCAGCGAGGCCAGGATCAAGGCGGAGATCGAGCCGGATAAGATCGAGGTGGGAACCCGGGCGGTGGAGCGGAGCCGCTTCGTGGAACTGCGGCTGGTCGTGGAGGTGCTGGCCCCTCTGGACCAGCCGGACGTTCAGAGGCTCCTCGATCTCATCGGCCGATCGAAGCTCCTGCGGCGGGCTGAAGAGGGAGAGGAGCCTGAGGCACGGATCTACCTGTTGCCCCCCCGCACAGGCGCCTTCCATGGGGAGCCCGCGCCCTCTGTCGGAGCGCTCCGGGAGGAAACGTGGGCCGTGGCAGCACGCGACGGGCAGCTCCTGATGCTCCCCCGGCCGCGCATCGATCAGGTGGGGCAGGATGGGATCGCGACGATCGTCCGGAACCTGGAGGGGCGGACCCGCTTCCGTCACACCAGCAGCTTGGCGAACCCGGGCAGCCTGCTCGAAGGAGTGGTGGAGATGAAGCTTCTCCGCCGCCAGGGCGGCGTCTGGAGCGAACCTCCAACGGATGGAGGAAGCGAGGCCATTCTCTACGACGAGGATCCCATCTGTTTCGATCTTACCAACAACCACGATCGCCCGCTCCACCTCTACCTGATGAATCTCGGATCCGGGGGCAGCGTGAGCCAACTCTATCCGGTGAGGGGGGCCGAAAAGCCGCTCGACCCCGGTGTGACAGTCCGGGTGGGAGACCGGGTGGGGGAGCGGCTGACCCTCGGATTCCCCAAGGAACTCTCTTCCTCCTGGCATCTTCTCGGAGCCCACCGGCTGGAGGGGCGGGAGACCTTCAAGCTGTTCGTCACCACACAGCCGGCGGATTTCAAGGTCCTGCTCCAGCCGGGGTACCTGCGGA
>DASQEB010000362.1:0-1987 GCA_035633875.1 Thermoanaerobaculia bacterium
GCCGGCCGCGGGGGGCTGGACGGGGAGGGCTCGGGACCATGACTCGGCTGGTCGTCACTCCTTTTCCAAACCATGACTTCTCCTTCCTAAATGCGAGGATTGGCAGAAGCAGGGTATGGGCGTGAGGCGAAGAAGTCAATAGTAAAGCGGCTATAAATCACCCAATTCCGGGGCGAGGAGCCTCGCCCCCTCTCCCCGGCCCTCTCCCGCTCCTCACCCCACCAGCCGTGCGTTCAGCGAGATCTCGACGCCGGCCAGAGCCTGGGAGACGGGGCAGCCCTCCTTGGCTTTCTGGGCGTGCTCCTGGAAAGTGGCCTCGTCGATGCCCGGGACCTCGGACTCGTTGTCCAGCTCGATACGGGTGATCTTGAAGCCCTCGCCCACCTTTTCGAGGTGGACCTTGGCGTTGGTGGCGACCCGCTTCGGATTGTGCCCCGAGCGGCCGAGGCCGGCGGAGAGGGCCATGGAGAAACAGCCGGCGTGGGCGGCGCCGATCAGCTCCTCCGGATTGGTGCCCCCGGCCTCCTCGAAACGCGATCCGAACGAGTAACGGCCTTCGTAAGCGCCGCTCCCCAGGGAGACCTTCCCCTGGCCTTCCTTGAGACTCCCTTCCCAGACGGCGTTGGCTTTGCGTACCGGCATGGTTTCCTCCTGTCAGATCCTGGTGTACGTCGTCAGACGTTTGCACGGACCCCTGGCGGCCCTCCGCCGGGGCTGTGGTCTACTCCTGGTCCCGCGGCGGTTTTGCTTCGCGGAAGACGAGCCTGGTGCCGGGCGGGAGCTTGCGGATCGCGGTGATCTCCACCGGCGTGCTGGCCCTCCAGTCGACGTGGAGGGTAAATTCGATCATGTCCCCCCGCTGGAGGCCTTCCAGCGAGACCCCCTCGGCCACCTCGAAGGACATCATCATGGGGTCCATGCCCACGACCTTGCCATCCCGCCCCACCCAATCATCGATCGCTTCGTGGGACACGAAAAAGCCTCCCGCCGCAGGGTTGGCAGGACGGGGAAGCTGCCTCACCTGGCCGCGGACGGTGTAGTCCCGGCCGGATTGCTGTTCTTGCTGTTCGGCACAGCCGGCGACCACCATAAGCGCGGCGAGAAAGACTGCCTGGACGGTCGTGTTCAGCCCTTTCCCTCTCATCGAGAGCGGATCGTAGCACGACCCCAGCCCTGCCTCGGGTGGGGGCTTCGCGTCGGCAGGCCGCTCGCATATAAATGGCGCCGTCCGGCTGACCGGAAGGAGGGGACGATGAGCGAACGGGGAGATCTGAGCATGGAGCTGCGATTGGGACGGTCCGTGGACGCGGTCGAGGGGAGGCTCCGGAGGTGGGAGGAGACGGGCTTCGGGCGCCGGATGTGGGAGAAGGACCACGCCCTCTGGTCTCCGCGAGGGCCGATCCCGGAGCTCACCAACCGGCTGGGATGGCTCGAGCTGCCGGAGTCCATGCAGGGGGAGGTGGACCGGCTGAGGCGCCTCGGGGAGGGGGCCCGGGCGGAGGGGATCCGTCACGCGGTCGTCCTCGGGATGGGCGGATCGAGCCTCGCGCCCGAGGTCTTCGCCCGCACCTTCGGGCCGGCGCCGGGGTTCCCGGAGCTCTGCGTCCTCGACAGCACCCACCCGGACGCCGTCCGCGCCCTCCTCCAGCGGATCGACCTCGGGAAGAGCCTGTTCGTCGTCTCGAGCAAGTCCGGCACCACCACCGAGACGCTCTCCTTCTTCTACATCTTCTGGAGCCTGCTCGGGCAGGTCATGCGGAACCCCGGCCGTCACGTCCTCGCCATCACCGATCCGGGGACTCCGCTGGAAAGGCTGGCGCGGGAGAGGGGCTTCCGGGACGTCGTCAACGCTCCGGAGGACGTGGGGGGGCGTTACAGCGCTCTCACCCCGTTCGGCCTCGTCCCCGCGGCCCTCCTCGGGATCGATCCCGCACGGCTCCTGGCGAGCGGGCGGTCCATGGCTGTAGCCTGCGGCCCCCGAATCCCT
>DASQEB010000363.1:0-3935 GCA_035633875.1 Thermoanaerobaculia bacterium
GGAGCCATCGCGCCCGCCAGGCAGTTGCGCAGGTGGGCGAAGACGTACCGCAGCCAGGCCACCATCCGCAGCGCGATGAAGTCGGCGACCTCGGGGTCTCCGAGGTCCGCCGCCAGATCCCGGGAGGACCGGGAGAGGACGTCGCCGACTTCCTTCCGTGCGCGGATCTCCCCTGCAAAATCCCCCCGGCGATCCGCATCGAAGGCGCGCGACAGGGCGTCGCCCAGGGCCTCGGCACCGCCGGGGATGACGTGCTTGCCGTGCACCGCGAGGTCCTCGAGCCTCTGAACGGACAGGGCCACCGTCTGGAAGGTCGGAATCTGCCAGCCGAATCCCTTCATGGGGTTCCATCTCACCTCGCCCGAGATCCTTGCGAACGCACCGACAAGCCGGGTATGGTCGAGCCTCTGGAGGAGAGCCGAGAGCGTCCGCCAGGCGGCCACGAAGCGATAAAAGGAGTGGGCCGCGAAGACCAGGAGCAGGACCGCCAGAGTCAGGAAGACCAGACCGTAAGGCCGGATCTCCGCGAGGGGCTGGAGGATCTGCGCCAGAAGGAAGATCGGGAATCCAAGCGCGATGACCAGGACGATCCAGAAGCGGAGGAACCGGCGCGAGAACAGGGATTCCTCAAGAATCCTCCCGAGGTCCTCCGCCAGCTCCGCGCAGCCGGTCAGGGGCCGCTCGGGGCAGCTCTCGAAAGGCCAGGACGTCTCCTGCCGCACGAGCAGCCGGCAGCGCTTCAGCTCCAGGAGCGCCCAGAGGAAGAGCCCGCCGCCCAGCCACATGAGGGACGTGACCGGGGAAAGACCGCTCGCCTGGTTGCGCAGCCGCAGGTAGAAGTAGGGGATTCCGCCGGGCATCCAGAGCCACGGCAGGACCCGGTCCAGCGCCAGAAGCATGAGCGCCGCGGCGGCGATCCACGCCAGGACCCATCCCAGGAAAGCGGCTCCGCGGCCGGGCGTCACGCTCCACACACCGGTGAACGTTCGCACCGTGCGTGCGATCAGCCAGACCAGGCCGGCGTACGCCACTGCCAGGGCGACGACAAACGGACGGTTCAACATCGGCAGCGGGAGGCCGGGCCCGCGCAGCGGCAAGACACCGAGCACGGTCACCACCCCTCCGGTCACCCAGAGGACGGCCGCTCCGAGGAGCAGCAGCCACCGCGTGCGCGCCGCGCTCCCGGGCGTGGGAAGCGTGTCCTTCGGCGGGACGACGCTGCGCAGCCACAGAGCGAGCAGGAAGAGGACGGCCATCACCAGCAGGACCTTGAGATCCACGCGGGCGATCTCCTCCGACCTCCCCTTCTTCCCGTCCCCGCCGGACGACGCGGCCTCCCCGGCGGCGGAGGCGCAAGTCCAGGAGCGCTCTCCTGCGACGGGCAGGCTCGCGATCGGCCAGAGAGAGCCGCCGCCGACGACGGTGATCCAGACGCGCGGCTCGGGAACGTCGTTTCCGGTCAACAGCCTGCGCGCCGCCAGGAAAACCCCCTGATGGAGCTCGCTCATGAACTGCCGCCGGAAGCGCCACCCGGCCCACTCCCCGCCGGGCAGCCACGGCTGCCCCTCCGTAAACAGGGGGAAACTGGTCAGGACGAGGGTCCCGTTCATCGACGGGGCAACCTGCGGGTGGGCGTAGAGCAGGTTGTTGTCGAAGGTAAAGAGGACGATGCCTTTCGAAAAGCTGCGCACCCGCTCGGCGAGGAACAGCAGGTCGCGCACGTCCGTCGCGAGGATCCCGACGTAGCGGATTCCCTCCCGGGAGATCGTCTCCAGGAGGTTCGCGATCTCCAGGTCGTTGCCGCGGGAGGTCAGAGGTGTGATCTGGGGGACGACATCCACCGGCTGGCCCTGCTCGGCGAGGCTCAAGTCGAGCAGGGTTTTGGACGACCGCACCAGGCCGCCCTTGCCCCCGCGGTCGGCTTCCCGCTCCGACGCCGTCCGGAGGCGCGAAAGGCGGCTCGAAAAGCGGATGATCACGAAATCCGTCTGGCTCTGCTGCTGGCCCGTGGCAGCCTGGCCGTAGGCCGTGTCCGCCTCTGTGAGGAGCGCGACCTTCGAGAGGTCCCAGCCCAGCTTCCCCGCCAGGAATCCATAGGCGTACCGCTGGAGAACGTGGTCCGGCACCACGGTCCGGCAGAAGTGGACGCGGGGCGGGCGATTCAGCAGGGCCTCCAGACCCTGGGCGGTGGCCGAGCCCGAGACGATCTCGGCCTTGGGGTCCTCCCGCAGGGCGAGCTCCAGCGAGTCCGCCGACCCGGAGAACGTGGGCCCAAGCACCCGCACGGGCTTCCCTGCCGGGAGGAACGCACGGATCACCTGGAGGGCGTTGCGGAACGGCTCCCGCGCGATCCCGCTCTTGGGCGACTCCCCCACCAGGAACACCGTGGAGAGCAGCCCCTGCCGCGGATCGCGGAACAGCAGCACGCCCGGCGTCCTCCGCCAGGTCCGGGCGGTCGCGGCGTCCGGATCGGTCCACGGCAGCCAGACCCGATCCAGGAGGTACTGGGAGGGTGTGCCGACGGAGCCGGGATCGGCATACGCCTGCTGGATCGCGTCGACCGCCTGGTCGAAGCGTTCCGGCATGTACGAGTCGAGAGGGTCCGGTACCAGAGCCACCAGGAACTCCAGCCGGGTCCCTGCCGGCCGCTCAGCGAGGACGCTGAGCAGAGCGGGAAGATCCCCTCCCCGCTCCCTACCGGGCAGGCCCAGGGCGTCCTGGTAGAGCCGGACGACCTTGCTCCAGTCCGCCGTGCTCCCGGTGGAGACCACCTCCGCTCCGCCCGGAGCCGGAGGGGCCTCCTCCTCTTCCGAGCTCCGCGGCGCCGGCGGCTGCTCCCCGGGCAGCGCAACCGGAAACGGGGTCCGGGGAAGCCCGAGCAGGGCGAAGAGGGCGATGGTGCCGAGGACCAGCGAGATCCCCTTTTGATCCATACACCTCCCATGGTCGGCAAGAGCCGATCCCTACCTGAATGGGCGATGCTCCGGGACTATCGTTACAAATAAAATCCGGCGGCGCCAGGGGTTCCCTCGGAGCGCCGGACTGGGAACGGCGACGTCCTTGGACCCGGAGGCCGCCATCCCTTCTCAGTTTCCAAGAACATCCATCCGGAGGGTGGCTCGTGGCGCTCGTCTTTGACCTGACCTTCGTCTGGCACCGGTATATCCGGATGTCGACTCCTATTCTGGAGTATCAACGGCGACCGCTGGAGGTGCGGGATAGGACTCTTCAGGAGAGTGCCAGCGGTCTGGCTGGGTGAGCCTCGGCGCCAACAACAAGGCGAGCCGGTGGGGTTCCAGGCTCCCGCCGGTCCGCTGAAGAGGCTACTGCTCAGGGAATGGCGATAGAAGTAGACGGGCGACATCAACCGAACGAAGGGCACTGCCACGTTTTGTCGATGCACTCGCAGTAGGATCCTGTGCCGTCCCACCAGGTGCAGTCGCGGGTATAGTCGTCCCACGGTGGGCACTCTTGTCCGTGGTAATCCTCGCAACGGGTGCTGCTGGAGCAGCAGGACTCGGTCTCGGACTCGTCGTTCCCGAAGAGCTCCTCCCCGGAGGTGGGGGTGAGGAAGATGTCGACCGCGAGGCACTTTGTCACTTCCGGAATCTGCGCGGTTCCAGCAGTCGCAAGAAGCACCAGAAGGCAGGTGAAGAAAACGGCTTTTGACATATTTTCTCCTTTTTGAGTCTCTGTCGTTGTTCGCGAGACTCTTGGACAGCGAAGCCTGGAAGAGCCTCAATAATCAGGTGAAAGGAGATGCTGAAACGGGACAGCCGCTAGGCCTCGCGAACCCGTCTGTCAGGCGAGACGTCGGCATTCCATGGGCTCCGCCTTACCTCCTCAGGTTGCCAGGCCGGCGAGATGCCGGCGCTCCCAGGAGGCCCTCCAACATCCTGTTACTCCTAATGTCACAAGCAACTAGGGTACTACGT
>DASQEB010000364.1:0-6016 GCA_035633875.1 Thermoanaerobaculia bacterium
GCGCAGGTCCGCGACCACGCCCCCGGTGATCCGGACGAGCTCGGCGGGGCTCGTCCGAAAGACGGCGTGCGGGGTCCCCGCCGCGGCCCAGAGCTCCGTCTGCTGCAGGAGGTTGCGCTCGATCAGGACCCGCAGGCGCGAGGTCTGTCCCACGGGAGCGACTCCCCCGATGGGAAATCCGGTGAGCCGCTTGACCGCCTCGGCGTCGGCCCGGCGGGCGGGCGCCCCCAGGAACCGGCCGAGCTTCTCGACGGAGACCCGGTCGGCCCCGGAGGCGAGGACGAGAACCGGCTCGTCCCCGGCAAGAAACACCAGGCTCTTGGTGATCTGGGCCACCGTGGTTCCGATCGCCACCGCAGCCTCCGCGGCCGTCCGCGTGCTGGCCGGAAGCTCCAGCACGGTCCCCTCCCCTCCCAGGGCCTTGAGAGCCTCCTGAACCCGCTCGGCGTTTGGATGCATGGCGACAAGCCTATCAGACCCTCCCCCCGACGCCTGAAGACGCTGTACTCCACCCCATCCGATCCGCGAGGTGACCATGCGTCTCGAGCCTGTAACCTTTCTCCGCGGGGCGCATCTCAGAGGGAGAGATGGACGAACCAAAGGAGAAAGAAAATGACTCGCAAACACACTTTCGCTTCGATGCGCCGGCCGGTTTTCGCGGCCTTGATCCTCACCTCCGGTCTCGCGGCGGCGACGCCCGCTTCGGCCGATTCCGTCTGCAAGGCGGTCCACGGCCGGGTGGAGATCGTGGCTCACGAGCCCACCTGCGGCTCCGCCATCGCCCTCTGCGCCAGCGCGATCCTGCACGGGACGATCAAGGCCAATTCCGATTTCATCGGTACCGGCACGGTACCCACGGTCGACACGGCCACGACGGGCGTGGTGGTGCTGACCGGCGACAACGTGTTCCACACCACGGACGGCGACTTCATCACCAAGGACGCCATCGTCCTCAACACCACGGGGGACGGCGAGTTCACCGAGATCGACACCATCACCGGGGGCACGGGCGAGTACGCCGGAGCGAGCGGGTATCTCATCGCCTCCGGCACCTTTTCCCAGGGCGTCGGTGTGGGAACCTACGTGGGCAAGGTCTGCTGGCAATAGGCGAGTTGTCTTCGCGATCTTTCAGACCCGCTCCGACAACAGCTCCAGAACCCGCGCCAGGTCGGGCGTCTCCGCAAGCACCGGCAGGAGCGGGTCTCCCTTCTTCCTCTGTAAACGTTTCGGAACGGTTTTAAGATTGAAGGCGCCGACCTCCAACCGCCGGTCGACCTCGCTCCAGTCGAGAGGAGTGGAGACCGGCGCTCCGGGCAGGGGACGGACGGTGTAGGGAGCGGCGAGAAGCTTGCCGCGGCCGTTCTGGAGGGCGTCCACGTACACTTTGCCCCCGCGTTTGGAGATCGAGCGCAGCGTCGTGGCGATGTCCGGCAGGCGTTTCACGATCACCTGGGCGAGGAGCTCGGCGAGTTGGCGGGCCTGCTCGTGCTCGAGCTGGCCGCCCATGGGCAGGAGCACATGAAGGCCGCTGCCACCGCTCGTCTTGAGAAAGCTCGGCATTTTGATCTCGTCGCACAACGTGCGGAGGGCCAGGGCGATCTCGATCACGTGCGCGAAGGGGGCGGCCTTGGGATCGAGATCGAGAATGCACCAGTCCGGCCGTTCGAGTGAGGTGACCCGGCTCCCCCAGATGTGGAAAGGGATGGCGCCGAGGTTCACCAGATAAAGAAGCGAGCCCACGTCGTCGCAGAGAAAATAATCGATCGTGCGGCCGGAGCCTCCGGCGGGGATGGGCACGGTGCGCAACCAGCCGGCGGCGGCGTCCGGCGCATCCTTCTGATAGAAAGATTTTCCCGTGATGCCGTTGGGATAGCGGTCGAGGACGAGCGGACGGTCTTTGAGGAACGGGAGCATCCAGGGTGAGACGGCGCGGTAGTAATCGAGGAGGTCACCCTTGGTGTAGCCCTCTTCGGGCCAGAAAACCTTTTCCAGATTCGTGAGCTTGAGAGGCGGCCGGGCCGCGGGGATGGGGGCCGGTGGAGGCGACTCCTCTCCCTCGGGCTCGGCGCCCGGGCGGAAGCATTCGTCCACGGTCTTGTCGTCCCGCACGCGGAGGAAGACGGGATGGCGCAGGTGGCCGCCCTCCGTCCACTCCTTGTAACGCACCTCCGCGACGATCTCGGGCTCGACCCAGACGGTGCCGGGCTTGGGACCGACGGCAACCACGGGGGTGGGCCGGCGGGAGGGCTCCAGGCGCTCGCGGATCTCCTTCATGGTCTCCTGGCTGAAACCGGTGCCCACGGTGCCTACGTCCTCCCAGCCTCCCGCGCTGGTGCGGACGGCGAGGCGAAGGCAGCGGAAGCCGGTGCGCGATCCCGGGATCGGCTCGAAGCCCACGACGGCGAAGTCGGCCGCCTGGTCCACGCGGATCTTGAGCCAGTCCCCCTGGTAGCCGGGCCGGTAGACGGAGTCGGCCCGTTTGGCCACGATCCCTTCGAGGCCCATGCTCTCCACGGCGGCGTAGAGGTCCTCCCCCCGCTCGGGGACGGAGTCGACGCACCGCAGGAATCCTTCAGTACCGGCAAGGATGCGGCGCAGGATCTCCTTGCGTTGCGTCCACGGCAGCGGCTGGAGGTCGAAGTCCTCGAAGCCCAGGATGTCGAACACGAAGAGGACGGCCGGGCTCTGGGCCGCGGCGTGCTCCGCGTCCAGGGCACGGGTGCGCAGGCCGCGGCGCTGGAGCTTCTGGAAGTTGGGTCGGCCGTCCGCGTTGAGGACCACGGCCTCGCCGTCCAGGACCACCCCCTGGAACGGCAGGGCGGCCACGGCTTCGGCGATCTCTGGGAAAATGCGCGTGGCGTCCATGCCGCTGCGGTAGGAGAGGCGCGCCTCCCCCGCTCCGCCGGCGGCCACCATGCGGAAGCCGTCGTACTTCAGCTCGAAGACCCACCCCTCGCGGCTGAAAGGCCGGTCCCGCGTCTCAGGTTTCATCACTTTTACGCCTGCGGGATCGACCGGATGGCGGGGGGCGCCGAGCCTCATGAGCTCCGCGCGGATCTCTCTAGCGGGATCTTTCGTCGCGCGTTTCGAGGCGGCTTTCGGCGGCAAAGGGAAAAGTTCTTTGCTAATGGTTATTGAGGATGATCGTGAGCACGATAGGCGCTGCGACATTCTTGCGAACAGCGCCCAAGCATTGCAAATAAATGGTATATTACTCCGTTATGAGCGCGCGACCCTTTGCCTCCGGAAGCATATCGTTCGGCCTCGTTACCATCCCCGTGAAGCTCTATTCCACGGGCGAGAGCTCGGTGGGCATCACGTTCAACATGCTGCACAAGAAGTGCGGTTCCCGCTTGAAACAACAGTACATCTGTCCCGTGGACAACGAAGTGATCGAACGGGACGATATTGTGAAAGGTTACGAGTACTCGAAGGGACAATACGTTCTGTTCACCGACGAGGAGCTGAAGGCGCTCCAGCCGGAGCCGACGAACGCGGTCGAGATCGCCGAATTCGTTCCGACCGACCTGGTGGACCCGGTCTATTTCGAGAAGGCCTGGTACCTGGGACCGGACAAGGGGGGTGATCGCCCCTACCGGCTGCTCGCCGAGGCGATGAAGCAGACCGGCCGGGCGGCCCTGGCCCGCTACGCCGCCCGGGGCAAGGACCAGCTCGTGCTCCTGCGCCCCTTCGAAGGCGGGCTGATCATGCAGCAGCTCCGCTACGCGGACGAGCTGCGGGACTTCTCCGAGGGGCCCATCGCCCCGGCGGAGGTGTAAGCGCCGGAGCTCCGGCTCGCCATCCAGCTCATCGAGCAGGTGGCCGCGGACGAGTTCCATCCCGAGACCTACGAAGACACGCAGCGGAAGCAGGTCCGGGAGCTGATCGAGAAGAAGGTCCAGGGTCAGGAGATCAAGGCCGCCCCGGCACCGGCCCCGAAGGCCCAGATCATCGACCTCATGGAAGCCCTGAAGGCGAGCCTCGCCACCACCACCAAGGACGCCCGTCCGGACAAGCCGGTGTCGCTCGCGGAGCGCAAGGGGCCCAAACGCTCGCCCCGCTCCACCGCGGAGAGCGCGCCTACGGCGGAAACAAAGAGAAAGAGTTCAAAGCGATAACCGCTCGGAGTACACTGGAGGGCGATGCAGCACCCGTCGGTCCTCCGCAGGCGGGGTGAGCCGGAGAGCCCGGCTCCCCCGCGTGGATACTCCACCCGCGACGTCGCCTCTCTCCTGGGCCTCACGCCCGCGCAGGTGCGGTCCTACGTGCGGGCCGGGTTTCTCTCGCCGTTGCAGGGCCCGCGGGGCGAGTACTACTTCTCCTTCCAGGACCTCGTCCTCCTGCGCACGGCCAAGGGGCTCCTCGCCGCCCGGGTGCCACGCAAGCGGATCCGCCTCGCCCTGGAGAACCTGCGCAGCCAACTCCCGGAGGACCAGCCGCTGACGGGAGTGCGCATCTCGGCTCAGGGGCATCACGTGGTGGTGCGGGACGGCCGGGACCTGTGGATCCCCGAATCGGGCCAGACGCTCTTCGATTTCGAGCTCTCCGAGCTGGCCCGGGAGGCGTCGACCCTCCCCCTGCGCACGGTCCGGGACGAGCGGGAGAAGCCCGAGGACGCCGCGGACTGGTACGAGCGCGCCTGCGAGTTCGAGGACGAATCCCCCGAGGAGGCCCTGGCAGCCTACCGCCGCGCTCTGGAGCTGGATCCGGACCTCGGAGACGCGCACCTGAACCTCGGCCACCTCCTGCACGAACGGGGGGATTTCGCCGCTGCCGAGTTGCACTACCGCCGCGCCCTGGAGCTCCTCCCGGACGATCCCACGCCCGCTTTCAACCTCGGCGTGCTCCTCCAGGACATCCGCCGCCTCGACGAGGCCGTCCGCGCCTACGAGACCGCCCTGGAGCTCGATCCCTCCTTCGCCGACGCCCACTACAACCTCGCCGGCCTCTACGAGGAGAGGGGCGAGCCCGAGGCGGCGTTCCGGCATCTGCGGACCTACAGGACGCTGGTGCAGTAGGGGGCCGAAAACCCGTCCCGTGGGGCAAGGCGTTGCCCCACGAAGAGGGGGCGCAATGAATTGCGCTCCTCCAAGAGTCGCGGAGCGTTGTGTCCGGATTGCAGGGCGTTCCCGCGCGGTCGATCGGGTCGCGATTCGGACGCGAGCGGGCTGACCATCCCAGGCCGGCACGTGCGGCCCGCGTGCCCTGGAGGGACGCAATTCAGTGCGCCCCATCGTCGCCTCCGGCACCGACTCCCTCCCAGGCACTGAGGTATGCTTCCCCCGCCATGAAAAGAGCCTGCCTGACCCTCACCCTCACTCTCCTGGCCTCGGGGGGGGCCTTCGCGGTGGATGGAAAGTGGACTCCCGATCAGATCCTCGAGCACGACCCGAAGTGGCTCCGCGAGCTGGGTCTCCAGATCCCTCCGGAGAAGCTGTGGAGCAAGCAGGGGGGCGGGCTGCTCGAGGCGGCGGTGAAGGTGGACGGCTGCTCGGCCGGGTTCATTACCCGGGAGGGCCTGCTCATCACCAACCACCACTGCGCCTTCGGCATCCTCCAGCAGCACTCGACCCCGGAGCGGGACCTGATCACGAATGGCTTTCTCGCCCGCACGCCTGCCGAGGAGCTGGGTGGCGCCGGGACCCGGGCGACCATCCCCCACCGGAGCGTCGACGTGACCGCGGTGATCGAAGGCGCCGTTCCGGCCGGGGCGGATGACCTGGAGCGGTTCCGGGCCATCGAACGCAAAGGCAAGGAGCTGGTCGCCGAGTGCGAGAAGGCGGAGAACCGACGCTGCCAGGTGGAGGCATTCGACGGCGGCGTGCGCTACCTCCTGATCGAAAGCCTGGAGCTCCCGGACGTGCGGCTGGTCTACGCCCCTCCCCGCTCCGTGGGCGAGTACGGCGGCGAGGTCGACAACTGGAGCTGGCCACGCCACACCGGCGACTTCGCCCTGCTCCGGGTCTACGCTGGACCGGACGGCAAACCCGCCGCCAACAGCGAAGGCAACGTCCCC
>DASQEB010000365.1:0-7463 GCA_035633875.1 Thermoanaerobaculia bacterium
GGCGCACGCCCTCGTGGGCCGCGAGCACATTCTCGATCTCGCCGAGCTCGATGCGATAGCCGCGCACCTTCACCTGGAAGTCGTTGCGCCCCACGAACTCGATGGTCCCGTCCGGACGCCAGCGGCCCAGGTCGCCCGTGCGATACAGCCGTGCGCCAGGCGCGGCGCCGAACGGATCGGGGACGAACCGCTCCGCCGTCAGCTCCGGCCGCCCCAGATACCCCCGGGCCACCCCCGGGCCACCGATGAAAACCTCGCCCACGGCCCCCAGCGGCACCGGCTGGAACGACCGGCCGAGGAGGACCATGCGCGCGCCAGCCACCGGCCGGCCGATGGGCACCGGCCCCGGCCCCAGCTCTCCGGCGGGCGCCGCGAACAGGGAGCACCCCACCACCGTCTCCGTGGGCCCGTACTCGTTGCAGACCAGGGTCTCCGGGGCCGCCTCCCGCCAGGGAGCGAGGTCTTCCCCCGTCAGCGCCTCTCCGCCGAGGATGAGCGACCGGGTCCGGCCCGCGGGCTGCCGGCCCAGGGCGCGGGCATGGCTCGGCGTCAGCTTGACAAAGCTCAGCCCCTCACCTGCCCGCAGCGCCGCAGCCAGCCCCTCCACCCCCTCCGACTCCGGCACCAGCACCACCCGTTCGCCCCGCAGCAACGGCACGAACAGGCTCGTCACCGTCAGGTCGAAGGAGATGGACGAATGGAGCAGCGATCCCGAGCCCCTGGGATAGGTCTTCGCGGCCCAGACCAGGTATCCCGCGAGCCCTCGGCGGGAGACCATCACCCCTTTGGGCCGGCCCGTCGTCCCCGAGGTGTAGATCACGTAGGCCAGGCTCTCCGGCGGCGCCTCCGGCCCATCCCCGTCCAGCTCGCGGGCACCTTCCAACGCATCGAGGTCCACGATCCGGAACCGGCCGTCGGGGAACCGCGACCGCAGCTCCCCGCGGGTGAGCAGAACCCGGATGCCAGAATCCTCCGCCAGGAAGGACAGCCGCTCCTCGGGGTAGGACGGATCGAGCGGCACGTACGCTCCCCCGGCCTTGAGCGTCCCCAGGACGCCTACCACCATCTCCGGCGAGCGCTCGGCGCAGAGCCCCACGAGCACGTCCGGCCCCACGCCCAGCCGCCGCAGGCAGCCCGCCAGCTCGCGGGCCCGGGCGTCCAGCTCCCCGTAGGTCAGCCGCCGCTCCCCGCAGACGACCGCCACCACCCCGGGGGTCCTCGCCGCCTGCGCCGCGATCGACCGCTCCGGGCTCTCCGACTCCGGACCGGCCGCCGCGGCGCCGCTCCACTCCACGAGCACCTGCTGGCGGGCCGCCTCGCTCAGCGGCCGGAGGTCCGAGAGGCGCGCGTCCGGCCTCTGCCCCACCTGCTCGATCAGGCTCGCGAAGGACTCCGCCAGGCGTGTGATGGTCGGGGGATCGAACAGGTCCAGGCTGTATTCGAACCAGCCCCGGATCCCCTCCGCGCCGTCGAGGAGGCTCACGCTGACGTCGAACTTCGGGAGGCCCTCTCCGAACGGGACCTCCGACAGCCGGAGGCCCGCCACCTCGATCCACGACGAGGGCCCCGCCTCCACGAGTTGCATGTCCACCTGGGCCAGGGGAGCGCGGCTCGGGTCGCGCTCGGGACGCAGCGCCTCCACGATCTTCCCGAACGGCAGCTCCTGGTGGGCGTAGGCCGCGAAGGCCGTCTTCTTCGCCCGCCCCAGCAGCTCCCGGAAGCTCGGATCCCCCGCGAGGTCCGCTCGGAACACGAGCTGGGAGAGGAAGAATCCCAGGAGCCCCTGGATCTCCGGCCGGTTGCGGTTGGCGTTGGGAGAGCCGACGAGGAACCGCTCCTGGCCGCTCACCCGGAAGAGCACCGCGCTGTACGCCGCAAGCGTCGCGATGAACGGGGTCGCCCCCTCCTGCCGGGCCAGCGCCCGGAACGGATCGGCGATCCGGGGCGGCACCGCCACCGGCTCCCGCCGGCCGCGGCCGGTCGACGAGGCGGGGCGCGGGCGATCCGTGGGCAGCTCCAGCACCTGGGGCACCCCGTCCAGCTCCCGGCGCCAGAAGTCCACGTGGTGCTCCAGGGTCTCCCCCTGCAGCCACTCCCGCTGCCATACGGCGAAGTCCCCGTACTGCACGGGCGGCTCCGGCAGGGGCGAGGGCCTCCCCTCCCGGGCCGCCTGATAGAGCACCGCCATCTCCTGCCAGGCGATCTGAGAGGAGATCCAGTCTGTCACGATGTGGTGCATCGCGAGCAGGCAGAGATGCTCACCTTCCCCCAGGCGCACCAGCAGCGCCCGGAGCAGCGGCCCGCGCTGGAGGTCGTACGGCCGGAGCGCACCCTCCCGGGCCAGCGCCAGGGCCACGGCCTCCCGCCGGGCCCCGTCCACCTCCACCAGGTCCACCACCGGCATCTCGATCCGCAGGACGGGAGCCACCGCCTGGACCGGCCGGCCGTCGACCAGCGGGAAGGACGTGCGCCAGATCTGGTGCCGCCGCACCACTTCGTTCAACGCGGTAGCGAACGCCGGTACGTCCAGCCGCCCCTCCATCCGAGTCACCGTGCCGATGTTGTAGGTGACGCTCGCCGGATCGAGCTGCTGGAGGAACCAGAGCCGCTCCTGGTCGAAGGACAGGGGGGCCGGCTCCGCTCCCGTACGCCTCTCGAGCGGCGGCGGCGCCCCCGGCCGGGCGGGCTTTTTCCGGCTGCTCTTGCGGAGCAACTCGAAGACAGCCCGTTGCTCGGGGGTGAGGGCGTTGATGCGTTCCGAGAAATCCTTCATCCGTAGCAGTGTGCCCTGTTCCTAGTGAGCGCGATCAGAGAAAAGGGGACAGTGGGGGAGCCCGAGCTCCAGAGCGGACGGGAGACGATCCGGCAGCTTCGTAGTCTGGGGGGGAGCGGCCGGGGAAGTCAAGGAACGATCCGAGTAACCCGTGTTCGGCAGGGGCCCGTCCCGGCGGGCCCTGCCCACCCCATCCTCCCGCCTTCCCTTATCCCGGATCGGGCCCTCCACCGCACTGTGAGACGGGATCGATCCTTCTAAAAAATAAAGGATAGATGGTGTAAGTTAAACAAATTTGAGTCTGGTGCGTAGACTATGGTACCCCGCGCGACCGGATGGACCGGTCCGCACCGGGTCTGCGTCGCCTGACTCTCTCTTTGGGTCCGCCAATGAAGGCGTGATCTTTGTTGAATGGAGATGTAAAATGCAAAAGGCTTTCACCAAGCTCACCCTCGCTCTGGCCCTCGCCGGTGCCGCCCTGTCCTTTGGAGCCGGCACCGCCCAGGCCAACCACCCCTGCGGTGGAGGCGGCATCTGTCCCGCCATCTATGCCCCGGTCATCTGCAACGACGGCGTGATCTACGGCAACGACTGCTACGCCCGCGAGGCCTGCGCCCACGGCTGCCGGCCTTACAAAGAAGAGATCTGAGGTCAACGCCTGATCCCAAGCACCGGGCTCCTTCCGGGGAGCCCGGTGCTTCAGTTCAGCCCGACGAACCGCCCCCTCTCGATCTCCTCCCGCGTGGGGACGCGCTCCTCCTCGACGATCTTCAGACAGACCCGCTTCACGATCGCGTAGGTCTCCGCCAGGCAGCCCTCCGGAGGCTCCAGCCCCTCCTCCGCCAGCGCGCGGGCTTCATAGAGCAGCCCGACCCTGTCCCCCAGCTTCCGCCGCGCCTCGCCCGGCGACTCCAGAAACGCCGCGACCCCCTCCGGCACGTTCCGGTCGAGCTTGCCGGCAGGAGCGAGCAGCCGCTCCAGGCCTTCCCACAGCGACACCAGGGACACCGCCGGGTCGGTCATGATGTAGGCCTTGTCCAGGCACTTCAACAGCCGATTGAACGGGGGTTTCCGGACCACCAGCCGGCCGGAATGGAACCAGTGGGCCTCAACCCATCGCAGGTCCTCCTCGCCGATCCGCGGGCTCGCCCCGGGCTCCAACGGCAGGCGCCGCCCCTCGATCTCCACCGGCCAGTACTCCACCCCCGCCGGCGAGGGCTCTCCCGGGAACCATGGCTCGCTCGCCAGCAGAGGAATTCTCACCTCCGGGGTGCACCTCAACCGCAGCAGCGTGACGATCCACCAGACCGTGTTGACGCGGTCCAGCCAGCGCTCCGGCCGGAACTCTGCGGGAACCGAAAGCTGCGCGAAGAGATCGAACCCTGCGCCGCTGCGGGCCAGAGCCCTGAGCGCAGGATGATTCGCCTCCGGGATCGACGGCAGGAGCCCCAGCAGAGACTCCGCCGAGACATGCAGCGTCTTGCGGGACAGCGCGACGCCATGGCCGAGGTCAAAGGTGTTCACATCGAGGACGGCCCCCGCTAGGGCCGCGTAGATCGTGATTTCGTTCGGATTCAACATGCGGGCTTCCCTTCCGGGAAAAATATCCCAAAAGGAAAGCTGCCGCTAGTCCGTGTGCTCCCTTCATGAGCATCCAATCCAAAAGTACAGGCAAACGCGGTGGTCCCGTAGAATCCGAATTGCTGGGCGCCAGCCGCCTTCCGGAGATCGGCGCAAGTCCCCCCGGCGAGACCCTTTCAGCGCCCCGCCACCCCCCCTTCGGAGGAAAGAGAGGAGAGAGAAATGAGTTACGCCAAGCGATCCGTCTATCTGACGGCCGTTCTCGCGCTGCTGGTCCTGGCAGCGCTTCCCGCCACGGCCCAGACGCCGCTCGGCGCCACCCTGGTCTCGGGCGGAGTCCAGTTCGCCGTGTTCTCTCAGAACGCCACGCGGATCGAGGTCTGGATCTTCTCCAGCCCCACCGCTTCGACGCCCACCGCCCGCCACACCCTCACCAAGACGGACACGACCAACCACATCTGGACCGTCACCGTCTCCGGCCTCGGCGCCGGCACCCTCTACGGCTACCGCGCCTGGGGTCCCAACTGGCCCTACAACGCGAGCTGGACGCCCGGCAGCAACGCCGGTTTCATCACCCACGCGGACGCGAACGGCAACCGCTTCAACCCCAACAAGCTCCTGACCGACCCCTACGCCAAGGCGGTCACCGGCGAGCCCGTCCGCGTCAACGGCCACTACTCCACCGCCATCCTCGGCGGCACCGACACCTACGGCTTCGTCGACAGCGCCGGTGCTAGCCCCAAATCCATCGTCATCAACGACGACGCCTTCGACTGGACCGGTGACGTCCGGCCCGATGTCCCGATGCGCGACTCCATCGTCTACGAAGTCCACCTGCGGGGCTTCACCAGGAACGACCCGTCCATCACCCAGAGCGTCCAGGGCACCTACGACGGCTTCAAGGCCAAGGCCGGCTATCTCGACAGCCTCGGCGTCACCGCCGTCGAGCTCCTGCCCATTCACGAATACCCGCAGTGGGACGACCCCGTGGGCGGCGCCACCGCGGACCGGGTCAACTACTGGGGCTACATGACCACCCAGTTCTTCGCCCCCAACCGCGAGTACCTCTGCCGCGACGTCAACAACTGCACCCTGACAGGCGGCCAGCAGGTCAATGAGTTCAAGGAGATGGTCAAGGCCCTCCATGCCGAAAGGATCGAGGTCTGGCTCGACGTCGTCTTCAACCACACCTTCGAAGGCGGCGCCTGCGCCGGCAACCCCGTGCGCTACATCAACCTCCGCGGCCTCGACAACGCGAGCTACTACACCCTGGCCGACAACAAGACCTGCTACTGGGATTCGACCGGCACCGGCAACAACCTGAACGCCAGCCGGCCCGCCGTGCGCCGCCTCATCCTCGACAGCCTCTCCTACTGGCACGACGAGATGGGCGTAGACGGCTTCCGCTTCGATCTCGCCTACACCCTCGGCCGCGAGGGGAGCGACGGCCGCGTGTTCAACCCCAACGCCACCACCCTCGTCGAGATCGCCAACCTCGCCCAGCAGAAGGGCTTCAAGATCGTCGCCGAGGCCTGGGACACCGCCGGCTACGGCGTCGGCCAGTTCCCCGCTGGCTGGAGCGAGTGGAACGGCTTCTACCGCGACAACCTCCGCAAGTACACCAAGAGCGACGCCTCCCAGATCGGCGGCCTCGGCGCCTCCGCCACAGGCACCTGGAGCGGTTTCCAGACTCCGCCCGAGAACATCAACTTCATCACCGCCCACGACGGCTTCACTCTGAACGATCTCGTCACCTACAACACCAAGCAGAACGGCACCGGAGCCTGCAATCCCACGGGTGCCGATCCCAATTCGGGCAGCGACTCCAACGACTCCTGGAACACGGACAACAACGAGGTCCTGCGGCGCCAGCAGATCCGCAACTTCGCCGCCAGCCTCCTCCTCCACCACGGCGTCCCCATGATCCTGGCCGGCGACGAATTCCGCCAGACCCAGTCCGGCAACAACAACGCCTACATGGCGGACAACTCCTGCGGCTGGATCAACTGGAGCAACCAGACCACCCACGCCAGGACTTGGGACTTCTTCCGCCGCCTGATCGCCCTGCGCAAGAGCCATCCCGGCCTGCGCAGGAACGTGGCCGTAAGCGGCACCACCCACGATTCCGACGGCTACGCCGACCTCGGCTGGCACGGCACCGCGCCCGACACCCCGGACTGGTCCTCCACCTCTCGCTCCCTCGCCTGGCTGATCGACGGCTCCAGCGCCGAGACCGGCACCTCCCCGGACGTCCCCGACCTCTACGTGGCCTCGAACGCCTACTGGGGAGACCTCACCTTCACCATCCCCACGGCCCCGAACGGCAAGTGCTGGTGGCTCCTCGCCGACACCGCCGAGTGGGCCGAGGGCACGGGCAACGTCTGGTACGACCCGGCGATCACCAACTGGAATTCACAGCCGCTCCAGAAGCTCAACGGCTCCGGCCTCACCTGGGGCGTCAAGGCCCGCTCCACCCTGGTTCTCGCCGGCCGGCCCTGCACCGCGACCGAAGCCGTCCGCGTCAACTTCACCGTCAACGGCTTCTCTACCTCCCCCGGGCAGGACATCTACGTCACCGGCAACACCCCCGAGCTCGGCAACTGGGACCTCTCCAAGGCCGTCAAGCTCAATTTTGTGAGCAGCACCCAGTGGAACGGACCGGTCTTCTTCTCCACCAGCAAGGGGACCAGCATCCAATACAAGTTCGTCGTCCAGCAGGCCGGAGTCGCCCCCACTTGGGAGACGGGCAACAACCGGGTCTATACCGTGCCGACGACCGGAATCGGGACGGTGACCCGGAACTGGAACGGGTTCTAAAAGCCTTCTGATGAAGGGGCGCCCCGGCGTGGGCGTCCCGAATAAACCTCCCGCCGGGGATCGGGACCGCTCTTCCGCTCTACTCCAAGATATGGAAAGCTACAGCCGCTCCTCAATAAAGGGGGGCTCGGTTGTAAGGAGTACCAGCATGCCACTAGTGTCCGGTCTATTTGCTGTCTACCGACCGTAAGGCCAGTATTGACTGTAGTTTCGGGCGACTCAGGGGTGTCCACGATTTGAATTTCGGGGGAGGAGACGTCCCGGAGGGATTGAGCAATCTCTTGGGGACGGG
>DASQEB010000366.1:0-11773 GCA_035633875.1 Thermoanaerobaculia bacterium
CGCGAGGGCGCGGTGGTGCGCGAGCTGGTGCCGGAATTCGAGCGGCGCCACCCCGGGATCCGGGTGGAGGTCCAGCAGATCCCCTGGACGGCCGCTCACGAAAAGCTGCTCACCGCCTTCGTGGGCGACGCCACGCCCGACGCCGCGCAACTGGGCAACACCTGGATCCCCGAGTTCGTCTTCCTGGGTGCCCTGGCCCCGCTCGATACACGGATCGATCCATCGATCCGGAACGACTCCTTCCCCGGCATCTGGGACACCAACGTCCTCGATGGCGAGACGTGGGGGCTGCCCTGGTACGTGGACACGCGAGTGCTCTTCTACCGCACCGACCTCGTGGCGGAGGCGGGCGTCCCGTGGCCGCCCCGGAGCTGGGGCGAGTGGCGCGCGGCCATGGAAGGAATCAAGCGCCACGGAGGACCCGGCCGCTTCGCCATCCTGCTGCCTGTCGACGAGTGGACGCAGCCGGTCATCTTCGGCCTCCAGACCGGTGCGGAGCTGCTCGCCGACGGCGGCCGGCGCGGCGCCTTTCGCGATCCGCGGTTCCGCAAGGCCATGGCCTTCTACCTCGACCTCTACGCCTCGGACCTGGCTCCCGCCCTCGACCTGCAGACGGTTGCCAACATGTACCAGCAGCTCGCGGAGGGGTATTTCGCCATGGTGATCACCGGTCCCTGGAACCTCGGCGAGTTCCGCAACCGGCTGCCCGCCGCAATGCAGGACCGCTGGGCCACGGCGCCGCTGCCGCCGCCGGAGGAGGGGATGCCCTATCCGGGAGTCTCCCTGGCCGGGGGCTCCAGCCTGGTCCTCTTCCGCCAGGCGCGGGAGCCGGAGGCGGCCTGGGCATGGCTCCAGTACCTCTCCGAGCCGGCCCAGCAGGTGCGCTTCTACGAGCTTTCCGGGGACCTGCCGGCCCGGCGTTCGGCCTGGACGATGGCCGGGCTCGCCGACGACCCGAAGGCGGCGCCGTTCCTCGTTCAGCTCGGAAATGTCGCGCCCACCCCCAAAGTGCCGGAGTGGGAGCAGATCGCGACGAGAGTGGCCGAGGCCGCCGAGCAGGTGATGCGGGGCAGCCGGAACCTGGACTCCGCGCTCGCCGCCCTGGATACCGACGTGGACCGGATGCTGGAAAAGCGGCGCTGGCTGCTCGACCGGGCTGTCGAGGAGGGGAGGGACCGCCCATGACCCCCGCCGACGCCCGCCTCGAAGAGCGGCGCGGCTCCCGCGCCGAGCGGCGGGCCGCCTGGCTGCTGCTGTCGCCTGCCCTGGGCGCCATCGCTCTTTTCTTCGCCGTCCCGCTGATCGCGGCCCTGCTTCTGTCGCTCACCGACTTCGACATCTACGCCCTGGCCGACCCGCGGAACACGCGCTTCGTCGGCGCCGGAAACTACCTGCGGCTGCTGAAGGATCCTCTCTTCTGGAAGGTGATGCGCAACACGCTGGTCTTCGTCGTGATCGGCGTGCCGCTGACGCTGACGGCGGCGCTCGGCGGGGCGCTCCTGGTGCACTCCAGGCTGGCGCGGCTGCGCGGCCTGTTTCGCACCGTTTTCTATGCGCCTGTGGTCACCACCCTGGTCGCGGTGGCGGTGGTCTGGCGCTACCTCTACCATCCGCGCTACGGCCTGATCAATCAGGGGCTCGGCCTGATCGGCCTGCCGCCGATCGATTGGCTCGGCGATCCGGCCTGGGCCACGGTGGCCATCACCCTGCTCGCGGTCTGGCGCAGCTTCGGCTACGGTCTCGTCATCTATGTCGTCGGTCTCCAGAGTATCCCTCAGTCGCTTCACGAGGCGGCGCAGCTCGACGGCGCCGGCCCGTGGCGGCAATTCCGGGACGTCACTCTGCCGCTGCTGGCTCCCACGACCCGATTCGTGGCGGTGCTCACGACCGTGGGCCTGTTCCAGATCTTCGCCGAGCCCTACGTGATGACCCGCGGCGGTCCGCTCTATGCCACGACCTCGATCACGCTGCTCATGTACAGCCAAGGGTTCCGCTGGTGGAACCTGGGCAGCGCGGCGGCCATCGCGTTCGTGCTGTTCGGATTGATCATCGCCGCCACCGGTCTGCAGGAGGTGTGGCGCCGGAGACGGACCTCATGAGCCGCCGGAGGCTGGCTCTGCTGGCCGTGAACGGCGCGCTGCTGATCCTGGCGTTGCTCACGGCCTTCCCCCTGCTCTGGATGATCTCGGCGTCGCTGATGCCCGCGGGCGAGGCCCTCTCCCTGCCGGCGCGCCTGCTGCCCTCGCGGCCCACCCTGCAGCACTATGAGGTCCTCTTCTCCCGTCTCGACCTGGGGCGCACCTTCGCCAACTCGCTGCTGCTGGCCTCGATGATCACCGCCGTCTCCCTGCTCGCCAACTCCATGGCGGGGTACGCCTTCGCCAAGCTGCGCTTCCGCGGCCGGGGCCGGCTCTTCGCCCTCCTGCTGGCGACCCTGGTGGTGCCGCCGCAGGTCACGGTGCTGCCGCTGTTCCTCGAGATCCGGGCGCTCGGCCTCGTCAACTCCTTCGGCGGCATCCTGGTCGCGGGCATCGCCACGGTCTTCGGCATCTTCCTGGTCCGCCAGTTCGCCCAGGGGATCCCTGACGAGCTGCTCGACGCGGCACGCCTCGACGGCGCCTCGGAACTGCGGATCTACTGGTCGGTGGTCCTGCCGCTGCTGCGTCCGATCCTGGTCACCCTGGGCGTCTTCACTTTCCTCACCGCCTGGAACGACTTCATGTGGCCCTTGATCGTGCTCACGGACGAGAGCAAGTACACCCTCCCTGTGGCGCTCGCCAACCTGTCCGGCGAGCACGTGCAGGATACCGAGCTGATGATGGCGGGAGCGGTGGTCACGGTGCTGCCTGGGCTTCTCGTGTTTCTCCTCCTGCAGCGGCAGTACATCGAGGGGATCACCATGGGGAGCGTCAAGGAGTGAAACGGATCGTCCTCCTCGCCGCCCTCGTTTCCCTTGCAGCCGGGCCGGTCCCCCAAGTCCTCGACGATTTCGAGAACATCTCCGGCTGGACCGCCGCGCCCTCGGACGGCGTCTCCCTGTCCCTTGCCCAAACGGAAGGTTTTCAAGGCAAGGCCCTGCGTCTCGATTTCGACTTCCACGGCGGCGCGGGGTATGCCGTCGCCCGCAGGGAGATTCCGATCGAGCTGCCGCAGAACTGGGAGCTGGCGTTCCGCGTGCGCGCCGACTCCCCGGTCAACAATTTCGAGGTGAAGCTCGTCGATCCTTCCGGTGAAAACGTCTGGTGGGTCAACAAGAGAGGGTACGAATTTCCCCGCGAGTGGACGCGGTTCCGGATCAAGACGCGGCACCTGGAGTTCGCCTGGGGCCCCGCCGGGGGAGGGGAGCTCCGTCGCGCCGCGGCCCTGGAATTCGCCGTCACGGCCGGCACCGGGGGAAAGGGATTCGTCCTGATCGATGAGCTGACCTTGACGGAGCTTCCGCCGGACCGTCCCTACGACCGGACGCCCAAGGTGACCACGGCGCCGGGTGGGATCACCCTCGACTTCCTGGAAAACCGCGAATACGGCGGCCTGGCTGTCGATTGGGGATCGGGACCGCACGCCTCCCGCTACGAAGTCCAGATCTCGGAAGACGGCTCCACCTGGACGACCGTTCACGCCATCGAGGGCGGCAACGGGGGGCGAGACTACGTTTTCCTTCCGGAGACGGAGTCGCGCCATCTGCGCCTCCGGTTCCTGGAAGGTTCGGGAGCTCCCGGGATTGATGTGAAGCCCCTCGCGTTCTCCGCCTCTCCAAACGCCTTTTTTGCGGAGGTCGCCCGAGGCGCGCCCCGCGGCCAGTATCCGCGGGGCTTCGCGGAGCAGGTCTACTGGACGATCGTCGGAGTGAACGGCGACCGTGAAGAAGGGCTTTTCGACGAGGACGGCCGCCTGGAGGCCGGCAAGGGCGGTTTCTCCGTGGAGCCGTTCCTCTGGGTGGACGGCCGGCTCGTCACCTGGAACGACGTGAAGAGCATGCCGTCGCTCCGGGACGGCGATCTCCCGATTCCGTCCGTCGCCTGGGAGCGCGGGGATCTCTCTTTGGAGATCACCGCCTTCGCGGCGGGGACGCCGGGAGCCTCCACGCTTCAGGCCCGCTATCGCGTCCGCAACCGGGGCGGCGCCGAGGTCCGGCCGCGTCTCTACCTGGCGGTGCGTGCCTTCCAGGTCAATCCGCCCTCGCAATTCCTCAATACGCCGGGTGGCGTGGCCCCGATCCGGGAGATCGCCTGGGATGGTCGCGCCGTTGTGGTCGATGCGAAGAGGGTGGTCCCCTTTACCCCGCCCACGGGATTCGGCACCGCCACGTTCGATCAGGGGGAAATCGCTGAGCACCTCGCCCGCGGCCGGCTGCCCGAGCGGTCCCGTGTTGCGGACCCCCTCGGCTGGGCCTCGGCGGCCCTGGCCTGGGACCTCCGCCTCGCCCCAGGAGAAACGAGAGAGATCGCGGTGGCGATCCCCCTCCATGGAGATTTTTCAGAAGGCGATCTGGGCCAGGTCGCCCGCGGTTGGAGGGAGGAATTGGACCGGTTGGAAATCCGCCTGCCCTCCGACGCCGGCCGGCTCATCCCGACGCTCAAGACCACCCTCGCCTACATTCTGATCAATCGGGACGGCCCCGCGATCCAGCCCGGCTCGCGCTCCTACGAACGCTCCTGGATCCGCGACGGCGCCCTGACCTCCACCGCCCTCCTGCGGCTCGGTCACGACCGGGAAGTGCGCGAATTCATCGAGTGGTTCGCCCCCTACCAGTTCCCCAGCGGAAAAGTCCCCTGTTGCGTGGATGCCCGCGGCGCCGATCCGGTTCCCGAAAACGACAGCCACGGCGAGCTGATCCATCTCATCACGGAGTATTTCCGCTTTACGGGGGACAAGGATTTCGCCTCCCGCATGTGGAAGCACGTGGAAAAAGCCGTCGCCTACATGGACTTCCTGCGGCAGCAACGGCGGATGCCCGAGTACCGCACGCCCGAGAAGCTCCCGTACTTCGGCCTGCTCACCGAGTCCATCAGCCACGAGGGCTACTCGGACCGGCCCGTCCATTCCTTTTGGGACGACTTCCTCGCTCTCCGGGGCTTCAAGGACGCCGCCTTCCTGGCCAGCGCCCTGGGCCGGGAGGACGCCGCCCGCTTCGCCGCGATCCGGGACGAATTTCAGGAGGACCTCCACGCCTCCCTGCGCCGCACGATCGCCCTTCACAAAATCGGCTATATCCCGGGGTCGGTGGAGAAGGGGGATTACGACCCCACCTCCACCAGCATCGGCATCGCCCCCGGAGGCGAGATGGAGCGCCTGCCTAGGGAGCAACTCCTCCACACCTTCGAGCGGTATTGGGAAGAGTCCCTCGCCCGCAAGGAGGGGCGGCGGGATTGGGAGGGCTACACCCCCTACGAGCTGCGCAACGTCCGCACCTTTCTCCGCCTCGGCTGGACGGAGCGCGCCCACGAGCTTCTCGGTTTCTTCCTGGGGGATCGGCGCCCGGCGGCCTGGAACCAGTGGGCGGAGGTCGTCCGGCGCGATCCCCGGTCCACGGGGTTTCTCGGCGACATGCCCCATACCTGGGTGGGCTCGGATTTCCTCCACTCCGTGCTCGATTTCTTCGTCTACGTCCGGGAGAGCGATGAAGCGCTGGTCGTCGGGGAGGGAATCCTCCCGGAATGGGTCGAGGGAGATGGGGTGGCCGTACGAGGCCTGCGGACGGAGTACGGCCACCTCTCCTATACGGCGACGAGAGAGGGGGGAGGCGTTCGCTTCCAGATCGCCCCAGGCCTCACCGTGCCGCCTGGCGGTATCGTCGTGTCCTGGCAGGGGAAGGAGACGGTGGTCCGGGAGCTGCCGGCGGAGGTGGTCGTCCGTCATTGAGAGCCCCCTTGCTGCAAGTATCGGGATCGCGGTAGATTGTTCCCGTGACCCGTCCCGGCGCTGACCCGAGAAGCGCTCCCGAGAGACGCAAAGGCGAAAACTCTCTCCACGACCACGGCTATAAGCTCCTCTTCTCCCAACCCAAGATGGTCGAGGAGCTTCTGCGTGGCTTCCTCCCCCATACTGGGTCGAGCGGCTCGACTTCTCCACCTTGCGCCGGGGCAGCGGCAGCGTCATCACCGACGACCTGCGCGAGCGCCACAATGACGTCATCTGGAGTCTGTGCTGGAAGGGCGAGAAGGGGAAGCCGCATCGGTTCTGGATCTACCTTCTCCTGGAGCTTCAGTCCAAGCCGGACCGCTACATGGCGGTGCGCCTGCTCACCTACGTGGGCCTCCTGCTGCAGGACCTGATCCGGACCAAGAATCTGGAGCCCGGCGGCCTGCTCCCGCCAGTGCTTCCCGTCGTCCTCTACCATGGCAAGCCGCGCTGGCGCGCCCCACTGGATCTGGCGAGCCTCTTCGCACCCGTGCCGCGGGAGGGCAGGCACCATCTGCCGCAGCTTTCGTACCGGCTGCTCGACGCCGGTCGGCTTCCTCTGGACCGCCCTGGCCTGCGCCACAACCTTGTGGCCGCCACACTGCGATTGGAGACGGCGGAGGCCCGGGATGCGGTGTCGCGGCTGGAGGATCTGCGCATCCTGGTCCCCGCCGACCTCCGAAGGATCTTCGACATCTGGCTGGACGGCCGGTTCCGGAGATACCCGTTTGGCGCTATAATTCCCCCGGGGACGATCAATCTGGAGAGTGGGACCATGCTGGAAGAGACCTTCAAAGAGTGGGAACAGAAGATGCGCCGGGAGGGACGCCGGGAGGGACGTCAGGAGGGAGAGGTCCAGGGAATGCAGAAAGTAGCCTTGGATCTGCTTCGGCAACGCTTCGGCCCGGTACCTCAGAACGTCCGTGAGCGAGTTCGTGCGCTCTCCTCCTCCTCCGAGTTGAGGAAGCTGACCCGGCGGATTCTGACCGCCAAGTCCCTCCAGGACACGGGACTCGTCTGATCAGTGACCTTCCAGTCTTGAAAACGCCCGATCAAGCTTCGACGGCGACATTTTTCCTTTGAATCGCAGCCTTTCAGTCTGAGATGGTCGCCTTGTCACCTTGCTCGGCCGCCTTCCAAGCTTGAAAACACCGGCTCAAGCTTCCTCGGTGACGTCTTTCCTTTGATCTGCGACCTTCCAAACTTTCATCGCGTCGATCAAGCTTGAAATCCCGGGCCCAAGCTTGAATCCATGGCGGGAAGCTTGAACGGCATTCCAGCAAGCCTGAGCCGTTCCGCTTTTCGCTTCACAGGCTGTCTTGCCAGCTTGCGCGACCACGTTCAAGTCTGCAGAACGTCCTTCACGCTTGCATTGCGGCGACTCGAGCTTGAACCGCGGCATTCAAGGCTGCGCCGGCAGCGACAAAGCTTGAGTCGGCTCAGTCAAGCTTGACGGAGCGGGCTCAAGTCTGACGGAGAACCCTTCAGGCTTGAATCCCCACCGTCAAGCTTGAGGGCCGGGATTCGAGCTCGGGGAGGGCCGTGATAGGCTTTTCCGCGTCTCCACATCCAATCCGAGGGAGGGAAGGCCATGCAGGCCAACGACATCGACGACGTTCTCAACATCCTCGACGGCCTCATCGCCGAGAACAAGGCGGCGAGCGATCCGCTGGGGTACTTCCCGGCGCTCTACCGGCAGGTCACGCTGGAGGTGAAGCAGGGGATCGCCCAGGGGTTCTTCGACAACGGCCCCCGGATGGCCCGCTTCGACGCCCTGTTCGCCAACCGCTACTTCGCGGCCTATGCTGCGTTCCAGTCCGGCGGGCAGCCGACGAAGAGCTGGCAGGTGGCGTTCGACGGGACCCGGTCCGGACAGCTCATCATCCTCCAGGACCTCCTGGTGGGGATCAACGCCCACATCAACCTGGACCTCGGCGTGGTGGCGGGCGAGACGTTCCAGGGAGCGGCGCTGGAGGGCTTCCACGGCGACTTCGACAAGATCAACCAGATCCTCGAGGGCCTGCTCCCCAAGGTGGAGATGGTGGTCGGGCGATTCTCGCCGCTCCTCGGCATCCTCGCGAAAATCGGCGGGAGGGATGTGATCGAGGTGCTCGATTTCAGCATGAACGCTGCCCGGGACGACGCCTGGCTCCACGCCGTGATCCTCTCCGTCCAGCCGCCGTCCATCCGGCCCATGACGATCAAGGCGCTGGACGACAAGGTGGCCTTCCTGGGGCGGGTCATCTCCAAGCCTTCCGGCCTCGTCGGCCGGGCCGTCTCCCTCATCCGGGAGACGGAGAGCAAGGACGTGCCGGCGATCATCGACGCCTTGAACGGGATCGTGCAGCCATGAGCCCCAAAGTCGACCTTCTCCTGAAGGCCCTGGACCAGGGCTACGACCACAAGTCCTGGCATGGTCCAATCCTCAAGGGCTCGCTGCGCGGCCTCTCCGCGGAACAGGCGGCATGCCGGCCGGCTCCGTCGCGGCACAACGTCTGGGAGATCGCGGTGCACGCGGCGTACTGGAAGCATTCGGTCCTCCGCCGGCTCGCCCGTCTCCGGGGAGGGGAGGACGTCCGCTTTCCGCTCAAGGGGAGCAACTGGTTTCCCCGGCCGGAAGGGGAGCCGAACGAGAAGGCGTGGAAGGCGGATCTGAAGATCCTGGAGGAGGTCCACCGCGAGCTACGGGCCGCCGTGGCGGCGCTTTCAGAGGAGGATCTGGAGACGACGCCTGAGGGGAGCAAGACGACCGTGGTGGATCTGGTTCTCGGGGTGGCGTATCACGATATCTACCACGCGGGGCAGATCCAGCTTCTCAAGCGGCTGGCCGGGGGCAATAGCTCGTAGAGGTCTGCGCCCCGTCGCCATTCCCCTGAAGGCTGCCGCCGTTTCGCCGCGCGCTGCGGCGGACGAGATTGTTGGCTCTCCTTGCGCATGGCTGCCGCCTCCCGCGCAAAGAACTCCTTCAGTTCCTCCCGCGAGAGATCTTTGGTCTCTTCATAGATCTCGTTTCGAATGGCACGGACCATCTCAACGGCTCGGATCGGGGTCTCTCCCATAGGTTGTTACCTCACGGGGTGAACGGATATCGCTCCGCTCTTGCGCCCCGAAGGGGCACAGGCGTAAAGCCTGGCGTTTCAACGCCCGGAACGGGCCCCCACAGTTGCCCGAAGTCCCGAAGGGACGTTGGCGTGAACCTGGCGCTTCAGCGCCAGTACGACAGACTCCAGTATATCGGGTCACCGTGGCGGCCTGAAGGCCTGCGGAATCCCGTCGTCCCTTCGGGACTTCGGAGGTTGTGGGAACGCCTACCTGGCATTGAAATGCCAGGCTTTACGCCTGTGCCCCTTCGGGGCAAGGTTCGAATCGCCAAGATACCCTCCCCCCTCCGACGTTGTCATTCCGTTCCAGAGTTCTCCACGCCGTCCAGCATCTCCTGCACACCCCCAATCCACGGCTCGAAAGTTGGCAGCAACACGCCGGCCGACGAGATCTCCGATGTTCAGGAGGGGGACCGGTCCCGTCACCGGCTGCGGGGGTCTGGTGAGGGAGTCGATCTTGTCGGCGTCCCAGTCGAGGAGGGGAATTTCGTCTCCGGCGCAGAAGAGGGAGGGGGTGGCGTATTCGGGAACGGGGACGCTCCCTCCCGCTCCGAGGCGCAGGAGCTTGCGGCGTTCCTCTTCCACGTCCTGTCGGGCGAGGGCGAGGGCGTGGCTGGGGAGGCGGACGTCCCGGCGGGCGAGGTGGCCGTAGAAGGCTCCGGCGAGGCGGGTGGCGTACCAGTCCGAGACGGTGCTCTGCATGGCGAGCACCATGGGGAGGCCCTGCTCCAGGAGGCCCTGGGCGAGGCTCGCCGTGTCGCTTTCCGAGACTCCGCCGTGGCAGGTGGCGAGGACGACCAGGGGCAGGGGCTCGTGGGCGGAGCGGATGACGCCAGCCAGCTCGCCGGCGGAGACCTCCAGCGGTGCGCCGTCCTCGGTCTCCAGCTCGATCTTGCCGGCGGTGCCGTGGCCGGAAAGGTGGAGGACGTGGTAGCTCCGCTCCAGGAGGGCGTTGCGGATCTGGTCCGGGTGGCCGACCTCCAGGATGTCCACCTCCGCGTTGCCGTACTGGCGGGCCTTGTCCACGGCGTCGAGAATGGTCTGAAGCTCGCTTTCGATATCCAGGACCGTGTTCTTGGTCTTGCCCTCGTCTGGGGCTCCGATGGCGACGAGGATGCGGAGGGGGCCGGGCAGGGGAGCGGCGGCTCCGGCCCGGGCGCCCAGGTGGCGGCGGAGGATGCGGACGCCCGGCTCCAGCACGGGGAGGCGGCCGCCGGGGATGCGGGCGGCTTCGAAGGGGATGGGGAGAAGCTGCGAATCCGCGGTTTCGAAGGCGAGGAGGACGGCCTCGTTGCGCGCCCGGGCCTCGTCGAGAAGGTCGGTGAGGGCGGTCGCGACCGGTTCGGGGAAGACGACCCGTCCCACGGCATCCCCCAGGCGGGCGAGCTCGGCCTCCCGCATCTCCACGGCCGCCTCCGCTGGGCTCCGGTGGGGGACGGGGAAGCGGGCGCGGAGGAAATCCTGCTAGGAGAAGGCGAAGTCCGCCCCGAGTCGGGTTGCCTGCTCGGGGGAGGCGGGCTGGCCGTCGAGCTCGGCGCGGACGGCGATCTCGCCGGGGCCGGTGGAGCGGAGGAGGAGGCGGAAGGTGCGCTCGCGGGTGCGGGTCCGGAGCGGCGCCACCTTCGGCTTGTCCGAATCGCCGTAGATGGCGGCGACCAGCTCCTCGACCTGCTCGAAGCCGAGGCGGACGCGGGGACGGAGCAGGGGCGGGACGGGGGCGTCCGGGTCGATCATGACGGGGATGACCCGCTTGCCCTCCTCGATCATCCGGTGGATGAGGGCGCTCACCTCGGCGGTGACCCAGCCGGAGTCCAGGGAAGCGTTGGAGAGGAAGAGGAGGCCGACATCGTAGGTGGCGAGCCCCTCGTTGATCCTGGCGACGAAGTCGTCCCCCGGACGGATCTCCCACTGGTCCACCCAGGGATCGATCCCGGCCTCGGCGAGACGGGTGGCGATCTCCTTGCCCCGCGGCTTGTCTACCGAGTTGTGGCTGCAGAATACCTGGAGGTTTCGGTCCATGACTCTGTGGGTTTGAAAGATTGCTGGAGAAAATCGTAGCACAGGGGTGGGGGTGATAAGCTCGACCCGTCTCGTTCCGAGCAGGAGAGAAGCATGCAGGGCATCACGAAAGTGAACCAGGTCATCACCGGGGGGCGGTGAGGGATTGGAGCAACCGAACGCTTCCCTCGACCGCAAGCTGACCTTCGGGTGCGGCTGGACGCTGGGTTTTTTCGTGTGCTTCCTGGGGATGCTGGCGGCGGGGGGCGGCGTCCCCGGAGCTCTCGGGGGCGCCGCGCTGGTTGGTGTGGTCTTCGGTCTGCTCGCCCTGCGCTACGGCCAGGGATTCCTGGAGGGCGCGGTCAGGTGGCTCGGGTGGTGGTGGTGACCGCGCCTCCCGAGCTCTCGCTCACACGTCTCCGTCAGGTTTGTTTCCTCCGCCACAAGCGGGGGAGCGTCCGGCGGGTCCATCCGATCAACCAGGGAACGATCAGGACCCACTGGACGAATCCCCCCAAGGTGAAATAACACCACTGCCAGAGCGGCTCCTCCGTCGGCGTGACAAGCATGAGGAGGGCCGAGAGCGGAAAATTGACCGCCAGCGTCTCCAGGACGAAACGGACCCTGATCTCCCCGGTGCTGTCGAGGGGCGCTTCGTAGACGAAGCGCGCCAGCACGGTGACCGAGAGCACCGCCCAGACAGCGTGGAGGAACCAGGCCAGTCGCGTCATCGGTCACCGGGCTGCCACTACGGCGTCGCCTTCGGCTTGCAC
>DASQEB010000367.1:0-2187 GCA_035633875.1 Thermoanaerobaculia bacterium
GAGCTTGATCGTCACCTCCCGATCGCCCGGAGCGCGGTCCGCCGCCTCCTCCACGAAGGCGACCAGACGGCGGATGTCCCGGTCCGTGGGGGCGTAGATCAGGAGGAGGCCGGGATCGTCGTATCTCCTGAAGGAGACCTCGGAGGCGCGCCAGGCTGTGGCGGCCAGGGCAAGGGCGAGGAGGACGGCCCCTCCCCGACGGAGGGCGGGCGACGGGCTCGCGGCCACCTCCCGGGCGAGAACGCCGGCCGTGAGGGCGGCGGGGAGGACGATGTTGAGGACGAGCCACGGGGTCTTGTACGGGATCAGCGAGTAGGCGGCGAGCTGGCTGGCCGTCCACAAGGCGCAGAAGAGGCCGAAGGCGTCCCGGCGGCGAAGGGCAACGCCGGCACCGAGGAGGGCTGCCGCCGCGAGGGCGGTCTCGAAGCGGAGGAGGATCTGCGGGAAATAGGTCCAAGGCCGGGCCTGGCCAGCCCCTTCGACACCCTTTTCCGTCCAGAGGAGAAACGCGCGCAAGGGGCTCGCGATGCCCACCGGGTCGGTCAGGAACGAGGTGAAGAGGAGGACCCAGACGGCCGCGAAGGCCAGGACGGCCTCGGCGAGGGTCCCCCGGGAGGCGCCCTCCAGCAGGGTGCGCCACGGGAACCGGGACAGGAGGAGCGCGCCGGCAAGACCGACGAGGGTGATGATGGCCGTCTCCTTGACCGCGAAGAGGCAGGCCACAGACGCCGCCACCAGGATCAGGACTGCGGGCCGGCGCCGCTCCAGCCAGACGGAGCCGGCCGCCACCAGGGCCAGGGTGAAGAGGACGAGGTACGTCTCGTGGATGAAGTCCCGGCCGTAGTAGACGAAGGACGGCGAGACGGCCAGGAACCAGGCTACGGTCGTCGTCCCCACGGCTCCGAGGCGGTGTCGCAAGGGGAGGAGCAGGAGGAGGATCAGGGCCGAGGCCAGAGCGACCGGCAGCCGCACCGCCGCATCTCCGGTCCCCAGCGCCAGCACGCCGAGCGCTCCCACGAAGATCGGCAGGGGCCCGTGGAGCTCGGCAGGGTTGTACCGGAAAAGAGAGCCCTCGGCGGTCTGCGCCGTGAGGTGGGCGTTGACCCCCTCGTCGTGATGGAGGGGCATCTCGCCGAGGGCGGTGAGACGGAGCGCCAGCGCCACGGCGACGGCAGCCCCGAAGGGGAACCAACGGAGCCTCGGGCTCACGGTCGGCTCTCGAACGGTTCCATGTGGACCAGCACGCCCAGCACCGCCGGGACCTCCCTGCGGATCGCCGACTTGACCATGCCGCTCACGATGTGGGCGTCGTGGAGGGACATGCCCGGGTCCGCCTGGACGTGGATGTCCACGTAGAGGCCCACCCCGGCGCGGCGGACCTTGAGGGTCTCGACAGCGCGGACGTCGGGCACGCCGGCGGCGGTGGCGGCGATCTGCTCGATGACGGCGGCTCCGGGGCTCCGGTCCATGAGGTCGCCGATGGCGGGGCGAAGGATGCGCCAGCCGTTGAAGTAGATCACCCCGGCTGCGAGGAGGGCCGCCCAGTCGTCCGCCTCCGCCCACTCCGGCCCGCCGATCAGAGCCACGGTGATGCCCACGGCCGCCGCCGCCGAGGTGATGGCGTCGCTCCGGTGATGCCAGGCGTCCCCCCGGACCGCCGTGCTCTCCACCTCCTCCCCCACCTCGAAGACCCGCCGGAAGAGGATCTCCTTGACCACGACGACCCCGAGGAGGACGGCCAGCGTGAACGGCGCCGGCACCTGGTGGGGAGTGAGGATCTCCCGCACGGCCTCGATCGCGACCCCCGTAGCCGCACCGAGGAGCATCACGGCCACCACGGCCGCGGCCAGGGCTTCCGCCTTGCCGTACCCGAAGGGAAACTGCTCGTCGGCGCTCCGCGCCGAGATCCGCAGCCCGCCCCAGCCGATCAGGGAGGAGAAGATGTCCGTGGCCGACTCGACCGCGTCCGCCACGAGAGCGTACGAATTCCCGACCACCCCCGTGAGGAACTTGACGATCGCCAGAACCGCGTTGGCCAGGAGGCCCATCTGCGCCGCCCGGGTCCCCCGCTCGAGCCGTTCCCTCACCTCCATGCGCGGGATCGTAGCAGGCGCGGCCTCACCTCATCCCTTCCCCACCCTCACCAGGCACGTCCGGTCCTCCCCGTCCTCCACTTCGATCCGCACG
>DASQEB010000368.1:0-11835 GCA_035633875.1 Thermoanaerobaculia bacterium
GAGGTTGTACACGCTGGCGAGGTCGAGGGCGGCCAGGGCGGCATCGTAGGGCAGGCCGAGATCGAGGAAGGCGTCCCGCACCTCACGGTAGGCGGCCTCGGCCTGCTCGATCCGGTTCAGGCCCTGGGCCACCATCCCCTCGAGCCAGCGCAGGCGGAGCAGATGCATGCGGTCGCCCGTCTTGAGGTAGAGGGGACGGGTATGGAAGAGCAGGGCGAAGGCCTCACGGGAGCGGCCGCTCTCGTTCAGGGCATAGATCAGGTTGTGCCGCGCAGCGAGGAAGGTGCGCGGCTCCTCCTGGGGGTCCAGCAGGTCGAGAGCGCGCCGGAGAAGCCTGATTTCCTCCTCGTTGTCTCCCGCCTCGCCGATTACGGTCGACTTCTGCTGCAGGGTGCGGCCGAGCAGATGCCACTGCCCCAGCCTGCGGTAGATCGAGCCGACGCGGTCGAGCAGTTGCGAGGCCTCGGCGAACCTCCTCTGGTCTTTCCGGAGGGAAGCCAGGAGATCGAGCACGCGCGCCTTGTCGAGCAGACCGATGCGCCCGGGCTGGTCGAGGAGCTCCTGCGTGTTTGCGAACACCTGTTCGGCCCCGGGGAAGTCCTGATTGATCCGGAGTGCATTGCCGAGTTGGCCATAAGCCCTCGCGCGCAGACCGTCGAGCCCCTCCCTTCCTCCGCACGATTCGGAGCTCAGGAGATCGACCAGGGCCACCGCGAGCCGGGCCAGCTCGAGCGAGCGCGCCACGTCCTTGAAGCCGGTCGTGAAGCTCTCCTGGACGATCTGCTCGCAGAGCATGCGGTGGCGGAACCGGGCGCTGTTTCGCACCAGCAGGTGCTGGCGTGCCGCCGGGTGCTGCATCAGCTCGTCGAACAGCTCGCAGCCCACCTCGCGCTCCCGGGCCGCCACCGCCTCCTTGGTGGCCACCCTCGCGAACACCCGATCGAAGACCTCGTCGTACTCGTCCAAGGCTTGGCCGCTCTCCCCCGCCTCCGAGAGGGCCAGCACATCGTCGAACGCCTCCTCCTCCGGCTCCCAGAGGCCAACGGTGACCTGCTGGCAGAGGAAGCATCCGGTCAGGAGATGCCGCAGAACACTCCGCATCTCGGAGGCCGGGAGCTGGCCGAGGAGGAATCCCTCCAAAGCTTCCTGCGTCGGGTGGTCTTCAACCGTGGTCATGGTCTGTTCTTCCTGTAGAGGCCTGTTGCGACCAGATGGCGGGTCAGTGCGGCGAGGCACCGCGTCGTGATCTTGCTGATGCTCGACTGGCTGTAGCCCAGGCGTTCGGCGAGCTCCGGGGGCTCGTAGCCCTGGCGGTAACGCAGCGACAACAGGGAACGGCAGCGCTCCGGCAGACGCTCGAGGACGCTGGTGAGATCGCGGGCCAGGTCGGCACCCTCCTGGGCAGGAGCCATCGGCTCGGCCATGCACTCCAGGACGGCCGAATCCACGGCGTCGTAGAGCTTGCGCCGGCGCTCGCGCCAGTACAGCAGGCACTTGTTGCGCAGGGTGCCGACCAGCCAGGCCTCCGGATCCCGGATGTTCTGGCGCTGATAGACCAGAGCGAGCAACGCCTGCTGGAGCAGGTCTTCGGTGTCCTGGGGGGGGATCCGGTAGCGCGCGAACAACGTCTTGAGACGAGGCCGGACCCGTTTCAGGAAGTCCTCGAGAGATGTTTCGACTTGCGGATGGTCCAGTGCACTCATCTTGCCGAGAGAGAGTCTCTTCTTAAAGTGATGGATACACTACCATCTTCGCGACCCCATGTCCAGCGGGAGACGCACCCCTCCCCTGCCCGAGGGAGTCACCCCCTCAGACCGGAACCCACACAGGTGAGCGAGGAAGATCGGATCAGCCGTTGTCGTCGATGCGCACGCCGAGCTTCGACCCGTTGTCGTCGATGCGCACGCCGAGCTTCGACCCATTGTCGTCGATGCGCACGCCGAGCTTCTCCCCAACGCCGAGCAGGAGCCCCCACAGGGAGAGCTCCCGCGGCTCGGATCGCTCCGTGACGCGCGCTTCTCCTCCGAGCTGCCGCTGCCTCAGGGGCATGGCCTGGAGGCCGGACAGGGGGAGTAGCGACGTCAGGGTGGTCAGGGCGAGAGCGGCGAAGGTCCGGCGGAACTTGGGCTGGAACATGAACGGCCTCCTTTCAACAGGTGCCCGCGCATCGCGCAGGGCACTGACTTGTTCTTAAGTAGAGTTACCGCACGGCGTCAAAGCGAGACACCGCGCGGGGGATCGGGTAGAGGAGCGGGGGGCTGCCGGCGCGGGGGAACCGTCAGTCGTCCAGGACGTCTGGCTGGAAACCCGCCCCCAGGAGCTGCTCCGTCAAGGCCGCGAGACATCGGCGGGTGACCTTGCGGATGCTCGACTTGCAGTATCCCATGCGTTCGGCGGCTTCCGCGGTGCTGCACCCAAGGCCATAGCGCAGGCGCAGGACGGACCGGCAGCGGTCCGGCAGATGGGAGAGGAGGGTGTCCAGGTCGAAACGGAGATCCGCAGCCTCCTGGGCTGGCGCTTGACCTTCCGAGAGCAGCTCCAGGATGGTGCTGTCCACCAGGTCCCAGAGACGGTTGCGATGCTTGCGCCAGTAGATGATGCAGCGGTTGGCGAGCGTCGCCAGCAGCCACGCGTCCGGATTGCGGATGCTCCCCGCCTTGGAGACCATGATGAGGAAGGTCTCCTGCAGCAGGTCTTCCGCGTCCTGGGCAGGGATCCGGTAGCGGCTGAGGACTCTCTTGAGCCTGGGTTCAACCCTTGTCAGGAGATCCTCGAGGGAGAGCTCCGCCAGCTCGGAGGGGACGGGAGAGTCCATTGCAGTAGCTAAACTCTAGAAGTTTAGCCTACCAATCCTTGCCATGCTTTGTCCAGAGAACGGCCGGAGGGCCGGCGGAGGACAGCGAGAAAGCCTTCCGAGAGGGCCGTGGGACAATCCCTCAGGACTGCCGAAACCGGAAGCCCGTGGCCGGACGGCACTCCTTGAGGTATTCGCTGAGCTCTTGGACCAGACCCAGGGTGACCCGCTCCATCTCCGCCGCCTTCTGGAACACGAGCAGGGCCGCGATCGCCTCGCGGTGGATGTCGCGAGACTTGAAGATCGGGAGCATCTCCTCCGCGAGCTTCCTCATCTCGGCCCCGCGGCGCTGGCGGGCGTAGATTCGCGCCAGGTCAAGGGACAGCAGGGCGGAATCCAGGCCCAGCTCGCGCTCGATCAGCTCCCGGCGCACGCCCTGGAGCAGGACCTCGGCGCGCTCGAGATCGCCTAGGGAGGTGGCGATCTTGCCTTCGAGCCACTCCAGGCGGAGGAGGTTCATGCGGTCGCCGAGCTCGGCGTAGAGGGGACGGGTCCGCTCGAGGAGCTGCAACGCCTCCTGATACCGGCCGCTCTCCGTGAGATACAGGGTGAGGTTGTGGTGGGCCGCCACCAGGAGCCGGAGCTCGGTCTGCGGCTCGACCATCGGGATGCCCTCCTTGAGGAGCCGGATCGCCGCCTCGAGGTCGTTCGCCACGCCGAGCAGGAAGCCGCGGATGATCAGGGCCTTGCCACAGATCTGGAGATCGCCGCACCCGCGGGCGATGGCCACCACGCGATCGAGGAGCCGGAAGGCCTCCCGGAACCGCTGCTGGTTGCCGCGCAGGGAGGCTTTGAGGAGCAGGATGCCGGCCTTCTCGGTGGGATCGCCCGTCCCCCGCTTGAGGCTGCGCTCGGCCTGGGCGAAGCTCTTCTCGGCCGACCGGAAGTCCGACCGGATGCGCTCGGCGTTGCCCAGAATGGACCATGCCCGCGCCACCATGTCGTGGACCCGCTCCTCGCCATAGACGGACGGGTCGAGCCGCTCCGCCACCTCGACGCCCAGGCGCGCCAGCTCCAGGGCCCGCCCGGGATCCTGGAAGCCTAGGTCCCGGGTGGCGTCCAGCAGTCCGTCGCACACGCACCACGTGCGGTAGCGCGCGTCGAAACGGAGCAGGATCGCCTGCCGCTCGTGCGGGAGCTCCAGGAGCTCGGCCAGGAGCCGCGAGACCTCCGCTCGCTCGGCGACGAGGAACCGGATCCGCTCCTCCAGCGCGGCAGCCGCCCCCGCGAAAGCCAGGCTGTAGTCGAAGAACCGGCCGCGCCCCTCCTCCGCCAGGGATGGGAGGAAGCGGGAGGTCACCTCGGAGCAGACCGGGCATTCCGTCAGCAGGTGACCGATGATCTCCAGGTTCTCCTCCGGGGAGAGCCGCCCCCTGCTGAAGTCCTGGAGCTTTGCCAGAGTCGGGTGGTCAGCCATCCTGTGGTTCCCCTTGAGGCTCTCGCTGGAATCCGACGGCCAGGAGCTGACGTGTCAGCGCCGCCAGGCAGCGGTTGGTCACTTTGCGGATGCTCGACGTCCGGTACCCCATCTGCTCCGCCACTTCCGTCGGGCCGTAGCCCAGGCCGTAGCGCAGCTTCAGGAGGGACCGGCAGCGTTCCGACAGCCGGGCGAGGACGCGATTGAGGTCGGCGGACAGCTCCGCCTTCTCCTGATCCGGGGCCTGGGGGACCGCGATCAGGTCCAGGATGGCCGTGTCCACGGCCTCGCACAAGCTGCCCCGCCGCTTGCGCCAATACATGATGCACTTCTTCTTGACTGTCCCGATCAACCAGCTCTCGGGGCTGCGGATCTTGTCCCACTTATAGAGGAGTGTGAGCTGGGCGTCCTGCAGGATGTCCTCCGCGTCCTCGGGAGGGATCTCGAAGTTCCGAAGCACCCGCTCCAGACGCGGCCGGGCGTTTTTCAGAAGACTGTTGAGCGATTCCCGCAGTTCAGGATGATCAAGAGTTGCCATAGGAGGATGTCTACCGTCGACAGTTGCTAGGCTAACACCCCGGTCGCGCCCTGTCCAGATCGGACTCCCATCTGCCGCGGCCGGCCTCGCAATCGCGTCCGCTTCGTGGGGAGGATCTTGGGACCTCGCTCCACGATCTCGGGCTTTTCCTGGACGGCCTCTGGTAACTGGTAAGATGCCGGACTCCATGGGCGTCTTTCTCCTTTTTCTCCTCGCTGCGAGCCTTGGGTCCCTGACCACCCTCTACTGGATTCCGGAAGGGGACATGGGGCGTGGCTACTTTCAGATGAACGCTCTGGTCGTGCTGGGGCTCCTCGGGCTCGCCGCCGCGGTGGTGTGGCTCCACCCCTTCGAGCCCTTCGGCGACCAGACCGGCCTCGGTGGTACGGCCCTCGGCCTGGCCCTGGCGGGCGGTTTCCTTTACTACGCCGCGATCTGGCGTGAGCGCTGGGACCTCTGCCGGTGGCCGCTGACGCTCTCGACCCTCGGCTGCCTGGGAGCCCTCCTCCTCGCCGGCCCGCACCTCGTGCCGGCCTTCACTCCGCTGCCCCACCGGGAGGCGCTCCTCGCGGCCGGCCTCGTCTCCTCGGCGCTCCTGCTCGGCTGGTCCCTGATCGCCATGCTCCTGGGCCACTGGTACCTGGTGGCACCCAAGCTCACCTTCCGGCACCTGACGGTCTTCTGCTGGATCCTGCTCGCCACCGTGGCGCTGCGGCTCCTGGCGGTGGGGGCGACCCTCGCCGTGGCCGCCAGCGTGGAGGAATTGGTCGAGCCGCATCCGCTCCGCGTGCTGGCGAGCTTCGCGGGGCAGGGCATCTTCTTCTGGTTCCGCTTGCTCTGGGGGCTCGCGATCCCGCTCGTCCTCGCCGTGATGTCCCTCCACTGCGCGCGCCAGCGCTCCAACCAGTCGGCGACCGGCATCCTCTACGTGCTGGTGGTGGGGACCTTCATCGGCGAGATCACCGGCTACTATCTCGCGGTGACCACCGGCGTGCCGGTCTGACCTTCCCGCATGCGCATCCGGACCCAGTGCCGCGCCTGCGGCCTGCCCTTTGCCGCGGTCCTCACGACGGAGACCCGGTCCCTTCCCTGTCCCCAGTGCGGCGACACCCGCCAGGTCTCGGCCGAGGGCTGGACGGACGCTCCCGAGGGGCGGGTCGAGGTCTGTCCTCTCTGCGCGTGCCGCCATCTCTACCGCCAGCGGGACTTCAACCGCGCCCTGGGCTGCGGTCTGGTGGTCCTCGGGGCGGTCCTCGTCCCCTGGACCTTCGGCCTGTCCCTGATCGCCTTCGGCCTCGTGGACCTCTGGCTTTACCGTCGTCTGCAGGACGCGGTCGTCTGCTACAAGTGCGACACCGTCTACCGCGACGCCCGACCGGGAACCCGGCAGGGAGAGTTCGACCTCCTCAGGCATGACGTCCTCAAGTATGGGAAGACGTGGGAGCCGAACGACTAGACAAATCTCCCCCACTTCCACAATACGGATGGAACGAGGAGAGTGGATCTATCCCCTCACCCAGAAATACGAAGGGCGGCCCAAGGGCCGCCCCAACATCTCTCCTTGCGATCGTGCTCAGACGGTGGCTGCCGCGGGGACGCCCTCGATGCCGGCCGCGGCGCGCAGGTCCGCGGCGCGGTGCGTCCGCTCCCAGGTGAAGCCCTCCTCGGTGCGGCCGAAGTGGCCGTAGGAGGCCGTCTGGCGGTAGATCGGCCGGCGCAGCTCGAGGTACTCGATGATCCCGCGCGGCGAGAGCGGAAAGTGCTCGCGCACCAGCTTCTCGATCTGCCGGTCGTTGATCACCCCCGTGCCGAAGGTGTCGACCCGCACCGAGACGGGGTCGACCACGCCGATCGCGTAGGCGACCTGCACCTCCACGCGCTCGGCGATGCCGGCCGCGACCAGGTTCTTGGCCACGTGGCGGGCCATGTAGCAGGCCGAACGGTCCACCTTCGTCGGGTCCTTGCCCGAGAAGGCGCCGCCGCCGTGCCGGCCGTAGCCGCCGTAGGTGTCCACGATGATCTTGCGCCCGGTCAGGCCGCAATCGCCCTGGGGACCGCCGATGACGAACCGCCCCGTGGGGTTGATGTGGTAGACCGTCCGTTCGTCCAGCAGCTCCTCGGGCACCGAGGTGCGGACGACCTTCTCGATCACCCCGTCCCGGATCTCGTCCTGGGTGGCGTCGGGCTCGTGCTGGGTCGAGACCACCACGGTGTGGACGCGGGCCGGCCGGCCTTCGCCGTCGTACTCCACCGTCACCTGGCTCTTGCCGTCCGGCCGCAGGAAGGGCAGGTCCTTGGCCCGGCGCGCCTCGGCGAGCCGGCGGGTGATGCGGTGGGCCAGGATGATCGGCAGCGGCATCAGCTCCGGCGTCTCCCGGCAGGCGAAGCCGAACATCAGGCCCTGGTCTCCGGCGCCGCCGGTGTCCACGCCCTGGGCGATGTCCGGCGACTGGGGATCGATGGCGGACAAGACCGCGCAGGTCTGGTAGTCGAACCCGTACTCGGCGCGGGTGTAGCCGATGTCGCGGACGACCCGGCGGGCCACTCCCGCGAAATCGACATAGGCCTTGGTCGTGATTTCGCCGGCGAGGAACACCATGCCGGTCGTCACCGTGGTCTCGCAGGCCACGCGGCTCGTCGGGTCCTGTTCGAGCACCGCGTCCAGGATGGCATCGGAGATCTGGTCGGCCACCTTGTCGGGGTGGCCCTCGGTGACCGACTCCGACGTGAACAGGTGGGCTTCTCTTTCGCTCATGGTTTATACCTCTAGCGTTGCAGGTCTGGTACCGCGTGACGGAATGCTAGCAACCGCCCCAGGATGGGTCAACGCCGCGCGGGCTCAGCGGACGGGCCGGCTCTCCAGGACTCCGTAGAAGAGTGTTGAAATCGCGTGCAGAGTGGACAGGGCGATCGTCTTTCGCCGCGTCTCGAGCCCGCCGGTCAGCGAGCTCGTGATGCCGCCGCTCCGGCGGGTGCCCGGCACGGCGAAGGGGACCTGGGCGCTGTCGAGGCCGGCGACCAGACGGTCGGGGAGCTGGACCGCGCCGCTCGAGCCCCAGGTCTCCCCCAGGGGGCTGCGCACCACCGTCCAGTTGCGGATGAAGTAGCGCTGGTCGCCGTCCACGTCGAGGACCTCGATCCCTCCCTCGGTGGCGATATAGAAGTGGTAGGTGCTCCCCAGCCGGGCCTCCATGTCGAGGACCTTCTTGCGGGCCAGGGAGACCACCTCCTCGTCGGTGACCGGGAGCCCCACCGGTTCGTCCTCCACCGGCTGCGGCACCACCGCGACCGAGACCGTCCGGTCGAGGCCGTTGTGGAAGAAGCGGAGGAACGCGTCGCGGACGCCGAGGAGCTTGTCCGCGGTGTGCCCCGCCACCGCCACCTCCACGCCCGTTTGGAGCCGTTGCCAGAAGCTCTTAAGATCCGTGCTCATGATCTCCAGTCGCCAAAATCAAAGACTCAAGGATATTCGGCGGCTCCGGCGAAGTAAAGGAGACCACGTCCTCCTGGAAGGACCCCACCTTCTCGCCGAGGCCCTGGCCGGAGATCTCCCCCTGGAGACCGTGCTCGCGACCCCCGCCTGGCTCGCCTCGCCCGAAGGGTGCGCGCTCGCCCCCGCCCTCCCGGTTCCACCTCTGGAGGTCGCCCCGGACCTCCTCGACGAGTTGACCGATGCCGATTCCCCGCGAGGCGTCCTCGCCCTGGCCCACCTCCCCCGCGCCGGCGTCGAGGCCCTTCAGTCGAGCCCCGGACGCCCATACCTCTATCTCGACGGTCTCCAGGACCCGGGCAACCTCGGGGCCCTCGCCCGGGTCGCCGAAGCCGCCGGAGCCGCCGGCCTCGCCCTCTCCCCCGGCTGCGCCCATCCCAACCATCCGCGAGCCCTCCGCGCCTCCGCCGGCAGCCTCCTCCGCCTCCCCGTGGCCGTGGGAGCCGATCCCGACGCCCTGGACCGCCGGCTCGCGTCCGCCTCCCCCCGCTGGGCGGCCCTCGTCCCCCGGGGAGGCGAGCCCCTCTGGACCGCCCCGCTCGCCGGCACCCTCGTCCTCGCCGTGGGAGCCGAAGGCCCCGGCCTCTCCGCCGCTCTCCTCCACCGGACCGCCCTGCGGCTGACGATCCCGCTGGAGGCGCCGGTGGAGTCGCTGAACGCCACGGTGGCGGCGGCGCTGGTGTTGTTCGAGGTGCGGAGGAGAGGGCCGGGGTGAGGGCTCCCGGGCGGGGGTCTCCTGCCGTACAATCCCTCCCGCTTTCCCCAAACGGAGGCTCCATGAAAATCGGCATCGGCTCCGACCACGCCGGGTACCGGTACAAGGAAGAGATCAAGCGCTGGCTCACCAAGCACAAGCACGAGGTCCGCGACTTCGGCACCAACTCCGAGATGTCCGTCGACTACCCCGCCTTCATCCACCCCGTGGCCGTGGCGGTCGCCACGGCTGAGCTCGAGCGCGGGATCGTCCTGGGCGGCTCCGGGAACGGCGAGGCGATCACCGCCAACCGCGTCAAGGGGATCCGCTGCGCCCTCTGTTGGAACGAGGAGTCCGCCCGGCTCGCTCGCCAGCACAACGACGCCAATATGATCTCCCTGGGACAGCGCATGATGCCCCTCGAAACCGCTCTGGAGATCGTCCGCATCTGGCTCGAGACCCCCTTCGAGGGAGGCCGGCACGTCCGCCGGGTCCAGATGATCGACGAGATCTCGTGAGGTCCGACGCCCTTCGCCGCGCCCTCGGGCCCGACCGCGTCCGCACCTGCGAGGTCCTCGCCCCGTACACCACCTTCAGGATCGGCGGGCCGGCCGACCTCTACTACGAGGCCACGAACGCGGACGAGCTCGCCGCCGCCCTGCTCGCCGCCCGGGAGCACGGCGTCCCCTGCTTCCTCCTCGGGCTCGGCGCCAACATCCTGATCGGCGACAGGGGGTACCGCGGCCTCGTCGTGCGCAACCTCGCCCGGCGCGTCGAGGTCTTTCCGGAGACGGCCCGCATCCGCTCCGAGAGCGGCACCGTGGTCTGGCCGGACCTGATCGAGACCGCCATCGCCCACGGCCTCTCGGGGCTCGAGCACTATCCGGGCATCCCCTCCACCGTGGGCGGCGCCCTCTGGCAGAACCTCCACTTCCTCTCCCCTGCCCCGGCCCGCGAGCGGTCCATGTTCATCGCCGAGATCACCCGCGAGGCCGAGATCCTCACGATCGAGGGCGAGCGGAAGACCGTGGACGTCTCCTACTTCCAGTTCGGCTACGACGACTCCATCCTCCACCACCGGCCCGACGTCGTCCTCTCCACCACCTTCCAGCTCGAGCCGGGGGACCCCGCGACCCTGCGGCGCATCGTCGAGGAGAACCTCGAATGGCGCCGCGCACGCCACCCGCCGCTCGACACCGAGCCCTCCGCCGGCTCCATCTTCAAGAAGATCCAGGGGATCGGCGCCGGCCGCCTGATCGAGGAGTGCGGCCTGAAGGGCACGAGGATCGGCGGCGCCCTGGTCACCCACCGCCACGCCAACATCTTCATCAACGCCGGAGGCGCCACCGCCGCCGACGTCCGCGCCCTGATCGCCCATGTTCAGGAGGTCGTCGAGACGCGCACCGGCTACAGGCTGGAGCCGGAGATCGGATTCGTCGGGGAGTTCTGATCTGCCGCAAAAACCCAGAGAGATGACGCATAGCTTCCAAAATATGCCGCATATCAAGGAGCGTCCGCTATCTTTCCAGATGTATATGCGGCATCTACTCGTTCATTTGCCGCATATCTCTGATAAGATGCCGCAAAATTTCTGTTCACTGCGTCATTTTAAGGATTAATTGCCCCATATTTCCTTGTCGATGCCGCAAATTATCACTGTTAAGCGTCGTTTTATCGTTCATATGACGCATATAACTAGTTCTCTGGCCCAATGCAAGGGTCGTCTGAAGCAAAACAGGTCGCTTGTGCGTCAACTTTCCGTGGGGATGCCGCATATCTCGCGAGGGACGCCACGGGGAGCACCGACTGGGAGGGGTACAGGGAGACCAGTGACGCAAAACCGTCCAGGGCCGTGACAGCGATTCCGGCGCCGGAGAGCGATGGACCTCGGAATGCCGCAAAAGCGTCGGCAGACGCTCTGCCTGTGGGAGCGACCGAAGGACGGCCGGCCAAGCGGCCGCCCTACCCCCGCGTCTTCTTGAGCTCCTCGTACGCCCGCTCCGCGCCGGCGAGGAAGCTCGGGACCTCGGGCGCCCAGGTGATCTCCAGGTTGCGGCTGCTCTCGATGAACTGGTCCAGCACCAGGCAATCGGCGATCGGGCCCATCTTCGCCCGGGCCTCCTCCAGCGGGACCGAACGCGTGGCGCCGCCCTTCCCCGCCGCCTCGCTGGCGGCCCGGGCCGCATCCACGAGCTGCACGGCCGCGCCGTCCACGGCGTGGAACACGCCCCGGCGATGGTGCTCGATCACCGCGCGGTAGAAGCGGGCGAGGTCGTCCACGTGGATGAACGGCACCCGGTTGAACCCATGGCCGATGTACCGCGCCGCCCCCTCCTTCTCCGCCGACTCGAAGTACGACGCGATCAGCCCGCTCTGGTGCCCGTACACCATCCCCGGCCGGACCACCGCCGTGGCCAGCCGGTCGGCGGCGGCCCCGAGGATCTTCTTCTCATGCCCCACCCGCCACGCCACGAGAGCGGCCGGGTGGTCCGTGGGAGCGTCCTCGAACACTGGCCCCTCGCCATCCGTCTGCCCGAGCACCCAGATCCCCGAGGTGTAGACGATCTGCCGCACCCCCTCGTGGGCCCGCGCCACCTCCAGGAACGTCGTCACGACCGTCCGGTCCGCCTCCACCCCCTTCTCCGAGTACTCGAACGCCGTATGGACCATCACCTCGCACCCCGCGGCCGCCTCCCGGTAGCTCTTCGGGTCCTTGATATCCCCGACCACCGCCTTGGCGCCGATCTCCTCCAGCGCCTTGGCCTTCTCCGGGCTCCGCACCAGCCCGGTCACCACGGGCCCGGCGTGCGTGAGCTCCTTCGCCACCGCGTTGCCGATGTAG
>DASQEB010000369.1:0-1809 GCA_035633875.1 Thermoanaerobaculia bacterium
GGAACGCCCGAGAACAGCAGGCTCAGGTTCCGCTCATGCACCATGGCAGCGAGGCCGGCGGAGACCACGTGGGGCTCTCCCGGCGCCAGGCTGAACGGGAAGTCGAGCATGTCGCCGGCCGAGGGCGGGAGCGCGATGCGCTCGCGCGCGTACAGGGCCTCGAGGCTCGCCAGGGCGAAGTCGTCGGCTTCGGCTTCCCACCGCTGTTGGGTCTCATCCCTCCCACCGAAGCGCAGGTCGAACGTCCGGGAGATGCCGCGATGCTTCACGCGGTGGCCGAGCTCGTGAAGGAAGAGGAACTCGAGATAGGTCCGCGGGCCGGGATCGGCGGGATGGAACTCGTTCACCTGGAAATCCCCGTACATGGGGAGGACGCGCGTCGGCCGCACGACATCGAGGTCGAGGAAGATCGCGTCGAGGAAGGCATCGTAGAGGGCGTTGCCGCGGCCGTTGCCGGTCACCTCCTGCGCGGCGGGGCTGGTGGTGAAGACGGTGAGGGCACCGTCCGTGAACGGCCGGTTCAAGGCCAGAGGGAGGTGGAGCCCGCCCGCACGGGCCAGCCGCTCGAGCTCCGCCGCGAGCTCGGCCTCCTCCCTGGCGCTCAAGCCGCCGATCGTGCGGCTTTGAGCGCCCTCTCGACCGCCCCCCTGCGGGCCTCGATCGGCGAGCCATCGAACGCCAGCCAGGCGGCAGCCGCGACAAGCAGGGCAATGGGCAGCCAGCGCGTCGGTGAGATCACTGAGAGCTCCAGGCAGCCCGGGGCCGCCCCCCCAAGCCTCGTGTCCTCGGGTCTGGCGGGATGCTGGCACAGATCCCGGGGCGCGGGCAACGGGTGGAACGGCCAGCCCCACCCGAGAGGGTGCTTCAGCCCGGCGCCAACTAACTCCAACTCAGTTAGCCGGGCCGGCGGGGACGCCGGCGCTCCAGTCGGGCTTCGACCGGTCACTTCCGCTGGGACAGACCACTGGTACGACGTCCCCTAAATTCTTTCCGGGTTTCTCGGGTGCCGCGAGCCAGAGCGACCACCCGGAGGGGCGTTTTCGAGTGGGGAGGAGCCTCTTCCCACCGGGGAAGGGCCTCTCCCCGCCTGAAAATCCCCCGTAGAGCCGGGGAAGAGTCTTTCCCCGCTTAAAAAAATCTCCCGTACAGCCGGGCAGAGGGCCTTCCCGGCTGCGAAGAGCCCTTCCCCACAGACGGAGAGACCCGGCTTTCTGGGGGGATTCCCATGCCGGGCCTCGGTCGATATACTTATACCTAAAGCTCGATGAACTCGGGTGGGATCCCTGGTCTCCAGGCCGGCGTTGGAGCTCCCTCGAGGACGTTTTCACCATCGGCTCGGGGAGAGCGGTATGCCTGCCTATGACGCTGCAGTACGGCACGAGGCCGCGGCTTTCGCGCGGCGCTACTTCGCCAGGACGGTCACCCTCGACACCTGCCTGGAGTACTTCGCGGACTCCAGAGACCCGTTGATCCAGGCTCTGCTGGATGCCCTCGTCCAGGAGCCCCCCAGGGGCGGGCTCCTGGGGCTGCGCGACTGGTGGTGGCACTCCCGTTACTGGACGCCGGTCGGGCGGATTCTCGACGAGCTCGACAAGGGCGCAGCCGGACAGGTGCCGAAGGAACGCGTCTATCCCCGCACCACGCTGTGGGGTCTGGTGCTCGGAGCCGCCTTCCTGCTGTGGGCCGGCGTCTCCGCCGCCCGTACCCTGGCGGATCTCCTGACCGACATCCACCGGGGCGGATCCCTCCCCTTCTGGTCCGCCCTGTGGCGGTCCGTGGTCGTCGGCACCCTGGCCCTGGTGACCGCGG
>DASQEB010000370.1:0-3674 GCA_035633875.1 Thermoanaerobaculia bacterium
GGATCCGGGTGAGCTGGAAGCGCTCGTCCGGCTGGCGGACCGCGAACCAGCCGCTCAGGGCCCCAGTCTCCTGGCCGCCCACGAGCGACCGGCTGCCGAGGAGGAGGTCGAGGGCGGTCACCGGCGCGCCGGCCCGGAGGACCTGGAGATCCGTGGGCTGGCCGTCTTCGAGCCGCCACCAGAGAAGATCGCCGCTGCTCGTCCCCGCGTAGAGGTTCCTCTGGTCGGGATCCAGGACAATCGCGGAGACCCGACCCGGCACGTCGGCTTCGAAGCGCGCGAGCGACTCCGTGGTCTCGCCGGTCATCATGTTCTCCTCGACCGACCGGCGCACCACCGCGAGCTTCCCCTCGGGGAGGATGCCCGCGGCCGTGGCGTTGCCCTCGTCGTCGAGCTGGGCGGAAAACTCGGAGACCGGCCGCCCCTCCGGATCGAGCTGGAGGATGACGGGAGGCGTCCCGTCCGGCGTGACCCGCCGCTCGCTCCCCTCGAACGAGACCTCGAAGGCCATGTTCTTGATCACCACCCGGCCGTCCCGCGTCGACGCGGCGAGCTGCCGCCGCTCGGGAGGCACCTTCATGTCGAGGAGCACGGCTCCGGCGCCTTCCGGGGGCGGCTCCGCCGCCGCGGCGAGGACGTTGGCCGAGTAGACGATCCGGCCGTCCTCGAGGCGGACCACCCGGGCCTCCCCGCTCTCGTCGAGGAGGCCGGCGTGGGTGCGGTGCTCGTCGACCAGAAGGGCTCCGACCTTGCCCGCGGCGGGGAGGGCCAGCCGGCGGACGGTCTGCACCCGGGCCTCCCGGGTGAGCGGCCAGACCTCGAGGAGGATGAAGATCAGGATGCCGAGAATGCTGGCGATGATCGCGATGCCGCCCGCCGAGACGATCCAGCGGGCGGCACGGTCGGCGAGGAGACGCCGCCTGGGGGTCTCGCGACCGCCTTTCCGGAGCTTCACGTGGGGGCCGGCGGGCCGGCCGGGATCTGCGAAATGGGCCATGGTCTACTGGAGCTTCGCCAGCTCCTCCTGCGCGATCCTGGCGCTGACCGGGAGGTAGCCATCCTTGACGACTACCTGCTGACCCTCAGCCGACAGGGCGTACTTGACGAACTCCCGGACCAGCGGGGCGAGCGGCTTGTTCGGGGCCTTGTTGACGTAGACGTAGAGATACCGGGACAGGGGGTACTTGCCCGAGTACACGTCCTCGGGATCCACGCCGTAGTACTGCGCGCCCGCCTTGGCGGCAAGCAGCAGCGGCTTCACTCCCGAGGTCCGGTAACCGATGCCGCTGTAGCCGATGGCGAACCTGTCCTCGGTCACCCCCTGGACCACGGAGGCCGAGCCCGGCTGCTCCTTGACCGTGTCCTTGTAGTCGCCCTTGCAGAGCGCGTTCTCCTTGAAGAAGCCGTAGGTGCCCGAGGCCGAGTTGCGGCCGTAGAGGCTGATCGGCCGGCTGCTCCAGGCGCCGTCCTTCAGGCCCGCCTTGCCCCAGGTGTCGAGGTTCTGCTTGCCGCCGCAGGCCCGGCCCTTGGAGAACATCGCATCCACCTCCTGCATGGTGAGCTTCTGGAGCGGGTTGTCCTTGTTGACGTAGACCGCCAGGGCATCCACGGCGACGCGGATCGGGGTCGGCTTGTAGCCGTACTTCTTCTCGAACTCGTCGATCTCGGAGGACTTCATCGCACGGCTCATCGGTCCGAGCTGCGAGGTCCCCTGGATGAGCGCCGGCGGCGCCGTCGAGGAGCCCTTGCCCTCGATCTGGATGCGGACGTTCGGATACTGCTTCTGGAACCCCTCGGCCCACAGCGTCATCAGGTTGTTCAAGGTGTCCGAGCCCACCGAATTCAGGTTGCCGGACACGCCGCTCGTCTTCGCGTACCCCTTGAGGGCCGGATCGACTTTCGCCGCCTGCGCGTAGAGCAGGGCGCTTCCGCCCAGGAGGGCGGCCACGGTCAGAGAGGCCGCCTTCAGATCGTGCTTCATCGCTCGCTCTCCTCCTTTGTATGGACAAGACGGGATCGTTCGTCTCGAGGGGGGGCAGGGCAGCCCCGGAGTTGAACTTTCGCAGAGGGGTTTGGCAGCGCGCCTACCGGCAGGTGACAGCGGCGTGACAACGCCGGTTTCGGGTTCCGTCAAGAGGTCTCTCCGGCCGCCGTGTCGCAGTGCTGTCACAATACCGCCGCAACGTCGTGCCTGCCGGCTCTTATCCTCACGGCGACTCTTGATTGCGCTGAAATCGACCCATCAAGGAGAGTGGAATGCGAAGAACAACTCAACGGACGGCTGGCCTGTGCGCGCTCCTGCTCGCGTTTCTGGCCACCCCCGCCGTCGCCCAGGTCACGGGGCTGTACTACAAGGAGATCGAGAAGGACGGCCGCATCTACGTGTTCAACACCCCCGAGCGGGCGAAGTCCTTCGAGGAGAGCGGCGAGGTCGGTCCGGCCATCACCCTTCCCGGCGCCGCCGTCGACGGCAAGACCCTCGTGGCCGAGAACGAGACGGCCGCCGACCTCTACTTCTTCAAGCACGACCTGCCCGGCTACGAGCGCCCCACCCCGAAGCCCTCCTCACCCGCCTTCACCGTCGGGTGGAAGGACGGCAAGACCACCCTCGCGACCAAGGGCTTCCGGCTCGACCTGTCCAACCGCGCGCAGATCCGTTTCACCGAGGCTATGCCCGAGGTCGGCGATGATCGGGGCTCCTTCCGCATCCGCCGCGCCAAGACCAAGCTCGAGGGCTGGGTCTACACCAAGGACCTCACTTACGAGCTCCAGCTCAACTGGGCCGACACCACCAACGCCCTCGAAGACGCCAACGTCAACTACGACTTCACCAGGGGCAAGAAGCTGTTCCAGCTCAAGGCCGGCCAGTACAAGGTCCCCTTCGGCCGCCAGGAGCTGACCTCCTCGACTTCCCAGCAGTTCGTCGACCGCGCCGCCGTCTCCAACACCTTCGCCCGTGGCCGTGACATCGGCGTCCAGCTCTGGGGCACCCCGGTCGGCGGCAAGCTCGACTGGCGCGTCGGCGTCTTCAACGGCGCCGGCCGCAACGTGACCTCCAACGACAACGACAAGTACCAGTACGACGCCCGCGTCACCTTCCAGCCTTTCGGCGACGTGAAGTACTCGGAGAGCGACTTCGAGAGCACCGACCGGCCGCTCTTCGCCATCGCCGGCCAGTGGGAGTCCAACGACCGCCACGGCGTTTCCACCGGCAACGACGTCGACCGCGAGATCGTCGGCGGCGACGTCGTCTTCAAATTCAAGGGCTTCTCCCTCTTCGGCGACTACCACCAGGCCACCGACGACCCCGAGACGGGCCTCGACGTGGACCTCGACGGCTACATCCTTCAGGCCGGCTACTTCATCGTCCGCAACAAGCTCGAGGTCGCCGCCCGGCTGGCCGGGCTCGATCCGAGCTCGGACGTCGACGACAACGAGCAGGAGGAGCGGGGCGTCGCCCTCAACTACTTCTTCAACAAGCACGCCCACAAGCTCCAACTCGACTACCGCCAGCTCGAGAACCAGGCCAACGACCGCGAAGACGACGAGCTCCGCCTCCAGTACCAGATCATCTTCTAGGCAGGGAAGACGAAGACGCGGGCCGGAGGCAGCGCCCCCGGCCCGCCGGACGTTCAGCAGGGGATCAGTCCGGAATGATGTTCGAGGTCGGGCTG
>DASQEB010000371.1:0-6415 GCA_035633875.1 Thermoanaerobaculia bacterium
AACCGCGTCATCGGCCGCGACAACCAGCTCCCCTGGCGGCTGCCGGAGGACCTCCGGCGCTTCAAGCGGCTCACCATGGGCCACACCCTGGTCATGGGGCGCAAGACCTTCGAGTCCATCGGCCGGCCGCTCCCGGGGCGCTCCACCGTGGTGATCACCCGCCAGCCCGGCTATGCCTCGCCCGGCATCGCCGTGGCCCACTCGGTGGACGAGGCCCTAGCGCTGGCGCAAGGGGAGGAGGTCTTCGTGGCCGGCGGCGAGGAGATCTTCCGCCAGACGATCGGCCGGGCCGACCGCCTCTATCTCACGTGGATCCACGCGGAGTTCCCTGGGGACACCCGGTTTCCCGAGCTCGACGAGCGGGAGTGGCGGATCGTCGAGCGGGAGGACCACGGACCGGAGGGCGAGGTCCCCTTCGCCTACAGCTTCCTCGTCTACGAAAGGGATGGAGCGCCATGAACCGGAAGGGTGTCGCGATGGTCCGGCGGTCGCGCGCCCCCTGGGGCTGGCTCCTGCCGCTGGTCCTCCTGGCCGTCTTCTACTGCACCCCGTCGGAGACCGAGCCGCTGAACCTGCGGGCCGACAGCCCGACCGGGCGCGTGCGGGTCTTCCTCATCGCGCCCGAGGACGGCGGCGGCCTGGGGCGCAAGGCGCCGTGCAGCGACAGTGCCGTGCCGGTCGTCGTGGAGCTCCCCCGGCAGAGACCCGCCCTGGAGGGAGCCCTGGAAGCCCTCCTCGCCCTCGACGGCCGCTACGACCGCACGACGGGGTTCTACAACCCCCTCTACGCCTCCCCGTTGGAGATCCAGCGGATCGAACGCGCGGGTGCCGAGGCACGGGTCTACCTCACCGGCTACGTGGAGGTCGGGGGGGACTGCGACGGCCCCCGCATGCTCGCCCAGCTCACGGAGACGGCCCTCCAGTTCGAGGACGTGCAGCAGGTGCAGTTCTACCTCGGCGGCAAGCCGCTCGGGGCGCTCCTCGGTTCTTGAACCCGTCAAAGTCCGGCCGCGGGAGCCTCGATGGACTTCCCGCGGCCGTCGGGCGGCTAGCTGAGCGGACCGGCCTGCGGGGCCGGTACACACTTGCAGCACTGAGGCGGGTGGCCGACCGCGCGAGTCCCTTCCGGACAGGGCAGGCAGAGCACCAGCGAGCAGGGGGTTGGCGGCTGGGCGTTGGCCGGCGGCAGCGCAGCCACCCCGAAGGCGCCGAGCGTGACGAGACCCGCGAGCATCAACCTTTTCATCGATACACCTCCGTTCTGAAGACGGTCGTCGACTGGACCGGCCGCGATGGCCGGCGGCGAAACCCCTTTCGGGCGACGGATGGATCAGGCTACTGGCTGTGCGGACCGGCCGGCGGGATCGGAACGCAACGGCAGCAGTTGTTCGGCTTCAAAAGCAGCCGGAAGCCCTCGGGGCACGGCATGCAATCGACCAGAGCGCAATCGATCGGAGGGTCGGCCGAGGCCGACGGTGGAAGGGAAATCAGGCCCCAAGCGCCGAGGGTAACGAGACCCGCGAGCACCAACCTTCTCATACTGCACCTCCTCTTGGGGGGATGGAGAGGAAGACCGGACGGCCTCCCTCTAGCATTTTAGCCGAATCGGCGACTTTCAAACCGGCCTGCAGCGGCAGCAGTTGTTGCCGGTCGGAGCGAGGACCGTCCCCGCGGGGCATTCCATGCACCGCACCAGATCGCACTGCGGAGGGGCTGCGGCGGCCGGAACCGGGACGGAGAGGACACCCCAGGTGCCCAGAGTGACGAGACCGGCAATCATCAGTTTCTTCATGATGTCTCCTTTTCGATCAATGTGAATGTCAACGGTTGGAAAAATCCTGAGGACTTCCCCGCCAGGAGCCCAGTCTACGGACTTCTCGCTATGGAGAACAACCCTTGAATTCGGTGGGATCTTGTGACAATCGCTCGCAGCAACGCGATCGCATATTGAAAAACGTGATCGAAAGGCCGCCAGCCACAGCGCGTTTTTACGAGGCCGCGGCTGGCAGTGAAAGGGAGGATCTACTCCGGGGCGGCAGGGGCGGTCCTGCAGGACCGCCCAGCGGGGTCAGACGGGGACGCAGCGGCAGCAGTCGTGCGGCTTGGGCGACCAGACGGTGCCCGGGGGGCACCCCATGCAGCGCACACCGGCGCATGGATCGGCGGCAGAGGCGGGAGCCGGGATGAGTGAGATGCCCCAGGCGGCCAGGGCGACGAAGCTGGCGAGAATCATTCTTTTCACAGGCAATCCTCCAGTCAATGGGATCCGAAGCCTTCAGTGGCTCCTCCCTCGCGGGGGGTCATGACACGAGTTGTTCCCCGGACTGTCGCTAGAGTGCGGATGCGCCTGGAAACCGGGACAAGCCCTCACCTCCCCGGCGGGGTGTGAGGGCCTACGCCGCGGCCCGCTCGCGGAACCAGTCGGCGGTGCGCTGGAGCCCCTCGCGCAGCGGCAGGGGCTCGGGCCATGCGAGCTCGCCGCGCAGGCGGCCCGCGTCGATGACCGACCGCTGCTGCTCCCCCGGCTTGGCCGGGCCGTGCTGGGCCTGGAGGTCGCTTCCCACCGACCGGGCGAGCTCCTTGTAGAGGTCCACCACGGAGGTCTCGACCCCCGTGCCCACGTTGTAGACGTGGAAGCCGGGAAGCCCCACCACCGCCAGGTTCGCTCGCACCACGTCCGAGACGTGGACATAGTCCCGGGTCTGGAGGCCCTCGCCGTTGATCGTCGGAGCCTGGCCCGCGAGCAGGCGGTTGAGGAAGATCGCCACCACGCCGGCCTCGCCGTGGGGGTTCTGCCGCTCGCCGTAGACGTTGGCGTAGCGCAGGCACACGGCGTCGAGACCATAGGCCACGTGGTAGTAAAAGAGGTAGCGTTCGAAGGCAAGCTTCGAGACGCCATAGGGGGACACCGGCCGGACCGGATGGTTCTCGTCCGCCGGGAAGTAGTCCTGCTCGCCGTAGATCGCCCCGCCCGTCGAGGCGAAGAGGACCTGGCGCACCCTGCCGCGGCGGGCCGCCTCCAGGAGGTTGAGCCCACCCAGGATGTTCACCTCCGCGTCGAAGACCGGGTCCTCCACCGACTTGCGCACGTCCATCTGCGCCGCGTGGTGGACGAGCAGCTCCACGCCGCCCTCGCGCACCAGGTCTGCCGCCTCTTTCGAACGGATATCCAGCACGTGCAGCTCGACGCCCCCGGGCACGTTCTCCCTCCGGCCGCCGGACAGGTTGTCGATGATCAGAACGCGCCAGCCCTCCGCCAGGAAGGCATCGGCCAGATGAGAGCCGATGAACCCGGCCCCTCCCGTGATGCAGACGGTCCCCTGCTCTCGCTCTTTTTCGCTGTTCATGGCGCCCGAGCTTACAGCAAGACCCGGGCCACCTCTGCGTCGAACGGCCGCGTTCCCGTGCACCGCGGATAGCCGACGCATCCCCAGAACCGCGACCCGGCCCGAGCCCCCTTGCGGGCGGTGCGCAGCACCATGCCGTTGCCGCAGGCGGGGCATTGGGGGGCGGGGGGATTCCTGGTGGATCAGGCAGATCACCGCATTGGCCACCACGGCAGGATCGGGGTGACAGCGTCGTGGTAGAGAGTCACGTGGGCGGTACGGGCGTCTTTCTTCGCGCCGGCCGGAAGGGATAGGGCTTCGGGTAAGGTCGAGACGCCCTCTCAGAAGACTGGCCCGCCGGTCGGGCTGACCGGACCGCCGGCGACGGAATGACTTCGGGGTTCGAGAGCGTCCTCTTCTGCTAGGATTGCTGGTCCGGAAGCTGCAGCTTCCTGCTTCCCAGGAGCTTTTCAGTCCCTTTCCGCGTAAAATCGGCCCTATCGACGGATCGGCCCCGCTCCCGCGGCCTCGGCTGAGGAGGCAGGGAGGGAGGGTCTTCAAGGAGTTGTCGAGATGAGCACGCCCGAGACAGCCGCCGCCCCCCGCAAGCGGAAGTACCTTCCCGCCGTAGGGCCGCGCCTCAAGAAACTGCTGTTCGTGGTCTTCGGCCTGTTCGCCCTGCTGGTGGTGAACTCGACCTATCTGGTGAGCATCACCGCTCTCGAGGCGTCGACCGGCCGGACGTACCAGAACTGGTTCTACATGGTCATGTTCCTGCTCCACCTCGTGCTGGGGCTCCTCATCGTGGTGCCGGTGGTGGCGTTCGGGATCGCCCACATCAGGAACGCCTACAACCGGCCGAACCGGCGGGCGGTCTACGTGGGCTATGCCCTGTTCGCAGCGTCGCTCATTCTGCTCGCGAGCGGGATCGTGCTCACGCGCCTCGAGGGGATCATCGTGGTCAAGGACCCGACGACCCGCTCGATCGCGTACTGGGCCCACGTCCTCTCACCCGTCGCCGCCATCTGGCTGTTCATCCTCCACCGCCTCGCCGGGCGGCGGATCAAGTGGAAGGTGGGCCTGCGGTGGGCGGCGGTGGCGGGCGTGTTCGCCCTGATCATGGTCGTCGTCCAGGCCCAGGACCCCCGGAAGTGGAACGTGGAGGGTCCGAAGTCGGGCGAGAAGTACTTCTTCCCGTCCCTCGCCCGGACCTCCACCGGCAACTTCATCCCGGCCAAGGTCCTGATGAACAACGATTACTGCGCCCAGTGCCACGCGGACGTCCACAAGGGCTGGTCGCAGAGCATGCACAAGTTCAGCTCCTTCAACAATCCGCCCTATCTCTTCTCGGTCAAGAAGACCCGCGAGATGTCCATGAAGCGGGACGGCAACGTCCAGGCCTCCCGGTTCTGCGCCGGGTGCCACGATCCGGTGGTGTTCTTCAGCGGCCGGTTCGACGATCCCCAGCTCGACGATCCCAACTACGACCTCGGGAAAGATCCCCTGGCGCAGGCCGGCATCACCTGCTCGACGTGCCACTCGATCACCCACGTGAACGGCCCGCGGGGGAACTCGGACTACACCATCGAGGAGCCGCTCCACTACCCCTTCGCCTTCAGCGAGAACGAGACCCTCCAGTGGGTCAACCAGCAGCTCGTCAAGGCCAAGCCCGAGTTCCACAAGAAGACGTTCCTCAAGCCCCTCCACAGGTCGGCGGAGTTCTGCGCCTCCTGCCACAAGGTCTTCCTGCCGAAGGAGCTCAACGCCTACAAGTGGCTGCGCGGGCAGAACCATTACGACAGCTTCCTGCTGTCGGGAGTCTCGGGCCACGGCGTCCAGAGCTTCTACTATCCGCCCAAGGCGCAGGAGAACTGCAACGGCTGCCACATGCCGACGATGAGGTCGAACGACTTCGCGGCCAAGGTCTACGACGACTCCGGCGAGCTCAAGGTTCGCGACCACCTCTTCCCCTCGGCCAACACGGCGATCCCGAAGCTGGTGAAGATGCCGGAGGCGGACGCCGTCATCGAGAGGCACAAGAAGTTCAACGAGGGTGTGATGCGGGTGGACCTCTTCGGCGTCAAGGAGGGGGGCACGATCGACGGCGCGCTGACCGCGCCGCTGCGTCCCACGGTGCCGACGCTCCTGCCCGGCAAGCCGTACCTGCTGGAGACGGTGATCCGCACGGTGAAGATGGGCCACCACTTCACCCAGGGCACCGCGGACTCGAACGAGGTCTGGATGGACGTGACCGTGTCGAGCGGCGGCCGGGTGATCGGCCGGAGCGGCGGCATGGGCGAGGATGGCGAGGTGGACCCCTGGTCGCACTTCGTCAACGTCTACATGCTGGACCGGTTCGGCAACCGGATCGACCGGCGCAACGCCGAGGACATCTTCATCCCCCTCTACAACCACCAGATCCCGCCGGGCGCGGCGGACGTGATCCACTACCGGCTGGAGCTGCCGCCCGAGGTGCGCGAGCCGGTGACCGTGGAGGTCAAGCTCCAGTACCGGAAGTTCGACACGACGTACATGAAGCACGTCTACGGCCAGGACTACGAGAACGACCTGCCGGTCATGACCCTGGCCACCGACCGGATCACCTTCCCCGTAGCGGGCGGGCCGGCCCCGGACGTCGCGGAGCAGACGTCGCCCATCGAGGAGTGGCAGCGCTGGAACGACTACGGCATCGCCCTGCTCCTGAAGGGCGGCAAGAGCAAGGGCGAGCTGCGCCAGGCCGAAGGTGCCTTCGCCCGGGTCGAGGCTCTGGGCAAGCCCGACGGGCCGCTCAACCTGGCCCGGGTCTACATCGCCCAGGGCACGGTGCAGGACAAGGCCATTGCGGCCCTGGCCCGCGCCGCCAAATTCGATCCGCCCGCGCCGAGCTGGTCCATCGCCTGGTTCACCGGCGTGGTCAACAAGCAGAACGGCTACCTGGACGAGGCGATCGCCAACTTCAAGAGCATCCTGGAGGCGAACAACGAGGAGCTGCGGAGCCGCGGCTTCAACTTCGCGAAGGACTACCGCCTGCTCAACGAGTTGGGCCAGACCCTGGTGGAGCGCTCGCGGCTCGAGCGGAGCACGGCCCG
>DASQEB010000372.1:0-5740 GCA_035633875.1 Thermoanaerobaculia bacterium
GGCATTCTACCACGACCAGGATCTCTCCGTCTGCACACGTCTTTGTGGAGCTATACTGTCCCCTCCCATAGAGGTCGTCCGGACCTCTATCGTTCCAGGGGGAAGACGACGTGAAAAAGAGCGTGAAGAAGTTGGTGATCAGCAAGGAGACTCTGCTGCATCTCGCGGAGGTGCGGCTCGAGGGCGCGGCGGCCGCCGCGCTCGACAAGACCTACATGAGCTGCATCGGGACCTGCGGCTTCGAGTCCTGCAACCAGGGTGGGTGCTGAAGGCGGATTGGAGGGGATTGACCCCGCAACGCGGAGCTGCTAAGGTCCGCGCAACTCCGGAGCCACGGTGGCGCCGGGGACCAGCCAGAAACACACGAAAGGGGACCTGGTTTTCGCCGAGGTCCCTTTTTTCTGGCCGATCAACAGAAGAAAGAAAGAGAGAACAGAAGAATGCGCAACACAGGTCGGGTGAAGTGGTTCAATGACACGAAGGGCTTCGGGTTCATCACTCCGGAGGATGGGAGGAATGACTGCTTCGTCCACCATTCCGAGATCCAGGGAGGGGGCTTCCGGAGCCTTGCCGAGGGCGACCGCGTCGAGTTCGACATCGTCCAGGGCAAGAAGGGTCCCGCCGCCTCGAACGTCGTCAAGATCGCCTGATCCGTCTCGCCTTCCTGGCGAGACGATTGGAGATATGAAGGGCCACCCGATCGCGGTGGCCCTTTCTCTTTCAGAGTGAAATCCCCCGGGGTTTCCTGGCCCGCATGTTTGCCTTCTCTGCCACCTGGCAGTATAATGGCTGCCAAGTGGCGGAAGGAGGTTCGCCTTGACGAGCATGGGGACGGCGGCGATCGTAGAAGCCCTGGGAGGAGGGGAGGTCCGGAGCGAGCCGGTGCGGTCGCCGGAGGAGTTGAAAGAATGGATCCGCGAGGGCCTGCCCTTCGCGTCTCTGGAACGGGTCATGGAACGGTTCGGGCTCAGCCGCGAGGAGATCTCCTGGGCGCTGGACCTGCCGCCGCGGACGCTCGCGCGGCGCAAGCAGGAGAAGAAGCTCCGGCGGGACGAGTCGGACCGCCTCTTCCGGCTCGTCCGCGTGGCGGCCCAGGCCTCGGACGTCCTGGGAGAGGAGAACGGCAAGCGCTGGCTCCACACCCCGAACCGGGCGCTCGGGGGCCATCGACCGTTGGAGCTTCTCGACACGGACCTCGGCTCACGGCAGGTGGAAGAGGTCCTCGGCCGGATCGAATTCGGCGTCTATAGCTGATGCCCTCCCGCACGGTCTGGCGGATCACCCCGGGCCGCTACGCCGACCGCGCCTTCGACGGCGAAGGGGCGCGCCGCTATGGCGGGCGCTGGAATCATCCCGGAACCGCTCTCGTCTATTGCTCCTCGACCCTTTCCCTCGCAGCCCTCGAATATTTCGTGAACCTGGAGCCCCTCCTGGCGCCTCGCGATCTCGTGGCGATCCCCGCGGAAATCCCCATGGACATCTCCCGGAGCGAGGTCGACGCCGCCCTCCTCCCCCCGGACTGGCGCTCCTACCCGGCCCCCGAAAAACTGCAGGAATTGGGGAATGGCTGGGTACGGAGCGGAGAGTCGGCCGTCCTGCTCGTCCCCTCGGCCGTGATCCCCCACGAGCGCAACGTCCTGCTCAACCCCGCGCACCCTGATTTTCCCAGGATCCGGACCGGTAGGCCCGAGCCGTTCTCGTACGATCCGCGGATGTGGAAGTGACTACCGCGGCACCAGCCGAACCTCGTCGATCCGGAACCTGAACTCCCGGAGGTCCGGGCCGGCGCCCCAGAAGATCCCGGTGATGTCGCTGCCGTCGAGCCCGAAGTCAGCGAGCGGAAAGGTGTAGAGCTTCCACTCGGGGCCGGCCACAAAGGATTTCTGGGACGGCATCATCCCGAGGCGGGTGGCGAAGACCATGATCTGGTAGGTGCCGCCGTCCCCCTGGGCCCAGAAGGAGACCTCTTTGGCGGCCGAGAGGTCCGCCGGTACCATGGGCCGCCCGCCGGGGGAGAACATCATGCCGGCCCAGGGGAAGGAGAATCCCTTGCGGGTCTCCCCCGAGATTTCGAGCGATCGTTCTCCCTGCGCGCCGCCGGAGACGACCTCCCTCCGCACGGTGGACTGGCCGCCGGCGAGCTTGTCCGTGGATTCCGTCCAGCCGGAGCCGAAGCGGGTGGCGAGGCCGCCGTCCTCGAAGTCGCTCACCAGGCCCTCCTTCGGGATCTCCGCGCGGGTCCCTTTGGGGGCCGCCGGAGCCGGCTCCGTCCTGGTGCGCTGCACTGGGACGCCCCCTTTCCAGAGGCGCAGGATGTCCCGCGTGGCGGTGATGTCCCGGCTCGGGTCCCCCTTCACCAGGATCAGATCGGCCCGGAGGCCCGGGGCGATCCACCCGCGGTCGTCCAGCTTGAAGGCTTTCGCGGGGGCCGACGTGGCCGCCGCCAGCGCTTCGGTGGGGGAGAGGCCCGCCTTGACCAGGAGCTCCAGCTCGCGGTGGATGCTCGCCCCGTGGGCGGTACCCGGGTTGGGCGCATCGCTGCCGGCGAGGAGGGGCACGCCCGCCGCCTTCAGTTGCCGCACCGCCTCCAGCGCGTGCTCCATCCGGTTGGGCGCCCCCGCCCGCGCCGGAAACGACCGGCTGAGGTTCGTCACCTCGTCGGAGGTCAGCCAGGCGGCGAGGCGCGGATCCTCCGGCAGGGAGCGCCCTCCCGCGACACCCGTCGTGCTCTCGACGACCGTCAGGGTAGGGACGACGAACGCTCCCTTGGCGGCCACCACTCTGGCGAAGCCCGGCTCGGGAGCGCGGTCCGAAAAGATGTGGACGAGGCCGTCCGCCCCCGCCTCGATGGCCGCCCGAGCCCGGTCCTGGGTGCTGACGTGGACGACCGCGAGCTTGCCGCGCTCATGGGCCGCCTTGATCACGGCCGCGATCGTGGCGCCGTCGAGTCCCGGGAGCTCCAGCTTGTAGGCCGCGCCGTCCTCGGAAACGATCTTGATGTAGTCCGAGCCCTCGGCGATCCGGGCGTCGACCCAGGCCTGGGCCTCTTCGGGTTTGGTGAGGGTCGGGACTGCCAAGCCGAACTGGGTGCCGTGCCCGCCCGGGGCGGTGGCCAGGATCCCCGCGCTGCGCACGTCGGCGCGCTGGGGCGCCCCGGTCTTCGCCTGCTCCTCGCGCAGGGACGCGACGAGCGGCGGTGCGCTGAACATGTCCAGCTCGGTGGTGACGCCGAAGGCGAGGGCCCGCCGCAGGGGCTCCTCGCCGAAAACGTGGGTGTGGGAATCGATGAAGCCGGGGAGAAGCGTGGCCCCGGCGCCGTTGATCACCTCCATCCCCGCGGGCGGCTGCACATCCGGTCCCACGGCGGCAATGCGGCCGTCGCGGACCACCACGGTCCCTTTGGGGATCACCGCCATGCCCTCGAAGATCCGAGCGTTGACAATGGCGAAGTCGGCACCGGTTGCAGGGAGGCAGCCGAGCAGGCAGAGCATCAGAGTGAGAACCGTCCGGAATCGAGTCATGATCGTTCGCGTCCTTTCATCGGTTGTCGGTGTCCTCTCGGACGGTTCCAGTCTCCCCCGGGTGGGGGAGGGGAGGACAGTCATGGGAATCATGATTCGGGGGTGACGATTGTCACAGTCCCCAAGGAAAATCGCCTGCCCCTGTTACAATACCCTCCCGATGAGCAGTCAGACGTTCCCGATCCTCTCGCCCGTGTCGGCGTCCCCTGTTTCCTCGCCCGAGCCGGCGGAGCTGGACGTCTCGGTTCTCGTTCCGGTCAAGGACGAGGCGGAGACGGTGGAAGAGCTGGCCGCGCGGGTCGCCTCCGTGCTGGACCGTCTGGGCCTCTCTTTCGAGATCATCTTCGTGGACGACGGCTCGCGCGACGGCACGCCCAAGCGGGTCAAGGCGGCCCGGGAGCGGGACGGCCGGGTCAAGCTGGTGCGGCTGCGGCGCAACTTCGGCAAGGCCGCGGCTCTCTGCGCCGGCTTCGACCACTCCATGGGCCGCATCCTCATCACCATGGACGGCGACCTCCAGGACGACCCTGAGGAGATCCCGCGCTTCCTCTCTACCCTAAAGGAGGGTGAGCTGGACCTCGTCTCCGGCTGGAAGCGGCGGCGGCAGGACCCAGCGAGCAAGCGGCTCCCCTCGCGCCTGTTCAACTGGGCCACCCGCAAGCTCGCCCAGGTGGACCTCCACGACTTCAACTGCGGCTTCAAGGCGTACCGCCGGGAAGTCCTGGCCGAGATCGCCGTCTACGGCGAGCTCCACCGCTACATCCCGGTGCTGGCGAGCCGCCGCGGCTTCGCCGTTGGGGAGATCCAGGTGAACCACCACCCGCGCCGCCACGGCGTGAGCAAGTATGGGTGGGACCGCTTCTACAAGGGGCTGCTCGACCTGATCACGGTGCTCTTCATCACCCGCTATACGCGGCGGCCCCTGCATCTCTTCGGCGCCTTCGGCCTCCTCTTTCTGGCCGGCGGCTTCGGGATCAACTTCTATCTCGCCATCGCCTGGTTCGGAGGGGAGGACCTCTCCAACCGGCCGCTCCTCCAACTCGGCATCCTCCTGATGCTCCTGGGTATCCAGGTGCTGACCACCGGGCTCGTGGGCGAGATGATCACTTTCAAGAACTTCCGCCGGCGCGACAGCTACTCGATCAAGGAATGGCTGGAGTGACGGCCGGCGCCGCCGGCCTCGATCTCCTCTTCCTCACCCAGACCTACCCCCGCGTCGAGGGCGACACCTCGGGTCCGTTCATCCGCGACCTCGCCCGGGGGCTGGTCCGGGGCGGCGACCGGGTCACCGTCCTCGCCCCTCACGCCGAGGGTGTTCCGGCGCGATGGGACGACGGCGATGTCGAGGTGGTCACCTTCCGGTATGCCCCCGAGCGGCGCGAGGTGCTGGGCTACGGCCGGTCCCTGGAGGCGGACGAGAAGGTCAAGGGCGGCGCGGCCCTGGCCGCTCCCCTCTACGCCCTCGGAGCGCTCCGGGCGGTCCGCCGGGAGCTTCGGAGGCGGCACTTCGATCTCGTCCACGCCCACTGGATCATCCCCAACGGCGTGGTGGCGGCGGTGGCCCAGCGGAGGACACCTCTGGCGATCGGCCTCCATGGGAGCGACGTGTTCCTGGCGGAGAAGCCGGGCGTGCGCTCCTTCGCGCGCTGGTCGCTGTCCCGGGCACAGCTTCTCACCGGCTGCTCGCCCGAGTTGGTGGAGAGGATGCGGGCCCTTGGCTTCCCAGCGGAGCGCTCCCGGGTCATTCCGTATGGAGTGGACGTGGCAACGTTCTCCCCCGCGCCCGACCGGAGGAGGATCTGGCGCGAGCGTCTGGAGGTGCCGGAGAGCGTGCCTCTCCTGCTCGGAGTCGGGCGGATGGCCACCAAGAAAGGTTTCCAGAGGCTGATCGAGATCCTTCCCGCTCTGTTCGCGGAACATCCCGAGGCCCACGTCGTACTGGCAGGCGGAGGAGACCGGCTGGAGGAATTCAAGGCGGCGGTTTCGGCGTGGGACGGCCGGGTCCACTTCCCTGGCTCCGTGCTGCGGGACACGCTGCCGGACCTCTACCGGGCGGCCGATCTGTTCGTCCTGCCGGCGGTCCACGACTCCAGGGGGAACGTGGACGGTCTGCCGAACGTGATCCTGGAGGCCATGGCGAGCGGCCTGGCCGTGGTGGCGACCGGGATCTCGGGCATTCCCTTGGCGGTGGAGGAGGGGAAGACAGGGCTCCTGGTCTC
>DASQEB010000373.1:0-2388 GCA_035633875.1 Thermoanaerobaculia bacterium
TCCGCGCGACAGCGGATTACTCCTCCCGAGTCCAGAGCAACTGGAACTCCAACTCCTCCTCGGATCTGGAACGCTCCTGCTCGATGTTGAACCTGGCGTCCGCGGGGATCCGAAGCCGCTCTCCGGCGACTTGGATCGTGAACGGCTTGGCAGCCTCGATGGAATCTGCAAGCCGGCGAAGCTTCGCTACGAACTGCGCGCGGGTGTACGTCCGAGTGAGATCGCGATCGGTCGTCGACATGGTCTCGAGCAAAAGAGGTGATGAGGTCTTCACCGGGAGGAAGGACCTCGGGGCCCTCCTCCCGCACTTCCCGTGAAGATAGCACCGCAGGCTCGACGAATCCATAGGCAGCGATGCCGTTTCACCGCAGACCCAGGCGTCCTAGAGGCTGAAGATGAGAGCCGCAGCCTCGGAGTCTCCAATGCCCCTCTCCTTCAGGAGATCGGGAGAGGGGCTGGGGCCGAGGCCGCAGCCATCAGTGTACTAAAACAATATTCGAAAGTAACCTATCGCGGAAGAGATCTCCCGGACCTCTCCTCAGCCCTCCCCCGCCTTCTCCTGGAACACCCTCCAGTCGTCGAGCCGCAGCGCGGTCAGCTCGCGACCCCAGGCGCAGCCGGTGTCCAGGGCGGCGACGCCGTTCTTGACGCGCAGGCCCAGGGCGGCCCAGTGGCCGAAGATCACGGTGGCGCCGGCGCTCTTGCGGTCCGGGAACGAATACCAGGGGATGCAGCCCTTCGGCGCTTCCTTGGGGGGGCCGCTGAAGTCGGGGCACATCCGGCCGCCGGCTTCGAGGGTGCGGAGCTTGGCGAAGCCGGCCAGGGCGACCCGGGCGCGGTCCAGACCGGTAAGCTCGTCCCGCCACTCTTCTGGGATCTTCCTGTCGATGCTCTCGAGCAGGGCTTCCGCCTCGTCCCCTTGCAGGACCTCTTCGACCTCGCGCGCCAGATCCTCGGCCTGGCGCACGCTCCAGTCCGGAAAGAGGCCGGCGTGCACGAGGACGGTCTCACCCTCCCGGTGGATCAGAGGGCGGGTGCGGAGCCAGGCGAGGAGGTCGTCCCGGTCGGGGGCGTTCAGGACGTCATCCAGGGTGTCCCGCTTCTTGGGCTTGGCGAGCCCGGCGGCCCGAGCGAGGAGGTGGACGTCGTGGTTGCCGAGCACGACGGTGATCCGGTCGTCGTTCTCCACGGCCCAACGGAGGACGTCCAGAGACTTTGGGCCGCGGTTGACGAGGTCGCCCACGAACCAGAGCCTGTCCTCCCGGCGATCGAAGCGGATGCGGTCGAGGAGGTTCCGGAGAGTGTCAAAGCAGCCGTGGACGTCCCCGATCGCGTAGGTGGCCATCAGGATGAAAGATCTCGCGTTGGAACGGCGGAGCGCAAGCCCGAAACCCGGCTGGACGGAAACCGTATCTCGTGAGGAGAACGCCCTCCGAGGAGATGCCATGAAGAGAATCCCGTTCCTGCTGGCCAGCCTCGCCCTGCTCGCCCCGGTCCTCTCCGGAGCCCAGGAGCCGGCTCCCCAGCCAGCCTCGCCGAAACGGACGATCCACGAGAAGCTCAAGCCCTGCAAGATCGAGGGGCTCGACGAGGAGGTCCTCTGCGGGTCCCTCGCCGTCTGGGAGAACCGGACGACGAAGACGGGCCGAAAGATCGATCTCGCAATGGTCGTCCTCCCTGCAACGAGCCCAAACCCGGCGCCGGACCCGGTCTTCTACATCAACGGCGGACCGGGCTACTCCTCGACCGCGGCGGCCTCGGGTTTCGGCCAGTTCCTGGAAGAGATCCGCAAACAGCGTGATCTCGTGTTCCTGGACCAGCGCGGAAGCGGCCAATCCCATCCCCTGAAGTGCCCCCTGCCCGGAAGCGAGGACAACCTCCAGGGTTTGCTCAGCGATCTGTTCCCCGTAGAGATCCTCCGGTCCTGCCTGCCCGAGCTCCAGGCCAAGGCCGACCTCACGCAATACACCACCGCGATCGCCATGGACGACCTGGACGAGGTCCGTGAGTGGCTCGGCTACGAGCGAATCAACGTCTTTGGCGGCTCCTACGGCACCCGGGCGGCGCAGGCCTACATGCGCCAGCACCCCGAGCACGTGCGGAGCGCCGTGCTCGCCGGGGTGATGACCGCCGATGCCCGGATGCCCCTCTACATCGCCCGGCAAGCGCAGGAATCGATGGAAAAGCTGTTCGACGACTGCATGAACGAGGAGAGCTGCCGCACGGCCTTCCCCAACCTGCGGAACGAATTCCGGGCGGTGATCGATCGGCTCCGGAAGGAGCCCGCCCGCCAGACGGTCCCCCATCCAAAGACCGGCCAGCCGGTCGAGCTGTCGATCGCCCACGGACCGTTCACCACCACGCTGCGCTCGATGCAGTACTCCCCGT
>DASQEB010000374.1:0-10087 GCA_035633875.1 Thermoanaerobaculia bacterium
AGAGCACCTCCACCGAGCGCTGCACCACGGCATGGAGGTCGACCGGCTCCCGCTCGGTGGGGAGCGCCACCCCCTCCAGGCGGGAGAGGGTCAGCAGGTCGTCGAGCAGGGCCTGGAGGCGCCGGCACTGGGAGAGGATGCGGTCGGTGAAGCGGCGGGCCGTGTCCGGCTCGTCCAGAGCGCCGTCCTGCAGGGTCTCGGCGTAGCCGCGGATGGCGGCGAGCGGAGTCTTGAGCTCGTGGGAGACGTTGGCCACGAAGTCCCGGCGCATGTCGGCGACCCGGGTCAGCTCGGTGGTGTCCCGGGCCACCAGGACCGCGCCTCGTTCCCCCCCGGCCAAGGCGGCGCTCGCCAGGAGCAGGGTGCGCCGCTCGGGGGACCGCAGCTCGATCTGGCCGCCCTGCGACTCGCCGAGGCGGAGGGTGTCCTCGACGACCCGGGCGAGCTGGGGGTGGCGGATGATCTCCAGCGCGAGCCGGCCCGCCACCTCCCCTGCGAGGTCGAACAGGCGCCGGAAGGCGGGGTTGACCAGCAGGGCCCGGCCGTCGCCGTCCACGACGAGCACCCCTTCCGACATGCTGGAGAGGATGGCCATCAGGTGATCGCGCTCGTTGCGCACGGCCGCGAACTGGGCCTCGGCCGTGGCAGCGAGGTGGTTGAGGGAGAGAGCCAGGGCCGCGAGCTCACGTTCCTCCGGGATCTCGACGCGGGAGGCCCGGCCGCTCGCCAGGTCGCCCGCACCGGCGATCAGGCGGTAGAGGGGCGCGAACACGCGGCGGTTGATCCAGAAGGCGGTGATCACGATGGCGAACGCCGCGGCGAGGGTCGCTACCCCCAAGGCCGAGGCGATGTGCCGGCGCAGGGCATCGAGCTCCCTCAGGGGAGTGGCCACCCGGAGGATGAAGCTCGTACCTCTGGCGTCCGTGACCATGCCGGCCGCGTAGACGTAGACCTCGCCGGTGGTCTCGCTGCGGCGAACCGCCGTCCCCTCGCCCCGGGAGAGGGCCCGGCGGACCTCGGGCCGGCCGGCGTGGTTCTCCATCCGGGGCACCCCGGAGGGAGGAACGGCGCTGTCGGCGAGCACCGTACCGTCGCGGGCCATCAGCGTGATGCGGAGGCCGCTGTCGGCCCCGAGCCGGTGGATCCGGGCCTGGAGCTCCGCCCGCGGCTCCCCCAGGTGGTGGCCGAGGGTGTCGGTGAGGAGCCGGACCGTGTGGTTGAGCTGAGCCGCGGCAGAGCGTTCCAGCAGCCTGGGAAGGAGGAGCCAGAGCAGGGCGGCGGCGGTGAGCAGCGCGGCCAGGGCGGGCCACAAAGGGGCGAGCCGCAGCTTGGGCGGCAGGCCGAAGATCCGCATCCGGAGGTCAGGGCCTCAGCCGGTAGCCGACGCCGATGACCGTCTCGATCCGGTCCGCCTCGGGACCGAGCTTGCGCCGCAGGCGGCGAATGTGGGTGTCGACGGTGCGGCTGTCGATGTCCTCCGCATACCCCCAGACGTCGGAGAGGAGCTGTCCCCGGGTCTGGACCCGTCCGCAGCGCTCCAGGAGCAGCCGCAGAAGCCGGAACTCGGTGGCGGTCAGGGGCACCTCCTTCCCTCGGACCCGGAGCTGGTGCCCGGAGACGTCGAGCTGGATGCCCCCCACCTCGACGAGGTCGCCCGGGTCCTCCTCGGGCTGGTAACGGCGCAGCACCGCCTTGACCCGGAGCACGACCTCACGGGGGCTGAAGGGCTTGGGAATGTAGTCGTCGGCCCCCAGCTCCAGCCCTACGATCCGGTCCACCTCCTCGCTCCGGGCGGTGAGCATGACGATGGGAATCCGGGAGGTAGCCCCGTCCCGCTTCAGCAGACGGGTGAGCTCCAGGCCGTCGATCCCGGGGAGCATCAGATCGAGCAGGAGGAGGTCGGGAGCGTCGCGGCGGATGGCGTCCAGGCCGGTGTCGCCCCGGCGCGCCACCTCCACCGCGAACCCCTCCTTCTCCAGGTTGTACTGCAGAACCTCGGCGATGTCGGGCTCGTCCTCGATGAGCAGAATGCGTTCCCGTGCCATGTAGAAAAAGGCTAGCACGGGTCTTCCACAGATCGTGCGGAAAAGCCTGTGGAAAAGTCCCCGGGAACCCCCTCCAAAGCGAGGTTTCTCGGGACCTTGGAGCGCTTTGACCAAGGGTCTGTGCAAAGGACGTAAGTCACTGAAAACAATGGTCCGGGTCCTCTCTGTTCCCTTTTGGGAAAGACGGGGGATCGGAGGGTGGAGGGTTTTTCCACAGGCAGGGGCGTGAACGCGCCGTTAATTCTGTGTTAACTCGCTGTGACAGAGGGATTTAACGGGAGCCTCCGAAAAGGGGGCAGAGGTGGAGCAGGGAAAGACTTTTTACAATCGTGGGTAAAAATGCGCCTCAGCCACCCGCCACCTCCAGCCCCTGGCGGAGCCGGAGCCGGCAGTCGAAGACCTTCTCGAAGAAGCGCCCGCGCTCCCGGGCGGCCTCCAGCTCCAGACCCACGTCGTAGCGGGAGATCACCTCCAGGGTGACCCGGTCTCCGCGGATGGAGCAGTAGATCTCGTCCACCCGGGAGGCGTGGGTGCGGTCCAGGGCGTCGGCCAACCGGAGCAGGGCGGCCAGCTTGCGGATCGTCCTCTGCTGCCAGGGTTTCAACGCGGCCAGGGTGGGATGGCTGGCCTTCGGAGGGGCCCCTCGGTGATAGCGGGCCCCATGGGCGATGATCTCGATCTCCCGCGGGTCGAAGGCGTCCAGGACGGCGTTGGTGATCAGGTAGTAGGCGTGCTTGTGATGGCCGTGGTAGTGGATGGAGTAGCCGATGTCGTGGAGGAGGGCGGCGTATTCGAGCCACTCCCGTTCGCGGGCCCCCAGGCCGTGGAGGGAGGCGGTGACGTCGAACAGGCGGACGGCGAGCCGGGCAGACTGGAGGTTGTGCCGGTAGACGCTCTCGGCCCGCTCGGCGAGCTGGAGCACCTGGCGGCGCCGCAGGTCCTCGGGCTCGTCCGCCGCGGGGATCGGCTGGCCCAGGGCAGCCAGGACCAGCCCCTCCCGCAGCGCCCGGTCGCTGACCTGGAAGCGGTCCACCCCGGCGTGGGCGATCAGCTCCTGGAGGAGGAGCGCTCCGGCGAACAGGCTGTCCGAGCGGGGGCCGCCCACCGGCGGCAGATCGGCGATCTGGCGCCGCCGCAAGGGGCGGAGCCGCTCGACCAGTTGGACCAGGTCCTTGGCCCGGACCTCCCGCAACCCGCCGGAGAGATCCTTCCAGGGGCGGTCGGCGAACCAGTCCACGAGGTCGGCGGCTGCGACGGCGGTGCCGGAGGTGGCCACCAGCCGCTCCACCGACCCGCGGGGCACGGACTCGGCCAGCCGCCGCTGGATGCGGCGGCGGAGCCGGTCGACCGAGGCATCCGTGGGCGGGTCCCCCTTGAGCTCCACGGCGCAGCGAAGCGAGCCCAGGGCGAGGCTCACCACCTGCTCGACCTCGCCCGCGCGGGTGGCGATCCACTCGGTGCTCCCCCCTCCCACGTCGACGATGGCGGCGGGGCCCGGTCCCAGGTCCACCACCTCCCGGACGGCGCGGTAGATCAGCCGCCCCTCTTCGACGCCGGTCAAGAGCTGCACGTCCAGGCCGGTCTGGGCCTTGACCCGGGCGAGGAAGTCGGACCCGTTGGCGGCTTCCCGCACGGCGCTGGTGGCCACGGCGATCACCCGCTCGGCCCCCTTGAGCCGGGCGAGGGTCGTCATCTTGATCAGCGCCTCCAGACCGTCGCGGATGGCCGCCTCGGAGAGGGCCCCATCCTCGAACCCGGTCTTCCCCAGGCGCACCATCTCCCGCTCCCGCCCCAGCACGCGATAGCCGCCGGTGGGCTCGGCGGCCACCACGATCATGTGGATCGAGTTCGACCCGATGTCGATGGCGGCCATCCGCTCTCGAGAGGACGGGCGCTCCTCGCCGGGCTCGGTGGCGATGGGGAAGGTCAGGGGTTGGATCAGGAGGGTCGACACATCCGGGATTCTAAAGCCTGGACCACTCCTTCTGCCGGACAATCGGGGCCCGGGTCTGGTGCGCCCCGAATTTGTCACACGCCTGCAACTGGCCCTCTCCGCATGGGCTGTGCGACAATTTTTTCTTCTTCTCTGGGGGCGGGAGGGGCGGAAGTCTCTCTTGCGCCAGGAGCGATGTTCGTGGCCGAGCCGACCTTACGCCTGGACCTGGAACCTGCAAACCGGGAGGAGCAGCCCGACAAGGGCACGCTCCTCCTGAACCGCGAGCTGTCCTGGCTGGAGTTCAACCGCCGCGTGCTCCACGAGGCGGAGGACCCCAGGACTCCCCTGCTCGAGCGGCTGAAGTTCATCGCCATCTTCGAGTCCAACCTGGACGAGTTCTTCATGAAGCGGGTGGGCGGGTTGAAGCAGCAGCTCGCGAGCAACGTCCGGGAGATGCCCGACGCCGGCGCCTCGCCCCGCCAGCAGCTCGCCGCGATCGACGCCGCGGTGCGCCCGATGGTGGCGCGGCAGCGGCGCCTGCTCAACCACGAGATCCTGCCGGCCCTGTGCCAGCACGGGCTGGAGATCGTCCCCTGGGAGGAGCTCCGCAGCGCCGAGCGCCGCCATCTCTGCGAGGAGTTCGAGCGGTGGATCTTCCCCGTCCTCACCCCCCTGGCGGTGGACCCGGCGCATCCGTTCCCGTTCATCTCCAACACCAGCCTGTCTCTCGGCGTGGGGGTCAAGCCGCCGGGGCCGGGGCCGCTCCGCTTCGCCCGGGTCAAGGCGCCACACATCCTGCCGCGCTGGATCCAGGTGCCGAGGACGCTGCGCTACGTGGTCCTGGAGGACCTGATCGCCCACAACCTGGACCGCCTCTTCACGGGCATGGAGATCGTCGATTCCTTCCCCTTCCGGGTGACCCGCAACGCGGACGTCCAGAGGAACGAGGAGACGGCCGAGGACCTCCTGGAGGCCATCCAGGAGGAGCTGCGGGAGCGCCGGTTCGCCACCGTGGTGCGGCTCGAGGTGGGCAAGGGGACCCCCGAGTGGATGCTCCGGCTCCTCTGCGAGGAGCTGGAGGTCACCGACCAGGAGGTCTTCGAGCTCGAAGGCCCCCTCGCCCTCAAGGACCTGATGTCCCTCGCCGTGTCGGCCCCGCTGCCGTCCCTGCGCTATCAACCCTGGTCCCCGATCACCCACCCGGCCTTCTACGCCATCGAGCCGGGTGAGGAGAGGGACGTCTTCTGTGCGGTCTCCGAGGGCGACATCCTGGTCCACCACCCCTACGACTCCTTCTCGACGAGCACCCAGCGCTTCATCGAGGCCGCCGTTGCCGACCCGGCGGTCGTGGCCATCAAGCAGACCCTCTACCGCACCTCGGCCGGATCGCCCAACATGGAGGCGCTGATCCGGGCGGCGGAGGCCCGCAAGCAGATCGCGGTCACGGTGGAGATCAAGGCGCGTTTCGACGAGGCGGCCAACATCGAGTGGGCCGAGGCCCTGGAGAAGGTGGGAGCCCATGTGTGCTACGGGCTCGTGGGCCTCAAGACCCACGCCAAGATCTGCCTGGTGGTGCGCCAGGAGCGGGACGCCCTGCGCCTCTACACCCACATCGCCACCGGCAACTACAACCCCGAGACCGCCAAGCTCTACACCGACCTGGGCCTGTTCACGGTCCGCGAGGACATCGCCCAGGACGTGGCCCAGCTCTTCAACATGCTGACCGGCTTCGTCCATCAGCCGCAGTTCCAGAAGCTGCTCGTGGCCCCGGTCAACATGCGCCAGCGCTTCCTGGAGCTGATCGCCCGGGAGATCGATCGCCAGAGGGAGGGCCGGGGCGGGCACATCATCGCCAAGATGAATGCCCTGGACGACCGGCAGCTCATCGATGCCCTGTACGAGGCCTCGGCCGCCGGGGTGGAGGTGGACCTCATCGTGCGGGGGATCTGCCGGCTGCGCCCGGGCCTTCCGGGTCGCAGCGAGACGATCCGGGTGATCAGCATCGTCGGCCGTTTCCTGGAGCATGCCCGCATCTTCTACTTCGCCAACGGGGGTGAGCCCGAGTACTTCTTCGGCTCGGCCGACTGGATGAGCCGCAACCTCGACGCCCGGGTCGAGGCCATCGTACCGGTCGAGGAACCGCGGCTCCAGGAGGAGCTCGAGGCCATCCTCGACCTCCAGCTCGCCGACAACGTCAAGGCCTGGGACATGCGCTCCGACGGCAGCTACGTCCAGCGCACCCCGGCCCCGGGCGACGAGCCCCGCTCCAGCCAGGACCTCCTCCTGCAGAGAGCCTTGGAGCGGGCAGGGCGATAGGCCAGGGCTCCAGCCTCTCGATCCTGTCTGCACATGCAGATTGTTGAATCCGTAATTCTGATGTAAATCTGTCACCGAACGGTGGCATGCGGCAACTCCTCCTCAGGAGGGGCCCCCTTTGCCGTCGCTCCCTTGAAAAAACGCATCGTTCTCCTCGAGTCGAAGCCCCGCCCCCCTCCTTGCCGGGCATCGCTGGGCCCGGCGTCACATCGCGACCCGCTGTCGAATTCCATTCCGAGGAGATTCTTCGTGAAAGACCTGAGAGAGACAGGATCATCTCTGCTTCCCGGCGTCCTCGTCCTCCTGCTCACCTCCGCCGTACCTGCCCTGGGGCAGGTTCCCAATCTGGTCACCGTCCGCAGCGGTCCCTTGTTGCAGCCCGTCAATCCCCTCCCACCGGCCCCGGACGACATCACCTTCTACGATCCGGCCACCGGCGCGCAGATCGCCCAGTTCTCGGCCCTGTCGAACAACCCGAGCAGCAACAACAGCGTCGTCTTCACCCCGGACCGGACGCGAGTGATCGTGAGCGGGGGAGCGCAGACCAACTCGGTCCAGGTCTTCGACGTGACCGGCGCGCTCCCGGTCCAGATCGCGACGCGGGGCTTTTCCAACCCGCCGGCCGATCTCGACGTGACCCCGAACGGCAGGTTCGTCATCGTGCGCAACGGGTTGGCGCAGAACCCCTTCGTCCCTCCTCCGGTCCCTCCGGATTCGGTGGTCTTCCTCAACCCGGTGACGGGGACTGTCGTGGCCATGTTCCCCGCGGCCTCGAACGGCGCCACGACCCGCGGCCCCAACATGATCTCGATCACGCCCGACAGCACGCGGGCGCTCGTGACCGGCGGCGTCGGCGCTGACGCCATCCAGGTCTTCGACCTCACGCCCGCCGTCCCGGTGCTGATCGCCACCCACTCCCTGACCCGCTCCCCCTACGACGTGGACGTCTCCCCCGATGGCAAGGTCGCCGTCGTCCGGAGCGGTCCGCCGCCTGTCCCGGTGCCCGGTCCACCCCCGGCCGCCGACAACATCACCTTTCTCAACCCCGCCACCGGAGCCCTGGTGACGCAGCTCGGCTCCCCCTCGGACAACCCGCGGAGCTCGAACGCCATCTCCTTCACCCCGGACAGCGCGCGGGCCGTGGTGACCAGCGGGCCCGGGCAGGGTGCCATCCGGGTCTTTGATCTCACGACGGCCTCTCCGACGCTGCTCTCTTCGCTCTTCCTCTCCCAGGCTCCGGGGGACGTGGAGGTCACCCCGGACGCGAGGCTCTTCGTCGTGCGGAGCGGGCTGCCGGCTCCGGCTCCCGGGCCCGCCGTGCCGGACGCGGTCGCCTTTGTCAATCCGGTGACGGGAGCGCTCGTGGTCGCGCGTCCTGCGGTCTCGAACAACGCCAACCACTCCTCGAACAGCATCGCCTTCTCTCCGGACAGCACGCGGGCGGTCGTGACCGGCGGCTCGGGAGCCGACGCCGTCCAGATCTACGACCTGACGGTCCCGGTTCCGGTACTGCTGGCGAGCTTCACGCTCTCCACTCCGGCGGACGACGTTCACGTCACGCCGAATGCGAAGCTCGCCATCGTGCGCAGCGGAACCCCGCCGTTCCCGCCCCCCGGCGGAGCGGTCTTCGACGCGATCGCGTTCTACGACCCAGCCGCGGCGACCACCATCGCCCTGTTCCCGGCCGCGACCAGCAATCCCTGGGACGCCAACAGCATCGCGGTCCTTCCGGACAGCTCGCGGGCCGTGGTCACCGGCGGCGGGGGACCGGGCACGGTCAAGATCTTCGACCTGACGCCGCCCGTTCCCGTTCTCCTCGCCAACCACTTCGTCACCAATCCCGTCCATGACGTGCAGGACGCTGCCTCGCCCCAGGACCTCCATCAGCCCGACATGGAGGCGATCGAGGTGGACCATTTCCCCGAGACGTCGGCGGGGGTCCAGATGACCGGCCCCTTCGGCCCCGAAATCGTCCGCCTGAAGGGACCCTCGACGGTCCTCGTCTCCATCGGTCCCAACGGGGAGGCCCTCGACAGCGACGGCGACGGCCTGGACGAGGTGCGGACGCAGATGGTCCAACTGAGCCCGAGCGGAACCAGCCCCATGCTGGGCTCCGTCGCGCTCGAGATCCGCAGCCCGGCGGAGCCCCCGTTCCAGCCGACTCTCGGAGTGATCGAGGAGACGGTCAACACGCAGCCCGGACGCCTGGACGTGCCCCCCTTCGCGCCCTCGGGCAGTGCGACGAGCTTTTTCGAGGTCTTCTTCCAGGCCCACGTCAGCGGCCCCCTGGGGCAATTCCTCCTTCACAACGAGGACGAGAAGCACATGGAGGAGACCATCGAGCACAAGCCGCCCGCCAAGGGCGAAGGGTACGGGGATTTGGAGCACACCCCTCTGTTCGACGAGAACCGCAACGCGGCCGGGATCCGGGCCGATCAGGTCGTCCACGTTCCCGATTGCGACGGACCTCCGGTCTGCGAGGTCGTCATCCTGCCCAATGTCGGGGCCGACGCGACCATCACCGCCGGCAACGGGCTGTTCTCGATCGTGGTCACGAAGAAGGAGAACGCCATGGTCAACGTCCCGGGCTTCCCCCTGGGGTCCAAGGGGCCGGTCCTGGTCACGGCCCGCAAGGAGATGCCGGGAGTGCGGTCGGTCGTGGAGCTCACCATCACTGACATCTGCGGCACGGTGATCACCTGCGACCCGGTCTTCACTCTCCAGATTCGCGACCCGGGCAAACCGGTGAGCGAGACCGTGAGCGGCCTCCCTCAGGCGGAGGGCAAGGTCACGGTGGTCAACGGCAGCCCGGGTGTGACGACCCTGCGGGTCGACGTCAACGGCAAGAGCTTCCTGCTGACCAGCCTGGCGGACGGCGAGCAACGGACCCTGGACGTCTCTTCCGCCATGCTGCCGGGGAACGGAAACGTCATCGTTCTGACCGCCCAGGGCAAGCCGGGCGGCAGCGCCGAGGTCGTCATCCACGACTGAGGACCCAGCGCTCCGCTCCCACCTGCCGCGCCAGCCGGTCGAGGGCGGCCTCCAGGGCCGCCCTCCTCCCCTTGGTCTCCCGGACCCCCGGCTCCCACCAGAGCCCCCGGACCTCCAGCAGCCCCTCGCCGCGGTGGACCTTGGGGTCGAGCCGCCCCACCAGACGCTCCCCTTCCAGGATCGGCAGGACATAGTAGCCGTACCGCCGTTGACTCTCGGGAACGAAGGCCTCGAAGCGGTAGTCGAAGGCGAAGAGCCGCAGGGTCCGCCGCCGGTCCCGCAGGGTGGGGTCGAAGGGAGCAAGGAGCCGGATGCGGGGCGGGGCCGGGGGGAGGGCATCCGCGCGGGTCTCCCAGTCGGGGACGGCGTACGCCGCCCGGGGACGGGAGCCGTCCGCCGTCTCCACCTGGACCGGCACGATCTCGCCGCGGGCGGCGGCCCGTTCGCTCCAGGCCTTGGCGTCGGCGAGGGGGACCGCCTCCCAGAACGAGGCGATCTCCTCCGGGGTGGCCACCCCGAGCCGCTCCAGAGCTGTCCGGCAGGCCCAGTCCAGGTGCTCCTCAGCGGCCGGTCGCGGCGCGGCGAGGACCCCGGCCGGCAGCACGCGCTCCGCCAGGTCGTAGACCTTGTGGAAATTCACCCGGCCGGCCACGGCCACCTCCCCGGTCCACCAGAGGAATTCCAGGGCGGCCTTCTGTGGCTTCCAGCCCCACCACTTGCCGCTCCCCTCCGGGCGCTCTTGCGCGAAGCTCAGGGCCAGGTGAGGGCCATCCGCGGCGAGCCGCGCCCGGACGTGAGC